>DWWQ01000022.1 GCA_019119615.1 Candidatus Alistipes stercoravium | reverse complement strand
ATTGCGCGTCTGAGGGTAAAATCGTATATTTGCTGCCGAAAATCACCCTATCCGAAATATGCGTCTTTCCGAATTGAAAACCGGTGAAGCGGCCACCATTGTCAAGGTTACGGGACACGGTGGCTTCCGACGCCGCATCATGGAGATGGGATTCGTCCGCGGTCAGCGCGTGGAGGTCATTCTGAATGCGCCGCTGAAGGATCCGATCGAATACAAAATCATGGGATACGACATTTCGCTGCGGCGCAGCGAAGCCGACATGGTCATCGTGCTCTCCGACAGCGAGGCTACCGGCTGCCTGGCCGACGAAAACGCGCTGTCCGGCTGCGGTTGCGACGGAAACGGCACTGCTGATGCCTCCGCCGGGGTGCCGGGCTACGGAGGATGCAATCCACGCCCTGCGACGGTCGATGAGGCCGTGGCGCGCAGCAGCCGTACGATCTCTGTGGCGCTGGTCGGAAATCCCAACAGCGGCAAGACCTCGCTCTTCAACGCCATATCGGGCGGACACGAGCATGTGGGCAACTACAGCGGTGTTACGGTGGATGCCAAGCTCGGCTTCCGCGAATACCGCGGCTACCGTTTCGAGATTACGGATCTGCCCGGGACCTACGCCCTGACGGCCTATACGCCCGAGGAGCGTTATGTGCGGCACCACATCGCCACGAAGACCCCCGACGTGATTATCAATACGGTCGTAGCCTCGAATATCGAGCGCAATCTCTACCTGACGACCGAACTCATCGACATCAACCCGCGGATCGTCGTGGCCCTGAACATGTACGACGAGTTGGAAAAGAGCGGTGCGAAGCTCGACTACGACAACCTGGGCCGCATGCTGGGTGTTCCGATGGTTCCGGTCGAGGCGCGTAACAACCGCGGCATCGAGGCGTTGCTCGACACGGTGATCGACGTTTTCGAAAACCGCGACGACCGCGTGCGCCATATCCATATTCAAATGGGATCCGTGATTGAGGAGGGGTTGCGGCGGCTGAACGGTGATTTGAGCGAGCATCGCGGGGAGCTTCCCAAGGCCTTCCCGCCCCGCTACTATGCCCTCAAGCTGCTCGAAGGCGACCGCCAGATCGAGGAGATGCTGCACGGGGCGCCCCACTATGCCTCGTGGATTGCGATCCGCGACCGTGAGGCCCGCCGCATCAACGAGGCGCTGGGCGAGGATATCGAAACGGCCTTCGCCGACCAGAAATACGGATTCATCCAGGGCGCTTTGAAGGAGACCTATACGCCCGGGCAGCGTGAGCAGGTTACGGCGACAAGCCTGATCGACACCTTCGTAACGCACAAACTGTGGGGCTTTCCGATCTTTTTCGCCCTCATGTGGCTCATGTTCTGGTGTACGTTCAGCCTCGGGGCCTATCCCCAGGAGTGGATCGACGCCCTGGTGGGCTGGATCGGTGCCGGGGTGGATGCCCTGCTGCCCGAAGGGGCCCTGCGCGACATGCTTTCGGACGGTGTGATCGGCGGCGTGGGCGCCGTGATCGTCTTCCTGCCGCAGATCATGATCCTCTACCTGTTCATCTCCTTCCTCGAGGATTCGGGCTATCTGGCGCGCGCGGCCTTCATCATGGACCGCGTCATGCACCGCATCGGCCTTCACGGAAAGTCCTTCATCCCGATGATCATGGGCTTCGGCTGCAACGTCCCGGCCATCATGGCCACCCGGACGATCGAAAGCCGCAGCAGCCGGTTGATTACCATCCTGATCACCCCCTTCATGTCGTGCAGCGCGCGGCTGCCGATCTATATCCTGCTGACCGGGACCTTCTTCCCCAGACATGCCGGGCTGGTGATGGCCGGACTCTACCTGCTGGGAATCCTGTTGGCGGTCGTAACGGCCCGGCTCATGCGCCGCTTCTTCTATCCCGAGGACGAGACGCCCTTCGTCATGGAGCTTCCGCCCTACCGCATGCCGACCTGGAAGACCACCCTCTCGCACATGTGGGACAAATGCGCGCAGTATCTGCGCAAGATGGGCGGCATGATCCTCATCGCCTCGATTCTCGTCTGGTTTTTGAGCTACTATCCCCGTGAAGAGTCCGCTGCCGCCCCGTCGGCCACGAATTACGAAAACTCCTACCTGGGGCGGATCGGTCAGGCCTGCGAGCCGGTCTTCACGCCGCTGGGCCTGAACTGGAAATCCGGCGTGGCGCTGCTTTCGGGCATCTCGGCCAAGGAGATCGTCGTCTCGACGCTCGGCGTGCTCTATGCCGGCGAGGAGACTCCGGCCGCAACGGCAGCCGCCGGTTCCGGGGATGATACGGTCGTTGCGGCCGATACCGAAGCCGGAGCAGCGGCCGGTTCCGAATCCGGTTCCGAGGCTGCGACGGCGGCCCGGGAAGATGCCGAACGGACGCTCGGGCAGCGGCTGCTCGCCAGCGGCGACTTCACGACGGCCTCGGCGCTCGGACTGCTCGTCTTCATCCTGCTCTACGTTCCCTGTATCGCGACGGTGGCGGCCATCGGTTCGGAGGCTGGATGGCGCTGGGCTGCGGCGTCGGTGGTCTACAATACGGCCGTGGCGTGGATCGTGGCATGGGCGGTCTATCACATAGCCTTGCTTTTCTGATGGCCTCCTGGCAGGATTATGCGGTGTGGGCCGTCGTGTTGGCGGCGGCTGCGGAGGCGACGCAGCGCCTCGTGAAGTGTTTCCGCAAGGGGCGGGAAGGATGTACGTCGTGCGCATCGGCAAATTGCCCGCTCAAGAGGATGAAAAAATAAAAAAAGCGCTATATTTGCCGCCCGAAAACGACGGCAAGGTATGCATCGCTCCGAAACCGCTACGGTTTCGGAGTTTTTTTGCCGGGGACGTGCCGGACGTGCATCTCCGGCCACCGAAAAAAGAGCTGCATTTATGACGGGACTCTTCTACATCCTCTTTTTCTGGCTCACGGGCAACGCCTTGAGCCTGCTGACGGGCGGCTATGTCTCGGGCAACATCATCGGCATGATCCTGCTCTTCGCCTCCCTTTGTCTGAAATGGGTGCCGGCCGACCGCATACGTCCGGCGGCCCGCTTCCTGCTCGGGTCGATGGCGCTCTTCTTCGTACCCTACGGCGTGGGCCTCATGGTCTCCTACCGCGTGATTCTCGAAAACCTCTGGGCCATTCTCATCTCGGGGATCGTCTCGACCGTTCTCGTGATCTTCGTTACCGGAAAGACCTTCCAGAGCCTGAACCGCCGCGCCCGCCTGCGGCATATCAAGCACCTGCGCCATGCTGAATGATTTTCTCCATACGGACCTCTTCCTGCTGACACTCACCGTCGGCCTCTATTGTGTCGGGGGGTACATTTACCGCCGCGTGCATACGCCGCTGCTCCACCCCGTGCTGCTGACCTTCGTTGCCGTGATCGTTTTTCTCCGCTGCATGGGGATCGACTACGACCGTTACCGCGAGGCGACCGGCATCCTGAACTTCGCCCTCGGCATGTCGGTCGTGGCCCTCGGATACCTGCTCTATGAACAGATTGAACGGCTGCGCGGCAGCCTGCTCCCCGTAGGGGCCGCGACACTGGCCGGATGTCTTGTCGGGGTGTTGAGCGTCGTCTATATCGCCATGGCCTTCGGCACCGAGCGGCAGATCCTCACCTCGATCGCCCCGAAGTCGGTTACCGTGCCCATCGCCGTGTCGGTCGTGGGCCCGCTGGGTGGCAACGTTTCGGTAACCTCCGTGGTGGTCTTCTGTGTCGGGATCTTCGGCAGCATCTTCGGCGAGTGGATTCTCGGGCGCTGCGGCGTGCGCGATCCCGAGGCGCGCGGCTTCGCGCTCGGCGCTGCGGCCCACGGCATCGGAACGGCCCGCGCCATCGAGATCGGTGCCGTCGAAGGCGCCTTGAGCGGTCTGGCCATGGCCCTCATGGGGCTGGCTACGGCCCTCTTCCTGCCGCTTATCGAGCGCTATCTCTACTGATTCGCCGCAAGCGCTCCGCACCGCACGCTTTTGGAGAAGGAAAATTTTTAAAATTCTGTAAGAAATGCTACTTTTGCAGCATCTTATACCCCAAGTCTTCAAAACAGGTCTTTTATGGAGTGGCTCTATTCGCTCTTTTTCGGCGGTGGCATTGCGCATGCGGTGCTGACCTTTGCACTGGTCATTACCCTCGGCATCCTGCTGGGGAAGGTCAAGATCGGCGGTGTCTCGCTCGGCATCACCTGGATTCTCTTCGTGGGAATCATCTTCAGCCATTTCGGCATGACGGTGGACGGCGAAGTCCGCAACTTCGTGCAGGAGTTCGGCCTGATTCTCTTCGTCTTTTCGATCGGTCTGCAGGTCGGACCGGGTTTCTTCGCCTCGTTCAAGCACGGCGGCATGACGCTCGTGAGCTGTGCCGTGGCGATCGTGCTCCTGGGTGTCCTGACAGCCTACATTCTCCATCTGACGACCGGAACGCCCATCCCTACGATGGTCGGCATCCTCTCGGGCGCCGTAACCAACACGCCGGGACTCGGTGCCGCGCAACAGGCCTATGCCGATGCGACGGGGTGCGACGATCCCTCGATCGCCCTGGGTTATGCCGTGGCCTATCCGCTGGGTGTCGTGGGCATTATCTTCACGATGATCTTCATCCGCTATGCCTTCCGCGTGAAGTTCGAAAAGGAGGACGAGGCGCTGGCCGAACTCTCCCACGAGCAGAAGTTCGCCGACAAGGTTTCGGTCGAATTCACCAATACGATGCTCGACGGACGGAGCGTGGAGTATGTGCGTGATCTGGTGAACCGCCAGTTTGTCATTTCACGCATCAAGCATCCCGACGGCGAGATCTCGATGGCCGACAACGAGAGCCGGATCCATGTGGGCGACCGTCTCTGGGTCATTTGCCAAAGCGAGGATACGGAGGCCATCGTGGCCTTCTTCGGCCATCGCGTGGAACTTTCGGACGAGGACTGGGGCAACAACACGCCCAATGCCGAGCTGATCTCGCGCCGGATCCTGATCACCAAGTCGTCGATCAACGGCAAGAAGTTTTCCGATCTGCGGTTGCGCACCAAATACGGCATCACCATCACGCGTGTCAATCGCGCCGGCATGGACCTGATCCCCTACCAGGGGCTGGAACTGCAGGTCGGCGACCGGGTGATGGTCGTGGGTCCGGCGAAGGCCGTGGCGCAGGTGGCCGACGTGCTGGGCAACTCGCTCAAGAAACTCGACCATCCGAACCTCATCACGATCTTCGTGGGTATCGCCCTCGGTGTGCTGCTCGGATCGATACCCCTGCTTAACGTGCCGCAACCCGTGAAGCTGGGACTTGCCGGCGGACCGCTTATCGTGGCGATCCTTATCGGGCGTTTCGGTACGCATTTCCATCTGGTTACCTATACGACCATGTCGGCGAACCTCATGCTGCGCGAGATCGGCATCGCCCTCTTCCTTGCGGCTGTCGGCATCGGTGCCGGCGACGGTTTTGTCGAGGCGGTGGTCGATGGCGGATACCGTTGGATCGGATACGGGTTCATCATCACCGTAGTACCTCTTGTGATTGTTTCGGTAATTGCGAGAAAGTACCTGAAAATGAATTATTATACGCTGATGGGATTGATCGCCGGTTCGACGACCGATCCCCCCGCACTGGCCTATGCCAACGCCACGGCCGGAAACGACATGCCTGCCGTGGGTTATTCGACGGTCTATCCCGTGGTGATGTTCCTCCGGGTGCTGACGGCGCAGATCTTCATGCTCTTCGCCCTCTGATCGCCGGTCGGGCGGGCCGCTCCGTCATGCGGCCGAATTGTTTTGCCGACACTATAAAATTCTACCGAATATGACCAAAAAGATATTGCTTCTGGGCTCCGGCGAGCTGGGCAAGGAGTTTACCATCGCCGCACAGCGGCTGGGACAGACCGTCGTGGCGTGTGATTCGTATGCGGGGGCACCCGCCATGCAGGTAGCCGACGCTGCGGAGGTTTTCGATATGCTCGACGGCGATGCGCTGGCTGCCGCGGTCGAAAAACACCGCCCCGACGTGATCGTTCCGGAGATCGAGGCCATCCGTACCGAGCGGCTCTACGATTTCGAAAAATCCGGAATTCAGGTTGTGCCGAGCGCCCGGGCCGTGAACTTCACGATGAACCGCAAGGCGATCCGCGACCTGGCCGCCAGGGAGCTGGGGCTCAAAACGGCGCGCTACTACTATGCAAAGACGCTTGAGGAGCTGCGCGAGGCGGCCGATAAGATCGGTTATCCGTGCGTGGTCAAGCCGCTGATGTCCTCGTCGGGAAAGGGTCAGTCGGTGGTCAAGGGTCCCGAAGAGATCGAGCAGGCCTGGCACTACGGCTGCGAAGGATCGCGCGGCGATATCCGCGAACTGATTGTCGAGGAGTTCATCCGTTTCGACAGCGAGATTACCCTGCTGACCGTAACGCAGAAGAGCGGTCCGACGCTTTTCTGCCCGCCGATCGGCCATGTGCAGAAGGGCGGCGACTACCGCGAGAGTTTCCAGTCGCCGCATATCGCTCCCGAACACCTGAAGGAGGCGCAGCGTATGGCCGCCGCGGTTACCGAGGCGCTGACCGGCGCCGGCATCTGGGGCGTGGAGTTCTTCCTGAGCCACGAAACCGGCGTCTATTTCTCGGAGCTCTCGCCGCGTCCGCACGATACGGGCATGGTAACGCTGGCCGGTACGCAGAATCTCAACGAATTCGAACTGCACCTGCGAGCCGTGCTGGGTTTGCCCATCCCGGAGATCACCTTCGAGCGTCCCGGAGCGAGCGCCGTGGTGCTGTCGCCCGTGGCCTGCGCCGAGGCACCCTGTTACGAAGGAATCGACAAGGCGTTGGCCGGGGATGCCCGTCTCGATGTGCGCATCTTCGGAAAACCGTCGGCCCGCGTCGGACGCCGCATGGGCGTGGTCGTGGGTTACGACCGCCCGGGCTGCGACTTGACGACGCTGCGCGACCGTGTGAAGGCCGCTGCCGCGAAGATCGAGGTCAGAAAGTCCGAATAAAACGATTGTTAATGAAAAAATATCCGGGGCTATTTTCTGCCCCGGATATTTTTTTGTTGCCGGAAGTAGGTCCGTTCCGGAAAAGGAATGGTTACTCCTCTTTGGGTACGAGGATGAAGAAACTGCTTATTTCCTGCTGATCGATAGCCTGTCGTACGTTGAATCTTTTTACCTGGGCCTCGTATCCGCTTTTCACAACCTTGATTTCGATCTGGACATCGCGCGAATTTTCATAGGTGAGACCTAATATGTTGAATGCCCGAGTCTCCTCATACGGAGTGGTCATCAGATAGGTTTCGTTCGTGTTTTTCACCACGGCCGGAATGCTCGACAAAACTCTGTAGAAAACACGGGCCCCTTGAGGATCGGAATCGATTGCCCAACGGATGATGGTTTTCTCGAGTGTGGTTTGTCCCGGGGTATCCCGGCTGACTTTACGGCGGGCCTCGCCTCTCGGAATCGACGTGTCGGAATAGAGTTGAGCCGCTTCGGCTGTTTCTTTCATGGCCATGGCCTGCATGGCTTGAGTCAGAGCCTGGTTGCTTCGTTTCAGACTTTTTTTCGAAGGCCCGCAGGCAGTAAGCGAGAAGGCTGCGAAAATAAGGACTGCAAATGGAATGATCTGTTTCATATTCATGGTTGTCAATTAGTTCTTGCCTGTCCCTGACGTAAAAAAATGGGGAAATATGGACACACAAAAAACGTGGGACAATATTTTTGTTTTGGTCGCTACGGTCTTCCACAACCTGTACCCCCCAATAACAGAATAAAGCCCACGTGAAACAACATGTGAGCGTCAAACTTTATTCCTTGGGGTCTTGAAAAAGTGGAAGTTTTAGCGACCGGAATAAAAATAACGCTTTTTATATGTCATGTACCGTATTGGTACGAAAAAAAGTCAGATTTCTTTACGGTTTCTTCATAGGCATGATGGGGTTTGCGGTTATGTTTACAAAATAAAATATTTGAAAAGAGTGCATTCTGAGTGCTTCTTTTCGTCCGAATCCGGATATGAGGGATTTAATATGTCTTTTGGCGTATTTCAACTGCGAATAAAAAAGAGCCGCAGTCCCCATTAGGAGACTGCGGCCCGGATATAATTTCGGACGGATTATTTGCGGAACTTCGCCACGACGTTGTCCGTGGCTTTCTTGAGCAGTTCCTCGGGGCAGCAGAGCGTGATGCGGATGTAGCGCTCGCCCTCCGAGCCGAAGATACCGCCCGGCGTGAGGAAGACGTCGCACTTGTCGATCACCTCGTCCGAGAAGGCGAAGCTGTCGCCCTTGTAATCCTCGGGAAGTTCGGCCCAGACGAACAGTCCGGCCTGGTTCTTCCGGTAGCTGCATCCCAGCGCATCGAGCAGCGCGTAGGCCTGCTTCTCGCGTCCGTAGTAGATGGCGTTGAGTTCCTTGAACCACTCCTCGCCCAGCGACAGCGCCGTTTCCGACGCAGCCTGGATCGGATAGAACATGCCCGAATCCATGTTGCTGCGGAAGGTCATCACCGACTTGATCCAATCGGCCTTGCCGACAAGCACGCCGACACGCCAGCCGGCCATCGAGTGCGCCTTCGAGAGCGAATTCAGCTCGAGGGCCACCTCCTTTGCGCCCTCGACCGCCATGATCGAAATCGGCGCCGAAGCGTTGCGGATGAAACTGTAGGGATTGTCATGAACGATGAGGATGTTGTGCTTGGCACCGAAGTCGATGATCTTCCGGAAGAGATCCATCGTGGGGGTCTGTCCCGTCGGCATGTTGGGATAATTGACCAGCATCATCTTCACGCCGTCGAGACCGGCCTTCTCGATGGCCTCGAAGTCGGGATAGAAGTTCGTCGCCTTGTTGAGCGAATAGGGAACCATCACGCCGCCGGCGAGCTTCACGCCGGCCGAGTAGGTCGGGTATCCCGGATTGGGCACGAGGACCTTGTCGCCGGGATTGAGGAATGTCATGCAGATATGCATGATACCCTCCTTCGATCCGATCAGCGGATAGATCTCCGACTTGAAATCGAGGTCCACATGGTACCATTTCTTATACCAGTCGGCAAAAGCCTTGCGCAGAATCGGTTCGCCCTGGTAGGACATGTACTTGTGCACGTCGGGGCGCTGTGCCTCTTTGGCCAGACGGTCGATGACCGACTGATGGGGCGGCAGGTCGGGGCTGCCCATGGCCAATTTGACGATCTGGCGGCCTGTCGTCGCCTCAATCTCGGCGAGCTCGCGCAGGCGGCGCGAGAAATAGTACTCTCCGATGCCGTCCAGCCGGTGTGAACGGGCGATGTTTACTGCTTTTGCCATAGTGTTTGTTGCTGTTAGGGATTTGCTGCCGACAAAGATACGGAAATAATAAATAATATTAAAAAAATGGACCCGAAATCCCGCATCGCTTCGATGCCGGGATTCCGGGTCGTGTGCCGGAGGCTCCGTTTCGGTCGGCGGTGCTATGCGCGGCGGCCGGTCAGGTTGATGCAGAGCCAGCCTCCGAAGAGCTGGAGCAGCATGCCGGGGATGCCGATGCGGAAATCCTGTACGGCCGCAGCCGGACTGCCGCTTATCGCCCACTCGCCCAGCGTGCCGACGGTCTGGTAGACAAGGACAACGGCTGCGAGCAGCCACAGCGAGGCTTTGCCCGAACGTGCGGCGGCATAGCCCGCCGTTACGGCCAGCAGCACCGATTTGAGCAGGATCGCGGGGAGTGCGGCGGCGGCCGGCATGCCGAAGAGCGCCGAGTTGAGCAGCGGCGAGGCCACGGCGGTCAGCAATCCCACGCGCCAGCCGTACTTGTAGGCTCCCACGAGGGTGAAGAAGTAGATCGGAAGCCACCGCATACCGCCCTGCGGCACGAGGTGGCAGAGCTGCGGCAGGAGGATGTTGCCCAGCACGAAAAGGGCCGCGATCCAGTAGGTTTTCGCCTGGCGGTATTCCAGCGAATGGAGTTTTACACTTGTCGTTTGCATCGTATTCGATTCTTTTTTGTTCCTTATGCGTTTCGGGAGGCGATGAACGCCTCGATTTGTGTCAGACACTCTTCCGCCGTACGGCAGTCGCGGCAGCGGGTCTCCAGCGGGCACCACCCGTCCCGCGTACGGTTGATGATGTGCGGCACCTCCAGATCGTATGCGTAGCGGAGGCTGCTGCCGTGCAGCAGCTCTATCGCCTTGCCGCTGATGATGTCCGTGTGGAGTTCCGCGACGCCGCCCAGCAGCATCAGCGCCGCGGCAGCCTTGCCCACGACCTTGTCGGCGACGACGGCGCCGCGCAGGAACTCCGGTTCCTCGCGGAGCAGCCGGTAGAGGTCCGCCACGCCCCGCCGGTCGAACGTGCGGAAGACGTTACCGTTGGCCACGACGAGCGTGTGGCCCCCTTCGTGCAGCATGGCGATGGCCTTTCTGATCATCTCGGTTCTGTTTGAGTCGTTCGACATAGGCGCTGATCCGGTGCAGCTCGTGGGGGATGTCGATGCCCTGCGGGCAGTGCGGCACACACTGGCGGCAGCCGATGCAGTGGTCGGCCTGCCGCAGGCGCGGCACGCTGCGGTCGTAGCCGATCAGGTAGGCCCGGCGGGCTTCACGGTAGTGCTCATCCTGTGTTCCGGTGGTGATATTGCCTTCGTTCAGACATTTGTTGTAGTGAAGCAGGATGGCGGGGATATCCAGTCCGTAGGGACAGGGCATGCAATACTTGCAGTCGTTGCACGGGATCGTGTCGAATTGCATCATGCGGTCGGCCGTCTGCCGGAGGAACGAGAACTCCTCGTCCGAAAGCGGATCGAGCGGACAGAAGGTCCGCAGGTTGTCCTGCAGATGCTCCATGCGGGTCATGCCGCTCAATACGGTCAGCACCCCGGGGAACGACCCGGCGAAGCGGAAGGCCCACGACGCCACGCTCCGTTCGGCTTCGCGCTGCTTGAGGCGCACGACGATGTCGTTCGGAACATTCGACAGGCGTCCGCCGAGCAGCGGCTCCATGATGACGGCCGGGATACGGCGTTTTTCGAGTTCGCCGTATAGGTATTCGGCGTCGGTATTGCGGGGATTGATCTGCTTGGCATAGTTCCAGTCGAGGTAGTTGAGCTGGATCTGCACGAAATCCCACTTGTAACGGTCGTGCTCGGCCAGCATGCGGTCGAAGACCGCGATGTCGCCGTGATAGGAGAAGCCCAGATTGCGGATGCGTCCTGCTTCGCGTTCGGCCATCAGGAAATCGAGCATGCCGTTGCGGATGTAGCGGGCCTCGAACTCCTCCATGCCGCCTCCCATGCCGATGGCATGCAGCAGCATGTAGTCGATCCGATCGACCCCGAGCTCCTTGAACGAGTTGCGGTACATGGCGATCGACGCCTCGCGGCTCCAGGTCGAGGGGGCGAAATTCGAGAGCTTCGTGGCAACGAAATAGCTGTCGCGCGGATAGCGGCTCAAGGCGATGCCCGTAGCCCGCTCGGAGAGACCCTGACAGTAGGCTGGCGAGGTATCGAAATAGTTTACGCCGTGCGCAATGGCATAATCGACCATCGCATTGACGGCTTCCTGGTCGATGACCTCCCTGCCTTCGTCGGCGCCGTGCCCGCCGACCATCGGCAGGCGCATCATGCCGAAGCCCAGCAGCGATACGCGGTCGCCCGTCGAGGGATTTTCGCGGTAGGTCATCCGGTCCGTCGGCGGCTCGTCCGGCGTATCCGTTCCGGAAGCCGTCGGCCGGCATCCGGCCAGCGTCAGCCCCGATACGGCGGCGGTTCCCGCTCCGAGACGCTTGAGAAACGCCCGGCGGCTGATCTCTTCTTCGTGGTTCCTTATCTTGTCCATATTCGTTTCGTGTGGATTAAATCGTACGGTGGCATTCGTGTCCTTCGACATAGATGGCGCTGAAGGGGCGCGCCGGGCAGAGGTTCTCGCAGGCTCCGCAGCCGATGCAGCGCTCCTCGTTTATGACAGGTACCTGCGGCGAATCGGCCATCGAGGGGTCCGAGGGGACCATTGTGATAGCACCCGTCGGACAGTGGCGGGCGCAGTTGCCGCACGCCACCCCGTCGGTGAGGGGTACGCAGTTTTCCCGGACCCAGACGGCGTGGCCGATCTGGATGGCCGACTTGTCGGCTACGGTGATCGGCTCGATCGCCCCGGCGGGACACACCTCCGAGCACTTGACGCATTCGGGCCGGCAGTAGCCCCTTTCGTAGGAGGATTCGGGCTGCATGAGGGTCATGATGCCCGACGAGGGGCGCAGCACGCCGTTGGGGCAGACCGCGACGCAGAGCTGGCAGCCCGTGCAGTGCTGGGCCAGGTGGCGCAGGCTCACGGCACCCGGCGGCACGATCGGCGTGTGGCGTGCGGGCGCCTTCTTGTCGAGGATCACGGCCAGGCCGCCGTCCACCTTCTTCTCCTGGGCGCGGACGAGGCCCGTGCCCAGCAGTATTCCCGTTCCTGTGAGGAACGAACGGCGCGAGGCGTGCTGCGGCGCGGCTGCGGGCTTCTTCGCCTTGGAGGGATGCATCCCGAACGTGCGGCGCCGGTAGCTGATGGCGCCCTGTTTGCAGTTGTCGAGGCAGTCCATGCAGGCCACGCAGCGCGAATAGTCGATCGCATGGTGTTTCGAGTCGATGCAGGAGGCCTTGCACTGCCGGGCGCAGAGCCCGCAGGCATTGCATTTCGCGGTGTCGATCACCGGGCGGAAAAGCGAGAAGCGGGAGAAGAATCCCAGCACCGTGCCGACCGGGCAGACCGTGTTGCACCAGGTGCGTCCGTTGCGCCAGGCCAGGACAACGAGCAGGATGAGCGTCGCCGCGGCGATAAGCAGCGTCGTGAGGCTGCGTATCCAGACCTCCGTGCGGTAGAAGGCGTAGCTGTCGGCCCGTTCGGCGAGGTAGGCCAGCAGGTTGTTGCCCCAGCCGTAGAGAGGAGCCAGCAGGTTCTGCGCGATGCGTCCGTAGGCGCTGTAGGGGGCTATCAGCGCCACGAACGATCCGATGCCGGCGACGAGTGCCGCGATGAAGAGCGCGAGAACGCCGTAGCGCAGCCAGTTTTTGGCCGGAGAGTAGCTGTAGCGGTATTTGCGTTTCCGGCCCCGGCTGCCGAACCGTGCGATGATGTCCTGCATGACCCCGAGCGGGCAGATGATCGAGCAATAGATGCGTCCGAAGAGCAGCGTCGCCAGGACGAGGAGCGCCACGACGCCCAGATTCAGCGCCAGCAGTGCCGGCAGGAACTGAATTTTCGCCAGCCATCCGAACCACGCATGCAGCGTTCCCGTGAAGTCGAGGAAAAGCAGCGTGATGAGTGCGAAGCAGAGGATTGCAAGCGTTGTTCTGATCTTTCGTAACATGAGATGGTATGTTGTTCTGTTTGGTGTGTCGTGCAGGCGGCGGACATGCCCGTTGCGGGGGTTCCGACCGAGACAAAGTTACGAAAAAAATCGACTTTCCGGCTGTATCCCGATTCCGGTTTCATCTACCGATTTTACGGATTCTGCGCGACGGTCGGACCGGCGGCGGCGAATACCGGTAAAAATGGTAGCTTCTTCCGTAATCCGTTTAACCGGCCGGTTCGAAAAGCCGCCTATCTTTGTATCGGAAAAAGACGGCACGATGAAACGAACGACAATTTTGCCGCTTCTGGCCCTCGCTACCCTGCTGTCGGCCACGGCAACGGCTCAAAACACGATGAATGATATGGATACGTTGAACCTTTCCCTTGAATGGGACAAGACCTTCCCGCAGAGCGAACGTGTCTCGCACACGAAAGTTACCTTCCACAATCGCTACGGCATCACCCTCGCCGCCGATCTCTACAAGCCGAAAGATGCGGTCGGACCGCTGGCGGCCGTCGCCGTATGCGGCCCCTACGGCGCCGTGAAGGAGCAGGTTTCGGGCCTCTATGCCCAGACGCTCGCCGAGCGGGGATTTCTGACCATCGCTTTCGACCCTTCGTTCTACGGGGAAAGCGGCGGTCGGCCCCGTTACCTGACCTCTCCGGAGATCAGCACCGACGACTTCAGCGCCGCGGTCGATTACCTCTCTACGCGCGAGGATGTCGATCCGCAGCGGATCGGCATTTGCGGCATTTGCGGCTGGGGCGGCTTTGCCCTCAATGCCGCGGCCAACGACCCCCGCATCCGGGCGACGATCACCTCGACGATGTACGACATGAGCCGCGTGAATGCCCGGGGCTATTTCGATGCGATGAGCGCCGACGACCGCTATCACCTGCGTGAAGAGCTCAACCGCCTGCGCGGCGAGTCCTACCGTACGGGGGTTGCCGAGCGCGATGGCGGCGTGGTCGATCCCCTGCCCGAGGATGCCCCGCTCTTCGTGCGCCAGTACCACGACTATTACAAGACCGCGCGCGGTTACCACCGCCGCTCGCCCAATTCGAACGAGGGCCTGATGAAGACCAATTCGCTGGCCTTCATCAACATGCCGATCCTTACCTATATCGACGAGATCCGCACGCCGGTGCTGATGATCCACGGGGCCGAGGCCCATTCGCGCTACTTCTCCGAAGACGCCTTCAAGCGGCTCACGGGCGACAACAAGGAGCTGCTCATCATCCCCGGAGCCTGCCATATCGATCTCTACGATAATCTCAAGGTGATTCCCTTCGACCGCATGACGGAATTCCTGCAGCGGGCCCTGGCTTGCGGCGCGGAGGCTCCGGAGCGTTGATTGTCTCCGCAGGCGGAGGTCTCCCCTACCAGCATTCGATCCGGCCCCGCAGCCCGGGAATCCGTTCCCGGCGGAAGGTCGGATTCTTTATGCCCCGGCGTTTCTGGGCAATGTAATCCTTCAGCAGCCGGAATGCCTCGCCGCCGAGCCAGACGATGGCCACCAGATTGCAGAGCGTCATCAACGCCATCGTAACGTCCGCAAGGTTCCACACCACGTCAAGCGTGGCCAGTGCCCCGAAGAGCACCATGCCGGCCACGAGCAGCCGGTAGGCCGTGAGCACGCCGCGGCGCGGCGTGATGAAGCGGATGTTCGCCTCTCCGTAGTAGTAGTTGCCGATGATCGACGAGAAGGCGAAGAGGAAGATCGCCACGGCGACGAACAACTCCCCCACGGGCCCTACTTCCGAGACGAGGGCCGCCTGCGTGAGCTGGATGCCGTTGAGCGACGGGTCCGGCGTGCCTCCGAAGAGGATGATGAAGGCCGTGCAGGTGCAGATGAGCAGCGTGTCGGTGAAGACGCCGAGCGTCTGGATAAGCCCCTGCTTGACAGGATGCGAGACGTGGGCCGTGGCCGCGACGTTCGGGGCCGAGCCCATGCCGGCCTCGTTGCTGAAAAGACCCCGCTTGATTCCCTGCATCAGGGCGGCGCCGATGCCTCCGCCGAGAGCCTGGTTCCAGCCGAAGGCCTTCGAAAGGATCAGATGCAGCACTTCGGGCAGCCGGCCGATGTTCCAAAGGACGATCCCCAGCGCCAGGACGATGTAGCCGAGGGCCATGACCGGAACGAGCACGCTGCTGACCCGGGCGATGCGGTGGATGCCTCCGAAGATGATGCCGGCCGTAAGGAGTGTGAGCGCTGCGCCGACCCACAGCGGATCGAGGCCGAAGGCCCGTTCCCAGGCGGCGCAGATCGTGTTGCTCTGCACGGAGTTGAAGGCGAAGCCGAAGGTTACGCAGATCAGCACGGCAAAGAGGATGCCCATCCAGCGTTTGCCCAGTCCGTATTGCATGTAGTAAGCCGGGCCGCCGATATAGGACTCCCTGCCGCGGCGCTTGTAGAGTTGGGCGAGGGTCGATTCGACGAAGGCGCTCGCGGCGCCCAGCAGGGCGATGACCCACATCCAGAAGACCGCTCCCGGGCCGCCGATGACGATCGCCGTAGCTACGCCCGCGAGGTTGCCCGTGCCGACGCGGCTCGCCAGTGAGACGGCGAAGGCCTGGAACGACGAGACGTGCCGTTCGCCGCGGGGTGCCGAACCGGGCGATTCGCCCAGGACGCGGATCATTTCGCGCAGCATCCGGAACTGCACGCCCCGGGTACGCAGCGTGAACCAGACGGCACCGCCCAGCAGCGCCGCGATGAGCAGGTAGCCCCACAGCAGATCGTTGATCCGGGTGATCCAGTCGTTGAAAAGTTCCATGTGTGCGTTTTCCTTCCGTGTCTATCAAAAACGGTGCTGATCCGGATCATGCAAGGTGAAAATACCGGATGTATGCGATCCGTTTATTTGTCTATGAGCAACTCCTCCAGCCGGATTTTGGGGACATAGTGTACGCCGTCGCGGCGGTAGTAGTTCAGGCTTTCGCCGGCTTCGGCGGGAACCAGCTCGATGCGTTCGGCCCCCCGGCCGACAGCCAGCAGGAGAACGGGCTCCCAAGGAAGACGGAACGCTTCGCGGATCGCCTGACGGTCGAAAGCCCCGATGCAAATGCCGTTCAGCCCCATTTCGGTGGCCCGGAGCAGCATGCTCTGGGCCGAGATCCCGAGGTCGATCGAAACATAGCGGGTCTCGAGCACCGTCGAGCAGACGATGATGAAGGCCCGGGGTTCGGTGCCCGGCAGCGGAAGGTGCAGCTCCGCAAGAGCCGCTCCCAGCCGGATATGCGGAAGGACCTCCGCAGCCTCATCCTCCAGCACGGGCCGGAAGCGCAGGACCTGCTGGTTGCGGGCCGAGGGAATGAGCGTATTGACCTCGATGATGCTCCGGAGCTGATCCTCGCGGACGTGGAACTGCGGATCGTATCCGCGGTAGCTGCGGTTTTTCGCCAATAGCCTGCGGAGCGAGGCCTGCGGGCGATGCGGCGTTGCGGGTGCCGCCGCACGGGCGCGGTACTCCTCCATCTTGCGTCCCAGATAATCGTCTGCCATATCCTGATATCATGATAACCGCATACAAAGATACTGTTTGACGTCGTTGTGTCCAAATTTCGGGGAAGAAGTTCCGCCGGGGTCGGACTTTATGGCCGCCGCCGTGAGAGGATAGGATCTCCTGCGGGCATGTCCGGAGATCCCGCGTATGCCTAAAAATCGATCCGGTAGCTGATGTTGGGGATGATGTTCGCCTCGCGTTCGGGCTCCACCTGCCCGGTGAGGTAGTTGTAACGATGACCGTAATAATCCTTGTAACCCGTCAGATTCAGGACCTTCAGCGCAAATTCATGCGCTACGCGCCGGCGGTTGATCCGGTAGCTGACGGTCAGGTGCGCCAGCAGCACGGGCTCGAACTGTTCCGAATAGGGACGGCGTTCGTCGTAGACCGCCTCCTGCCGGGCTGCCGACGCCGCCTCGTCGATCGGCGAATACCGGTCTCCGCCCTGGAAGGTGATGCGCCAGTTGATTCCCAGCAAGTTCTACCGGTTGCGACCCGTCATCCACTCTTTGCCGGCCAGCAGGTTCAGCACATAGTTCCGGTTGTAGCGTGTGTCGAACCATCGGCCGTCGGCCGTGCGGAAATGGGCATTGAACAGGGAGGCTGTGGCCATGTAGTAGAATCCCCGAGCCATGAAACGTTCGAAGGTGATGTCCACGCCGTAGTTCAGTCCCCGTCCGGCATTGGCCAACCGCTCGGCGAGGAACCAGTCGTCGTCGCCCCGGAGGTTGATGAACGAGAAGGTCGTTCCCGAATGACCGGCACGTCGTAGAGATACTGGACGTAGGGTTCGATCCGCAGGTGCCGGTTCGTGCCGATCTGCCAGTCGTAAGTAAGCGACAGGTGGTGTGCCTTCGTGAAATCGAGATCCCGGTTCACCGGTTCGCCGCCGACCTCCGTGAAATAGTAATTCAACATCTCCAGCCGGCTGTACAGTCCGTAGGCCAGCGCGAGCGAATGGTCCGGTGCAACCCGGTATCTGACGCTTGCGCGCGGCTCGACCGTATACCGGTCGTTGAGCGTAAACCACTGCACATGCACTCCCGCACTTGCCTCCCAGCATTGCGAAAGCCGTACGAGCGAGGTCGAATAGACGGAGAGCAGGGCGCTCATGCCCGCCCGGTCGGTCAGCGTCTGCAGGGCGCCGTCGCGCGCCGGAGCATCCTGCATGAACTGGTCGTAGCGGAGGCCCGTCAGCCGCACTCCCGTCCGGTTCGTGTGCCGTTCGCCGAAGCGGGTCCGGAGAGCTGTCGAGAAGACGAAATTCCAGTTCGTATTGCGGATGACGTTTTGCGGAAGGGGAATTACCTCGTCGCTCATCCGTTCGGTATGCATGTCCAGTCCGCTGACCGTCGCGGCAAGGGTCGTGTTCAGGCGGGAGGTGCGGCCGAGCGGCACCGTGTGGTTGATTCCCGCGGCTCCCATATACTGCCTTACGTCCTGGTCCTCCATGTCCTGATCGTAGGTCCACTTCGCAGGGTCGGTTTCGGCTACGGTTCCCGAACGGTCGATCAGTCCGACGCCCCACAGCGAGAAGGTCCCGGCCCGCCGGGTCGGGAAGTGCAGCTTGAACGAGAGGTCCTGATAATTCGTTCCTTCGGCATCCGCAGGCAGCAGCGGAGTCATCAGCGCCAGGGTCGAATAGCGGTAATTGAAGAGGTAGGAACCGTCGTAATGCTGCGAGAAGGGGCCTTCGGAAGCGGCATCGATGCCGAGGATGCCCAGCTGGAAGGTGTGTTCGTGGCGTGCGTTGTTGCCGTTGCGCAGGTACATGTCGAAGACCCCCGAGAGGGCGTTGCCGTATTCGGCCGGAAAGGCTCCCGTGTAGAAATCCGAATTGCCGAGCACCTGGCTGCTCAGGGCCGTGAGCCCGCCGCCGCCG
>DWWQ01000021.1 GCA_019119615.1 Candidatus Alistipes stercoravium | reverse complement strand
ATTTGGCCAAATCTTCCCGGCTTTTTGTACCGGCACGCCCCGTTCGAAAGGCGCCGCGCGACATGGCAGCCACGGAATCATCCCCCGGGACAACATGACGGACAAATCCGGAGAATCCCGATGCAATTCGGAAAAGGAGATCCGTCGGGTTATTACAATACTATTACATTTTACGATGGTGTCTTGTTTGATTAATTTTTTTTACGATTTTTGTTAAACAAAAGACGCTTCAGAATCCGGGACGGAGTTCGGAACAGGGGTGAAAAGAGCCGGTTGTGAAGCAAAATAAGACAAAAAAACCTAAACACAAATCTATTCATAATTCTTAAAATCTTTATCATGAAACGCTTTTTCAGTTTAATGACGCTTTTTCTGGCCGGAGGTGCCCTGCTGATGACCTCCTGCTCGTCCGACGACGACGATGACAACGGCGGCGGCTCGACGACCGGCAAGTCCCCGTTTGCATCCGTTACGGCCAAGGACGGCGGCAGCACCCTGACCGCAACCGTCGATGACACGCAGAAGACGATCAAGTTCGGCGAGTTCCAGAACATGACCAATCTGACCTCCGTCGAGGTTACCTTCAAGATGAACAAGGGCCATATCCTCAAGACCCCCGCAAATCTCACGTCGAATGTCAATCTGATGTCGCCCGTCTATGTAACCGTCCTGCTGAACGGCAAGACGGAGGAGACCTATACGATGACGGCCGAAGTTCCCGAGCTGCCCGATCCGGTACTCGGCGCCAAGGTTAATGGCGTAGCTGCCACGGTAGCCGATGACAAGAGCATCACGATCAAGTGGGAAGAGGGCATGGAGATCAACCACATGGTCTTCGACCTCGAGCTCGCCGAAGGAGCCACGGTCGTATCGCCCGAGGACTGCACCTTCGACCTGGAGTTCGGGGACGGCACGCTGGTGGTAAACTACTACGACGAGGAGATCGTCTACACGGTCCGCGCCACCGACTACAAGGATCCGCTGCTCGACATGGGCTGGGCTGACGTAACGGCCAACTTCGGTACGCTGCCCGACTATATCAAGGTCTACAAGACGGAAAATGCAGGCGGTATCAAGAATGCCGCAGCCTATGTAGTGATGCTCGGCAGCCAGGCCGAGATGGGTTGCGTCGGCGACGGCGTTACGAACAAAAAGACGCTGGATGACCTCGAGAACATCGGCGACTACAAGGTATATCTCGTAGGTGTCGATTCCTCGATCACGCAGATCATGGTCAGCGGCGGCAAGATCGTACAGGCCGATACCCGCATCAGCGGTACGCTGGGTCAGAACGAGGACGGCAGCTACCAGATCTCCTATGCGCATGTGATCGAGGGCAAGATCTACACCTTCCCGTACCGTGCTTCGGGTGCCTTTGAGACGCCGACTGCCGCCAAGGGTGAGGTTTGGGAGCCCAAGACCGCTGTCGAGGGTCTGCACATGATTCTCTACGACGGAAACGTACTGACCTCCGCACAGGTTACGACCAACGAAGGACTGGCCCTCTTCTACACGAACAACGACCTCTACGCCCGCGCCGCAATCGGCGTAACGAAGTATGGCAAGCTCTTCGTATACTGCGGCGACGAGTCGGGAGACTACATCGGTACGACGGTTCCCCAGGTGGCACAGATCATGAAGGACTTCGGCTGCGTGAATGCCATCCAGTTCGAGGCCTACGACTCGCCCGACCTGCACATCAACAAGCAGAAGACGGTAACCAACCTGCTGGCCGCTGCAGGCACGCCCAAGAAGATGCAGTGCGCCATCGCCTTCAAGTAGTCCCGAAATCCATTCGGACAAAAGCACCCCCGCCGTCATTGGCGGGGGTATTTTTACGGTCGCGGAGACCGCGTCCGTCCCATGCAAAATCACCACTTCGGTCGCTGATTTTTCCGTTTTTCCTGAAAAAGTGTTACCTTTGTTTCTACACACCGCAGGTTAGGTCAAGTGGTATCATTCATATTGTCGTTATGAACAAGACGCAGCTGGTCGAAGCTATTGCTCTCGACGCGAACATCACGAAAATAGATGCCCGCAAGGCAGTCGATGCGCTCATTCGGGCTACGGCACAGGCGCTCCGCGAAGGAGAACGCGTAACGCTCACGGGGCTCGGCACATTCTGCGTGCAGCACAAGGCCGCCCGTATCGGAAGAAATCCCCGCACGGGTGCCGCCGTGAAGATCCCGGCCCGCAACACCATCAAGTTCCGACCTTCGGCAGAACTCGAATAAACCCTATTTTCATGCCCGCCATTTCGCAACGCGCCGAGCTGATGCCGGCTTCGCCGATCCGCAAACTCGTTCCTCTGGCCGAGGCCGCACGCGCCCGGGGCACCAGGATATACCACCTGAACATCGGACAGCCCGACCTCCCGACCCCGCAGGTCGGGCTCGATGCCCTGAAACACATCGACCGTACGGTCCTCGAATACAGCCCCAGCGACGGGAACCGCTCGCTGCGCGAAAAGCTCGTCTCCTACTATGAACAGTACCAGATCCGACTCTCGCCCGACGATATCATCGTTACCACGGGAGGTTCCGAGGCGGTGCTCTTCGCCTTCATGTCGTGCCTCAACCCCGGCGACGAAATCATCGTGCCCGAACCGGCCTATGCCAACTACATGGCCTTCGCCATCTCGGCCGGCGCCGTCATCCGCCCGGTGGTCTCCACCATCGAGCAGGGCTTCGCGCTGCCCGACGTCGCCCGTTTCGAGGAGCTCATCAACGAACGCACGCGCGGCATCCTGATCTGCAACCCCAACAACCCCACGGGATACCTCTATACGCGCCGCGAGATGAACCGCATCCGCGATCTGGTCCGCAAATACGACCTTTTCCTCTTCTCGGACGAGGTCTACCGCGAATTTATCTACACGGGATCGCCCTACATCTCGGCCTGCCACCTCGAGGGGATCGAGCAAAATGTCGTACTGATCGACTCCGTGTCGAAACGCTACTCCGAATGCGGCATCCGCATCGGCGCGCTCATCACCAAGAACCGCACGCTGCGCAACGCCGTGATGAAATTCTGCCAGGCGCGCCTCTCGCCCCCGCTGCTGGGACAGATCGTCGCCGAGGCGTCGATCGACGCTCCGCGCTCGTACAGCACCGAAGTCTACGAGGAGTACATCGAGCGGCGCAAATGCCTGATCGACGGGCTGAACCGCATTCCGGGCGTCTATTCACCCATCCCGATGGGCGCCTTCTACACCGTGGCGCGGCTCCCGGTCGAGGACAGCGACGACTTCTGCGCCTGGTGCCTCTCGGAATTCGAATACGAGAGTGAGACCGTGATGCTCGCCCCGGCTTCGGGATTCTACTCCGACCCGGCGCGGGGCCGCAACGAGGTCCGCATCGCCTACGTCCTCCGCAAGGAGGATCTCGAACGCGCGCTGGTCATTCTGGCCAAGGCGCTCGAGGCCTACAACAGCCGCCAACGGTGATCTGCAGCCGCAATGCAGCCGGGCGGAAACAAGACCGGACTTAGCGGCCAATACTATACCGTTTATTCCAATTTTAACGACTTTACGGCCAAAAAGTTTGGGCCGAGGGGATAGTTTTTATACTTTTGCCCCCGATTTTGCGTGTCCGCGGGCACGCCATGTAGAAACCAAACCAACAAGTCATGAAAAAATTCCTTCTCCTGCTCGCATCCGCAGGCCTCGCCTCCGGAGCCTTCGCCGAAGGCTATCAGGTAAACAATTTCTCAGCCCGCCAGGCCGGTATGGCCAACGTCGGTACGGCTATGAAACTCGGCGCGGAGTCGATCTATTTCAACCCGGCCGCCACGGTATTCCAGGAGTCGAAGTTCAACATCTCGCTCGGCGCCACGGGCATCCTCTCGTCGGTTTCGGCCTCGACGCTCCCCTCGATGGAGAACGGCTACAAGAGCACGCTCACCGAGGATTCGGATAACAAGATGTCCACGCCGCTGCACATGTACATCAACTACAAGCCCTCGGAGCGCTGGGCCGTCGGTCTGGGCTTCTACACGCCGAACGGATCGTCGATGAACTGGGGCGACAACTGGTCAGGGTCGCACCTCGTCCAGGAGATCAATCTGGCGGCCTACACCTTCCAGCCGACCGTCTCGTTCAAGATCTGCGACCGTCTCTCGATCGGCGCCGGCCTGATGATTACCTGGGGTAACTTCGACCTGTCGCGCGCCATGCTGCCCATCGGAGCCGGGAACCAGACGCTCGTTTCGGGATTCAACACCGTCAATGCCCTGCTTCCGGCGCTGGGCCCCGCCGCAGGGCTCACGGCCGAGGAGATTGCCCAGTATCAGGCTACGGCCCAGCAGGGCGCAGCCTATTTCACGCAGAACCTCCAGGACCGGTCGATCGTCTCGGCCCGCCTTGAGGGTTCGGCCAACGTTGCCATCGGCGTGAACGCCGGTATCCTCTGGGACGTTACCGACCAGTGGTCCGTGGCGATGAGTTACCGCTCGCGCATGAACATGAAGGTCGATAAGGGCACGGCACAGCTGATCTACGCCTCGCAGGAGGCCCGGCAGCTGCTCTCGTTCCTCAACACGATCCTCCAGACGGCCGGGCAGGCTTCGGCCATCCCGGCTCTCGACCAGGGCACGTTCCACACGCAGCTGGCCTTGCCGACGACCGTAACGTGGGGCGTCTCCTACCGTCCGAACGACCGCTGGCAGATGGGCGTCGATCTGCAGTGGATCGGCTGGTCGGCCTACAAGGACCTGAATGTCTCGTTCAACGAGAAGGAGCTCGGCATCAAGGACATCTATTCGGTGAAAAACTACTCGAATACGCTTTCGGCCCGCTTCGGCGCCGAATACCGGGCACTCGACTGGCTCACGGCCCGCGCAGGTATCTACTACGACGAGAGCCCCGTGGACAGCAACTTCCTCAACCCCGAGACCCCGTCGATGACCAAGATCACCTATACGCTCGGCGCCTCGTTCCGGCTGGCACGCTGTGCGGCGCTCGACATCGCCTACTGCTACGTCTCCTCGGCCGACCCCGAACGTACGGGCTCCTACCCCATCTACGACTATGCATCGGGCGAACTGGCCTCGGTCTTCACGCGCAACTACAAGCTCCACGCACACGTTCTCTCGTTCGGCATGCGTTTCAATTTCTGATAAAGGAATTTTTCACTATCTTTGCGGTGCGCCTTTCCGAAAGGCGTGCCGCAATTTTTTCGGCCCTATAGTTCAAGGGATAGAACGAGGGTTTCCTAAACCCTAAATCCGCGTTCGAGTCGCGGTGGGGCTACCAGTTCGGATCTTACACACATCTCTGCACGATGGAATCACTCAAGGAACTATACAAGATCGGAAACGGCCCGTCAAGCAGCCATACGATGGGGCCCAAACGGGCTGCGGAACGCTTTGCCGAGCGCTGCCGCGAGGTGGACACCTACCGCGTAACGCTCTACGGATCGCTGGCCGCCACGGGCAAAGGCCACCTGACGGACGTAGCGATCCTCTCGGTACTGCAACCCCTCGCACCGACCGAAATCGTCTGGAAACCCGATATCGTCCTCCCCTTCCACCCCAACGGCATGCTGTTCGAAGGACTGAAAGGCGGCGCGGTCATCGATTCGTGGACGATTTACAGCATCGGCGGCGGGGCTCTGGCCAACGAGACTTCGCGGCTGGACCTCCCGCGCAGCATCTATCCGCTGACGACCATCGCCCAGATCAAGCAGTGGTGCTACGACGAAGGCAAGACCTACTGGGAATATGTGAACGACTGCGAAGGTCCCGAAATCTGGGATTACCTCGATAAAATCTGGACCCAGATGTGCGAAACGATCCAGAACGGCCTGAACAACGACGGCGTGCTGCCCGGCGGTCTGAAGGTCGCCCGCAAGGCGAGCACCTACTGGGTCAAGTCGAAGAGCTATACCGATTCCCTGAAGTCGCGTGCCAGGATCTACGCCTATGCGCTGGCGACCTCCGAGGAGAATGCCGCGGGCGGTGTCGTGGTTACGGCCCCCACCTGCGGTTCGTGCGGCGTCGTCCCCGCGGTACTCTACCACCTGGCGACCTCGCGCGATTTCCTGCGCATCCGTATCCTCCGGGCCCTCGCCACGGCGGGTCTCTTCGGCAACATCGCCAAGACGAACTCCTCGATCTCGGGTGCCGAGGTCGGCTGTCAGGGTGAGGTCGGCGTGGCCTGCGCCATGGCCGCCGCAGCCGCCTGCCAACTCTTCGGCGGCACCCCCTCGCAGATCGAATACGCCGCCGAGATGGGTCTCGAACACCATCTGGGTCTGACGTGCGACCCCGTTTGCGGACTCGTACAGGTTCCCTGCATCGAGCGGAATGCCGTAGCCGCAGCACGGGCCCTTGATGCCAACATCTACGCCACGCTCTCGGACGGCTCGCACCTGGTATCCTATGACAAGGTCGTCGAGGTGATGAACGAGACGGGCCACAACCTCCCGAGCCTCTACCGCGAGACCTCCGAAGGCGGCCTTGCCAAACGCTACGACCGGAAATAACGCCGGAGCCCGATTCCCGAGCAGCGGGTTTCCCCGCCGACTGCGGCCCTGCCGGACAAAAAAAGCACCCCGAACCGATCGGTTCGGGGTGCTTTTTCATTCGGACGGGAACCCGTCGCTATTGGGCCTGCTGGAGCGACTCCAACTCGGACTTGGCCGTAACGACCAGATCCTCGTATTCGCGAAGACCCGTACCGCCCGGGATCAGATGTCCGCAGATGACGTTCTCCTTCAGATTCTCCAGCGGATCGACCTTGGCCTGGATGGCTGCCTCGTTGAGCACCTTGGTGGTCTCCTGGAACGAGGCCGCCGAGATGAAGCTCGAGGTCTGCAGGGCGGCGCGGGTGATACCCTGCAGCACCTGCGTCGAGGTCGCCGGAACGATGTCGCGAACCTGCACGGGGCGCAGATCACGACGCTTGAGGCTCGAATTCTCATCGCGCAGCTTGCGCAGCGAGACGATCTGTCCGGGCTGCAGCGCCGTCGAATCGCCGGCATCCGTAACGACCACCTTGTCGTAGAGTTCGTCGTTCACATCCATGAACTCCCACTTGTCCACGATCTGATCCTCGAAGAAGCGGGTATCTCCCGGATCCTCGATCTTGACCTTCGACATCATCTGACGTACGATGACCTCGAAGTGCTTGTCGTTGATCTTCACACCCTGCATGCGGTAGACCTCCTGCACCTCGTTCACGATGTACTCCTGCACCTTCGTGGGACCGAGGATATTGAGGATGTCGCTCGGCGTAATCGCGCCGTCCGACAGCGGGCTGCCCGCCTTGACGTAGTCGTTCTCCTGTACGATGATCTGACGCGACAGCGGCACGAGGTAGCGCTTCACATCGCCTTGCTTCGAGGTGATGATGATCTCGCGGTTACCGCGCTTGATCTTGCCGAAGGTTACCTCGCCGTCGATCTCCGAAACGATGGCCGGATTCGACGGGTTGCGGGCCTCGAAGAGTTCCGTAACACGCGGCAGACCTCCCGTGATATCGCCGCCCGACTTGCCGACGGCACGCGGGATCTTGATCAGGATATCGCCGGCCTTGATGCGGGCGTTGTCCTTGACGACGATGTGGGCCGAAACAGGCAGGTTGTACTGCTTGACCTCCTCGCCCTCCTTGTTCTGGATCTTGATGACGGGGTTCTTGGTCTTGTCCTTCGACTCGATGACCACCTTCTCCGAAAGGCCCGTCTGCTCGTCGCGCTCATCGCGGTAGGTTACGCCCTCGATGATGTTCTCGTAGGCGACGCGGCCCTCGTACT
>DWWQ01000020.1 GCA_019119615.1 Candidatus Alistipes stercoravium | reverse complement strand
ATTTGGCCAAATGGAAAATCCATGTTACTTTTGTCCTCCGAAAGGAAGGATGGCGGAGTGGTCGATCGCGGCGGTCTTGAAAACCGTTGAGCTGCAAGGCTCCGGGGGTTCGAATCCCTCTCCTTCCGCATGAAAAAGGGGCACCCGAATTTTCGGGTGCCCCTTTTTCATGGATTGATGTTCTGCCGATCCGCAGATCCATAAAATACCCCTCTCCCGACGGAAGAGGGGTATTCGTTTTTGTTGGGAGAACGGCTTTCGAGCGCTTAGTCTCGATCCGTCCGTCCCGGATTACGGTTTACCGGAATGCGATGGCAACCTGTACGGGCTTCAGATTGGGAAGCTTCGAGTTTACGACGGTCTCCATCTTGTTGATGTGCATGTTGGGCGTACCCGAAGCCTCGAACTGGATAGCCTCCTCGCAGCCGAAGTCCTTCATGATCTGAGCCAGCTGGGGAATCGAAACACCCTCGCTGTCATTAACCTGCTGACCGCAGAAAGCGAAGATCTTGTCGTACTTCGTGATCCCGACAGCCGAACGGGCGTAGTAGTCGGCATCTCCGTAATAGATGGCTGCACCCTCGTTGGTCATGGTATTTGCCGACGTCAGGATGTTTCCTTCGTAAAGGATCATGTGCAGACCGGCTACAGCGGTCTTGGGAGCCCAAGCCTTACCCTTGTCGGCGGTCGGATTCGCATAGGTGCCCGATGCAACGTACGGGAAGGTATAGATCTTGTTGTCGATCGTGTAGGCGTAGGAGATCTGGTAGCTGCCGTCCTCGTTCTGGCCCAGCGTACCGGTTACGCGAGTGTTGGCCTGAACGAGCTTGCCGCCGCTGACCATGAGCTGAACCGTCGAGGAGTCGATACCTACGAGATATACGTTGTAGGCGCCGTCAGCCTCAAGATCCGTAATACTCTTCTTGGAGCCTACACCTTCGCCGACGCAACCCATCTCGGCCTTGCTGCCGATCATGGCCACATAAGCTATGTTGCCATCCACGCCGGCTGCCTTCTCCGTCTTGTAGACCTTGATGTAGGCGGGCAGCGTACCGAAGTTGGCCGTTACATCAGCCCAACCCATGTCGAGCAGCGGATCCTTGTAGTCGGTAACCTTAACCATATAGGTAATATCCTCATCGAGGTAGTTTACGACGAGCTTGCCCTCCTCGAACTCCAGGTCGAAGGTGCAGTCCTCGGGCGATACGACCTTGGCACCCTCGGCGAGCTCGAGGTCGAAGACCATGTGGTTGATCTCCATGCCCTCTTCCCACTTGATCGTGATGCTGTTGTCCTCGCCGACCGTGGCGTCCACGCCATTGACCTTGGCGCCGAGTACGGCTTCAGGAACTTCGGGAACCACGGCGGTCATCGTGTAGGTCTCCTCCGTCTTGCCGTTCAGAAGGACAACCACCTTGTAGGGAACCGTCAGATTGACATTCGACGTGAGGTTTGCGGGGGTCTTGAGGATATGTCCCTTGTTCATCTTGAAGGTAACCTCGACGGCCGACATGTCCTTGGTGTTCTGGAACTCGCCAAACTTGATGGTCTTCTCCGTGTCATCGACGGTTGCGGTCATCGTACTGGCACCGTCCTTGGCCGTTACGGATGCGAAGGGAGCCTTGTTGGTCGTCGAGCCGCCGTTGTCGTCATCGTCGTCGGACGAACAGGAGGTCATCAGCAGAGCGCCTCCCGCAAGAAAAAGCGTCATTAAACTGAAAAAGCGTTTCATAATAAAAATTTTAAGATTTGATAATTGATTGTGTTTAGGTTTTTCGTCTGTTTCTATTTGTCTGATTAACAAATATTTGATTTGTGTATGTTTTTTCTGTGGTTTCTGTTCGAAGCAATATATGTAATAAAAACGTAATATTTTTATAACACAAATGTAGCAATAATATTTATTCGATCAACTTTTTTTCTTTAAAAATATTTCCAAATGCCTTCCCGATGGCTGTAATTTGCCGATAATGACCCGTATGAAGGACCGGCCGGGATGATGAATTTGTCCCGTCCGAATTGCCGGGACAGGAAATTTGCCCTATTTTTGCACGCTGAAACGATGGATGATTCCCGAACAGACATGACTCCGACACCTGTGCGCCGCGGAGGTTTCCTGGCGCTCACACCCCTGCTGGTATTTCTTTTCAGTTACCTGGCCGTATCGCTGCTGGCCGGCGATTTCTACCGCATGCCGATCTCCGTGGCCTTCATTGCCGCATCGGTCTATGCCGTGGCCACGATGCGCCGCATGCCCTTTGCCGAACGCATCGGGCACTTCTCGGCCGGGGCTTCGGATCCGAATGTCCTGCTGATGATCTGGATCTTCGTGCTGGCCGGGGCCTTCGCCGAGTCGGCGAAGCGCATGGGAGCCGTTGATGCCACCGTGGCGCTGACGCTCCACCTGCTGCCGGGGAGCCTGCTTCCCGCGGGGCTTTTTCTGGCGGCCTGCTTCGTCTCCTTCTCGGTCGGGACCTCCGTCGGGACAGTCGTGGCGCTCGTCCCCGTGGCTGCGGGACTGGCTGCGGAGACCGGCATGAACGAGGCCTGGCTGACGGCCATCGTCGTAGGAGGCGCCTTCTTCGGCGACAACCTGTCGTTTATCTCCGATACGACCATCGCCGCGACGCGTACCCAGGAGTGCGACCTGCGCGACAAGTTCCGGGTCAATGTCCGGATCGTGGCTCCGGCGGCGCTCATCACGCTGGCGATCTACCTCGTAACGGGCAGTGTCGCGGAGGTGCAGACCGCGGCCGAGCCGGTTGCCGGAATCCGCGTCGTGCCCTATCTGCTGGTCCTCGTAACGGCCGTGGCCGGAATGAACGTCATGAAGGTGCTGCTGCTCGGCATTGCCGCCTCGGGGGCGATCGGCCTGGCCACGGGAAGCTTTTCGCTGATGGAGTGGTGCGGCGGCATGGGCCAGGGTATCACGGGCATGGGCGAATTGATCATCATCACGCTGCTGGCCGGCGGGCTGCTGGAGATGATCCGCATCAACGGCGGTATCGACTACATCATCGAGCGGATGACGCGCCGCATCTCGGGGCGCCGCGGCGCCGAGGGCACCATTGCGGGGCTGGTCTGCCTGGCCAACCTCTGCACGGCCAACAATACGATCGCCATCCTCACGGTGGGCCCCATCGCCCGGCGGATCGCCGACCGTTTCGGCGTGGACCGGCGGCGCAGCGCCAGCCTGCTCGATACCTTTTCCTGCTTTACGCAGGGTCTGCTGCCCTACGGCGCGCAGCTGCTCATGGCGGCCGGGCTGACGGGTCTTTCGCCGCTGGGCATCATCCGTTATCTCTACTATCCGGTCGTGCTGGGCGCCGTGGCGCTGCTGGCCATCCTGCTGCGCTGGCCCCGGAAGATCTGACGGGCGGCACCGGATCCCGGGCGGCCGAATGCGTTCCCGGCGTGTGGATGAGATAGACGGATTCCGGTTTTTGCTACCCCGATTCCGGATTCCGCCTGCGGGCGTACGGAAATCCCCCGGAAAAATCCTATCTTTGTGGAAAACGAATCGCTCCATGGAACAGAAGGTCCGCCATATCGAAACCATCGCCGAGTATCAGGCGATGCTGGGCGTCGAGACGCTGCATCCGCTTGTCGGCGTCATCGACTTCTCCGAAGTGCAACCCATTTACCACCTGCGTCAGACGTTCGGCTTCTATGCGGTCTTCCTCAAGGAGGTCCGCTGCGGCGACATGATCTACGGCCGCCACTACTACGACTATCAGGAGGGGACGCTCGTCTGCCTGGCCCCCGGGCAGGTAATCGGTTTCGAGGATACGGGCGAGAAGTTCCAGCCGAAGGGGTGGGCGCTGGTCTTCCATCCCGACCTGGTCCGCGGCACCTCGCTGGGACGCAACATGAAGGAGTACGGCTTCTTCTCCTACGAGGTGAACGAGGCGCTGCACCTCTCGGAGCGGGAGCGCGGGCTGGTCGTGGACTGCCTGCAGCGGATCCGCGACGAGCTGGGCCGTGCCATCGACCGCCACAGCCGGCGTCTGGTGGCCATCCAGATCGAGATGCTGCTCGACTACTGCCTGCGCTTCTACGAGCGGCAGTTCATCACGCGCGCGACGGTGAACCACGACATACTGACGCGCTTCGAGCGGCTGCTGGACGACTACTTCGCCGACGGCCGGGCCCGTCGCGAGGGGCTACCCACGGTACGTTACTGTGCCGGCGAACTGTGTCTGTCGCCCAACTATTTCGGGGATCTGGTGAAACGCGAAACGGGCCGCACGGCCCAGGAATACATCCAGCTGAAACTGCTCGACGTGGCCAAGGAGCTCATGCTCGACCCGTCGCGGACGATCGGCGAGGTGGCCTACGAGCTGGGTTTCCAGTATCCGCAGCACTTCACCCGCATGTTCAAGAAGCTGACGGGCCAGACCCCCAATGCCTTTCGGGCGGTGAACTGACCCGGTTCCGCGACGTCGCCGTGCGGCGTTTCCGTCGGAAAAAATCCCAATTTTTAGGTATGGTGCGGGAACTCCGGAACGTGTACCTTTGCGCCCGAAAATGATTCTGAAACACCTTATACCCATGAAAAAAGTTTTCCTCTGCGCCCTGTGTCTCGTTGTGGCATGCGGCGCCTGCCTGCTGACCGGCTGTCGCGGCAATCATCAGAAAAGTACGGCGTCGGCCGCTGCTGCGGCCTCCGAAGTGCTGGAGATCGACGATCTGCTTCTTGGGGCCGATTCGCTGGTCGGTCGGACGGTAACGATCGAAGGGATCTGTACCCACACCTGCAAGCATGGCGCCCGCAAGATCTTTCTGATGGGCAGCGACGATACGCAGACGATCCGTGTCGAGAGCGGCGAGTTGGGAAGTTTCGACCCGCAGTGCGTGAACCGTATCGTGCGCGTAACGGGTCGCGTGGACGAGGAGCGCATCGACGAGGCCTACCTGGCCAACTGGGAGGCGCAGGTGAAGGCCCAGACGGCCGAGAAACACGGCACGACCGAGGCCGGCTGCAGCACCGAGAAGGCCGCCCGCCAGGAAACGGGCAACACGGTCGGGGAGCGTATAGCCGACTTCCGCGCCCGCATTGCCGCCCGCAAGGCCGCCGAGGGCAAGGAGTACCTCTCGTTCTACTATGTAACGGCCAGCTCGTATGAAATTCAGCAGTAGCGCGTTGCGGCGCTGGAGCCGCACGCTGCACCGCGACCTGTCGTACTTCTTCGCCGGCATGGTGCTCATCTATGCCCTTTCGGGCATCGTGATGAACCACCGCGACACGTTCAATCCCAACTACTCGGTCTCGCGCACGGAGTTGGTGCTTGCGGCGCCGCTGCCCGTGAAGGGGGCCTTTTCGCGGGCCGATGCCGAGGCGCTGCTCGAACGCGAGGGGGTTGAGGAGGCCTATGTCAAGCACTACTTTCCCGACGAACAGACGCTGAAGATCTTTCTCAAGGGCGGTTCGTCCTTTGTCGCGGACCTGCGCAGCGGCGAGGCCGTCGTCGAGCACCTCACGCGACGTCCCGTGTGGAGCGCCCTGACGCGCCTGCACTACAACCCGGGGTCGTGGTGGACCGTCTTTGCCGACATTTTCGGCGGGGGGCTGATCCTCATCACGCTGACGGGGCTCGTGCTGGTAAAGGGGCCCAAGGGGCTCTGGGGCCGCGGGGGCGTGGAGCTGGCCGCCGGCATCCTCATTCCGCTGTTGTTCCTCCTTATCTGACCGGGACATGGAATCCGTGATCGAATGCCGCCATCTGACGCACTGCTACGGGCGGCGCAAAATCTATGAAGACCTCTCGTTCGACGTACCCCGGGGCCGGATTCTCGGCCTGCTGGGCAAGAACGGAACGGGAAAGACCACGACGATCAATATCCTGAGCGGGTACCTCGAGCCCCGCAGCGGGGAGTGCCGCATCTTCGGCGAGAACATCCGGCGGATGCAGCCCCTGACGCGGCGGCGCATCGGCCTGCTCATCGAAGGGCATGTGCAGTATCAGTTCATGACCATCGAGCAGATCGAACGCTTCTATGCGGCCTTCTATCCCGCCTGGCGGCGCGATGCCTACTACGAGCTGATGCGCAAACTGCAGGTCGCCCCCCGGCAGCGCATCTCGCGCATGTCGTGCGGGCAGCGCTCGCAGGTCGCCCTGGGGCTTATCCTGGCCCAGGACCCCGAGCTGCTCGTGCTGGACGACTTTTCGCTGGGCCTCGACCCCGGCTACCGGCGGCTCTTCGTCGATTACCTGCGCGAATACGCCAAGGCCGAGGGCAAGACCGTCTTCCTCACCTCGCACATCATCCAGGACATGGAGCGCCTCATCGACGACTGCATCATCATGGACTACGGCCGCATCCTGCTGCAGCGTCCCGTGGCGCAGATCCTCGAACAGCTGCGGCGCTTCACCTGCCGGGTCCCGGAGGGGGCTCCGCTTCCCGCGGACAGAGACCTTTATCATCCCTCGGTGGTGCGTTCGACGCTCGATCTGTGCTCCTTCCTGCCCCGCGAAGAGGTGGCACAACGCCTTGCCGCGGCGGGAATCCCGGCCGACGGACTGTGCGAGGAGCGCATCTCGCTCGAGGATGCCTTTATCGGACTGACCGGAAAATATTGAAAGAGATGTGTAAATCCCTGCTATATAAAGAGTGGATCAAAACCCGCTGGTACCTTGCCGCGGCGTTTGTCGTCCTGATCGCTTTCTCGGCCTACGCCATGGTGCGCCTCTACCGGGCTTTGGCGATGATGGGCGCCGGACATATCTGGGAGGTGATGGTTACGCGCCACGCCGTCTTCGTCGAACAGATGGAGTACCTGCCCCTGCTGGCCGGCCTGCTGCTCGCCGTCGTGCAGTTCGCCCCCGAGATGCACCGCAAGTGCCTCAAGCTGACCTTGCACCTGCCCCTGTCGGCCCTCCGGACCACGGGCGCGATGCTTTCGTTCGGCGTGGCGATCCTTGCGCTGCTCTTCGGCGTAAGCCTCGCGGTGATCGTGGCCTCGGCGTCGCCTGTCCTTGCCCGGGAGCTGGTCGCTCAGATCGTGGGAATGCTCCTGCCGTGGTATGCCGCCGGATGGGCCGCCTACCTTTTTGCGGCCTGGGTGATTCTCGAACCGACATGGCGCCGCCGCCTGGTGAATATCCTGATGTCGGTATTGCTGCTGCGTATCTTCTTCCTGGCACCCGTACCCCGGGCCTATACCGGGTTTCTGCCCTTCCTGATCGGGGCGACGCTGCTCGCGGCCTCGCTCGTCTGGCTCTCGGTCGTGCGTTTCACGGCCGGCAAACAAGATTGAACCCACGCGTAAATCCAAACTGTTCATGACCCGTTTCAGCAAACTGTTTTTCGGGCTCCTTGTCGTTGTCCTTCTTCTGTGGCAGGTGCCCTGGGCGGTCAATTACCTTACGGCAGAGCGCGAAACAACTCCCTTTACCCTGTACAGCGAGGTGTTGAACGACTTCGCCCTGATCCGTCGCGGCAACGGTGAGATCGAATATGCCGACCGCCGCGGCAACCGCTACGAACAGCGCCAGTTCGACTCGCTGCTGCCGCTCTTCTATGCCCGGCAGCTGGTGGCCGACGGCCGTTTCCCCGATTCGATCGGCGGGCGGGCCGTCTCGCCCCGCGAGGCGCAGGAGGCGACCTTCGTCTTCCGTTCCACGCCGCAGGGCGTCAATACTCCTACTCCGGGAATCCGGTTCCTCCTGGAGTCGATGTCCGGGCGTGTCGATCTCGAAATGCCTGCGGATGCCTTCCGCCTCACGGACGACGGCATCGAGTTCATCGACATGGCCGCCAACCGCGTTGAGCAGCAGAAGAGCGCCCGCTTCACGGAGGTGATGCGCCGCAAGGGAGTGCGTTTCCCCGTAACGGAGCTCTCGGGCAACCCGACGACCCGCAAGGAGTACGACGAGGGGTATGTGCTGCTCGATGCCGACCGGCGCATGTTCCACCTCAAGATGGTGCAGGGCCGTCCCTATGTGCGTGCCATAGCGCTTCCCGAAGGGGTGCGGCCCGAGCACCTCTTCATCACGGAGTTCCACAACCGCCGCACGCTGGCGCTGCTGACCGACGACCGGGCCCGGCTCTACGCCGTCTGCATGCCCGGTTACGAAGTGCGCCGCGTCGGGGAGGTCTTTTACGATCCCCTGCGGGAGTCGATCTCGATCATCGGCACCCTGCTTCACTGGACGGTCTGCGTCGAGGGGGCCTCCGCCGAGCGCTGTTACGCCGTGGCGGCCGATGGCCTTGCGCAGCTCGACACGATAAGCTATCCGCTTTCCGCACGGCACCTCCCGGGGCTTGCGTTCACCTCTCCGAAAGACAATTATGTGCGGCCGCGGCTGCAATGAGCCGTTCTGTCGGACGGTTTTTCCGCGAAGTTGCCGAAACTTCGCGGATTTTTTTGTACCTTCGTAATATCAAAGGCGCCGGCCGTATTCCGGAATTACGGTCCGGAAGCCGGCATCCCAGCATCGGAGATCATGAAACGGAAAACAGGATGGATTCTTGCGGCATGCCTCGTGGCTGTGGCATGCGTCGTATGGGCCGTTCGGACCGGCGAGTCCCGGTCCGCGGCGGAGCAGCGTGGCGCGAAACGTACGCTGCGTCTGATGACCTACAATGTCGGAGTCTTCAACAAATACCTCGAGGATGACTTTCAGCTGGTGGCCGACGCGCTGCTGCACGAGCGGCCCGATGCGGTCTCGCTCAATGAGCTGGACAGCTGTACGCACCGTACGGGCGGTATCTTCCAGCTGGAGCGCCTCGCCTCGCTGATGGAGGGATGGGCGTTCCGCTTCGGGGCGGCGATGCCCTTCGACGGCGGGGCGTACGGCGACGGGGTGATGACGCGCGACGACATCCTCCGCAGCGAACGGTTCGTGCTGCCGCAGGCAGGCGGTGCGGAGCCGCGGGCCCTTGTGATCGTCGAAACCGAAGATTACGTCTTTGCCGCTACGCATCTGGACCATGTCTCCGCTGCGGCGCAGCACGAGCAGGTGCGTGCAATCGACAGCCTCGTGGCGCGCTTTGTCGCCGGGGTGCGGAAACCTGTCTTCCTGGCGGGCGACATGAACGCCACGCCCGATTCCGAGACGCTGCGGTTGTTCCGGCAGCGGTGGCGTCTGCTGACTCCCACCGACGGCGGCACCTATCCGTCGGATCCGCCCCGGGAGTGCATCGACTACATCTTTGCATGGCGCGACGGCGTACCGTGCGAGGTAATTGAAGCCCGGGTGCTGAACCGCTCCGGGGCGGGCGACCTGCGCCGGGCCTCGGATCATCTGCCCGTGCTGCTCGAAGTGGCGTGGCAGCCCGCCGGGCTTTGATGCGCGCATGTGCTTCGGGATTGAGCCGAAGCGGTGCATGGTTTTTGTAGATTCGTAATTCGGTTGTCCCATGAAAAGATTGCTCTTCGGTCTGTGCGGCGCGCTCTGTCTTTTCTCGATCCCGGTCGGGGCGCAGGAGGCCTATCCGGTTGCGGGACGGGTGATCGACCGTCTGACGCGTCAGGCGGTGCCCTATGTCTCGGTCGTGGTGCAGGGCGAGGAGCAGCGCGGCGCCTCGACCGATTCCACCGGGCGCTTCGTTATCGAACGGGTGCGTCCCGGCATCCACCGTTTCGTCGCCTCTTCGATCGGTTACAAGGGCTATGTCAGCCCCGAGTATATCGTTTCGGCCGCTACGCCCTTCGTAGAGATCGAACTCGAGGAGGATGCCACGCAGGTCGAGGCCGTAACGGTGCGTCCTTCGCCCTTCCGGGCGACGGTCGAAAGCCCCGTGGGACTGAATGTCATCGGCGTCCGCGAGATCGAGAAGAGCCCCGGCTCGAATCGCGACATTTCGCGCATCGTGCGCTCCTATCCGGGCGTGGCCTTTTCGCCCGTGGGATACCGCAACGACCTGATCGTGCGGGGCGGCGGCCCTTCGGAGAACAAGTTCTTCATGGACGGCATCGAGATTCCCAACATCAACCACTTCGCCACGCAGGGCGCCACGGGCGGTCCCGTGAGCATCGTCAATGCCGACCTGATCCGCGAGATCGACTTCTATACCGGGGCCTTCCCGGCCGACCGGGCCGGGGCGTTGAGCTCGGTGCTCGACTTCAAGCTCCGCGACGGCAATGCCGAACGGCAGACCTTCAAGGCGACGCTCGGCGCCTCGGATGCGGGCATCAGCGGCAGCGGCCACATCGGCGGAAAGACGACCTACCTCTTCTCGCTGCGTCAGTCCTACCTGCAGCTGCTCTTCAAGATGCTGGGGCTTCCCTTCCTGCCGAACTACATCGACGGGCAGGTGAAGGTCAAAACGCGCTTTTCGGAACGCGACGAACTGACCTTCCTGGCGCTGGCCGGTATCGACAACATGAAGCTCAACGTCGATGAGGAGGGCGAGAATGCCGAGTACCTGTTGAGCTACCTGCCGCGCATCCAGCAGGAGACCTTTACGGTCGGGGCTTCGTGGCAGCACTATGCCGGGCAACATGTGCAGAGCGTAACGTTGAGCCACAACTACCTGAACAATCGCAACCTCAAGTACCGCGGCAACGATGACTCCTCGGAGGAGAACCTCACGCTGCGGCTGCGTTCCGTGGAGCAGAAGAGCACCCTGCGGGCCGAGAACCGCAGCTATCTGGGGCAATGGACCCTGCGCGAAGGTGCCGAGCTGAACTATTCGAACTATACGAACCGCACCTTCCAGCGCATCTACACCGATGAGATCCGCACGGCGGACTACCGCACCGACCTGGGCATCCTCGGCTGGGGGCTCTTCGTCGGGGCCGACTACACCTCGGTGAACAAGCGCTTTACGGCCTCGGCGGGCGTGCGGGCCGACGGTTGCGACTACTCCTCCTACATGGCCCGTCCGTGGCACCAGCTCTCGCCGCGCGCCTCGCTGTCGTATGTGCTGGGCGGAGGGTGGAAGGTAAGCGGCAGCGCCGGGCTCTACTACCAGCTGCCGCCCTATACGGCCCTCGGATACCTCGACGCCGGGGCGTTTGTGAACCGCGACCTGCGCTACCTGCGTGTCGGCGCGGTGAGCGCCGGGGTGAACTGGCACCTGCGCGACCGGCTGGTCCTCTCGTTTGAAGGTTTCTACAAGGGCTATGACGACGTGCCGCTGTCGCTTGCGGACGGCATTCCCCTCTCGTGCAAGGGCAACGACTACGGCGTGGTGGGCAACGAGGCTTTGGTATCCTCGGCCGAGGGCCGCGCCTACGGCGTGGAGGCGATGGCCCGCTGGCAGATTCCCGGACGGGTGAATGTCGTGGGGTCGGTAACGCTCTACCGCAGCGAGTACCGCGGCGACGCCTCGTCGGCGTGGGTCGCCTCGGCCTGGGACAACCGTTTCGTCATCAACGTGAGCGGAACGTACGACCTGCCCCGCAACTGGAGTGTCGGCGCCAAGTTGAGCGCCGTGGGCGGGGCTCCCTATACGCCCTACGATCTGGACAAATCGTCGCTCGTCGAGGCGTGGGACGCGCAGGGACGTCCCTATTACGACTATACGCGCTACAATGCCGAGCGGCTCGACGCCTTCGCGCAGCTCGACCTGCGCATCGACAAGATCTTCTACTTCAAGGGGTGTATGCTGGGATTCTATATTGACTTGCAGAACGTTACGGTCAGCAAGCTCCGACAGCCCGACGTGCCTATGTCCACGGGTGTTGTCGAAAATCCCGGCGCTCCTCTTTCCGAACAGCGCTACCGGATGAAGTTCATTTCGCAGGTGAGCGGCACGCTGCTGCCGTCGATTGGCATCACGGTGGAGTTCTGATGCAGGGCCGTTGCGGAGGGGGGGGGGTGTGGCGGAAGCGGCAGGGTTATCCGGGCTCCCCGGACTCTTGTGGGCCCGGTTTGCATCTCCTTCCCCGGTTTCCGCTCTTTTGTGGGCCCGGCTCCCGTGCCGGCCGGCAATAAAAAACAGCAGGGAATCTCGCGATTGCCTGCTGCCCCCGGAGGTTGCCCTCCTAAACTACTAACCCAAACTTAAATAAATGAAGAAACCTCACTGCGGGTTGCTGCGCCGCAGCTGACTCTTCAAGGGGCAAAAGGGATGCCAAACAAAAGGTCCGCGATCGGAAAATCGCGGACCCCGGCATTTCGGTCTATCATTGCGGCTGCGGAGAACACCCCGCGCCGGTATACCGGCCTATTGGCGGAAGACGCCCGTGTAGGTCGAGGGCGAGAGGGCGCGCAGCTCCTCCTTGACGCTTTCGGCGACATCGAGCGTCTCGATGAAGGCGGCGATCGCCTCGTGCGTGATGTGGGTGTTCGTGCGCGTGAGTGCCTTCAGCGCCTCGTAGGGCTTCGGGTAGCCCTCGCGGCGCAGGATCGTCTGAATTCCTTCGGCCACGACGGCCCAGTTCTGTTCCAGATCGCGCTCCAGCGCCTCGCGGTTGAGGATCACCTTGCCCAGACCCTTCATGAGCGACTGGAAGGCGATCAGGGCATGGGCCATCGGCACGCCGACATTGCGCAGGACGGTCGAGTCGGTCAGGTCGCGCTGCAGGCGCGAGACGGGGAGCTTCGAGGCAAGGTGCTCGAAGACGGCATTGGCGATGCCCAGGTTGCCCTCGGCATTCTCGAAGTCGATCGGATTGACCTTGTGGGGCATGGCGCTCGATCCGACCTCGCCGGCCTTGATCTGCTGCTTGAAATACTCCTCGGAGATATACATCCACATGTCGCGCGAGAGGTCGATCAGGATGGTGTCGATGCGCTTCATCGCGTCGAACAGGGCCGCGAGGTTGTCGTAATGCTCGATCTGCGTGGTGTACTGCGAGCGGCAGAGCCCCAGCTTCTCGCCCACGAAACGGTTGGCGAAGGCCACCCAGTCGATGGCGGGGTAGGCCGCATGGTGGGCGTTGAAGTTGCCCGTGGCGCCGCCGAACTTGGCCGGCACGGCGATGGCGCGGAGCTGGGCAAGCTGCTTGTCGAGGCGCTCGACGAAGACCATGAACTCCTTGCCGAGGACCGTGGGCGAGGCGGGCTGTCCGTGCGTGCGGGCAAGCATCGCCACGCCGCCCCATTCGCGGGCGAAGCCCTCCAGCTTGTCGCGGACCTGTTCGACGGCCGGGTAGTATACCTCGTCGAGGGCCTCCCTGATCGAAAGGGGGATGGCCGTGTTGTTGATATCCTGCGAGGTGAGTCCGAAGTGGATGAACTCCTTGCAGTCGCCCAGCCCGAGCGCATCCATCTTCTCCTTGATGATGTACTCGACGGCCTTCACGTCGTGGTTCGTAACCGACTCGATCTGCTTGACGCGTTCGGCGTCGGCCGGGGAGAAATCGGTGTAGAGCGTCCGTAGAGCCGCAAACTTCGCGGGATCGACGCCCCGCAGCTGCGGCAGCGGCAACTCGCACAGGGCGATGAAATATTCGACTTCGACGCGGATACGGTAGCGGATAAGCGCCTGTTCCGAAAAATAATCGGCCAGTTTTTCCGTTTTGTTACGGTAACGCCCGTCGATGGGCGAAATGGCGGTCAGGGGGGTCAGCATATCGGTTATGGGATTTGTTCGGGCTCCAAATTTACGACATTTATTGAAATCCGCATAATTTTCGCTACCTTTGTGAGGGCGTAAACCTGAAAAACGAAAATGAGATTTTTAACCGAAATCGTCGATGCCCTCGTGGGGTTCGTGCAGCGCAATCCGCTGACGGTGCTCGTGATCCTCATCCTGGCGCTGGGCGCTCCGGCGCTGCTGAAGGGCATCGCGTTGTTCATACTATATTTCTTTATGGGACTGATATTACTAGCCCTTGCGGCCATGCTCTTCTTCCGCTGGCGGATCGCCCGCATGCGCCGCGAGATGGAGGAGCAGTTCGGCCGGGGATTCGACGGCGCCTCGCAGGACGGTTTCCGCGGCGGCTTCGGATCGCGGCAGCGCGACACGGCGCGCCGCGAAGGCGAGGTGCATGTGCACCGGACTTCGGAGACCCCCGCAAAACGCGTCTCGGAGGATGTGGGCGATTATGTCGAGTTCGAGGAGACCAAAGATTAGAACGATAACAGATGCTGCGCGTATTCGGACTCATAGGCCGCTATTTCATGCTGATGGGAAAGGTCTTTTCCCGTCCCGAGAAGGCCGTCATCTACCGCCGGCGGATCATCTACGAGATGGAGGCGCTGGGCGTCAATTCGATCGGCCTGACGGCGATCATCTCGATCTTCATCGGCGCGGTGATCACCCTGCAGATGTCGATCAACCTCGATTCACCCTTCATCCCCAAGTCGCTGATCGGCTACGCCACGCGTGAGACGATGATCCTCGAGTTCTCGTCGGCCGTCGTGGCGCTGATCCTCGCCGGCAAGGTCGGCTCGAGCATCGCCTCCGAGATCGGCACGATGCGCATCACCGAGCAGATCGACGCCCTGGAGATCATGGGTGTCAATTCCGCGTCGTACCTCATCCTTCCGAAGATCGTCGCCGCGATGGTCTTCTTCCCCTTCCTGACGGTGCTCTCGATCCTGATCGGCGTCATCGGCGGCTGGCTCATCGCCGCCGCCACGGGCATCATGATCCCGGCGGACTATGTGGACGGCCTGCTGATGGACTTCAAGACCTACTCGATCACCTATACGCTCATCAAGACCGTCTTCTTCGCCTACATCATCACCTCGATCTCGGCCTTCTTCGGCTACTACGCCAAGGGCAACTCGCTCGAGGTGGGCGCCGCCTCGACGCGCGCCGTGGTGGCCTGTTCGGTGGTGATTCTGCTTTTCGACCTGATTCTGACCCAAGTGCTGCTCATATGATACGGATCGAACATATCGTCAAATCGTTCGACGGGCGCCGCGTGCTCGACGACATCAGCATCGAGTTCGAGACCGGCAAGACGAACCTGATCATCGGCCGCAGCGGCTCGGGAAAGACCGTGCTGCTGAAGACCCTCGTGGGTCTGCACGAACCCGACGCGGGCAGCGTCTGGTACGACGACGTGAACTTCACGGCGCTGGGGTTCCGCGAACGCAAGTCGATCCGCCGCGACATCGGCATGATCTTCCAGGGCGGGGCGCTGCTCGACTCTTCGACCGTCGAGGAAAATGTCAAGCTGCCGCTGGATCTCTTTACCGAACAGAGCGAGCGGGAGAAGATGGAGCGCGTCGATTTCTGCCTGCAGCGCGTGCGGCTCGAGAATGCCAACCACCTCTATCCGGCCGAGCTGTCGGGCGGCATGATCAAGCGTGTGGCCATTGCCCGGGCCATCGTGATGAATCCGCGCTACCTGTTTTGCGATGAGCCCAACTCGGGCCTCGACCCGCAGACCTCGATCGTCATCGACAACCTGATCCACGAGATCACCCAGGAGTACGGCATCACGACGATCGTCAATACGCACGACATGAACTCGGTGATGGAGATCGGCGAGAAGATCGTCTACATCCACGAGGGCCGCAAGTGGTGGGAGGGCACCAAGGAGGAGATCCTCCATGCCGACAACCCCGAACTCAACGACTTCGTCTTCGCCTCGGCGATGGCCAAGCGGGCCAAGGCCGTTTCGCGGTAGGACGGCGTAATGCCCCGATATACCGCTTGTTGCGTCTGCGGAGGCCCGGTCATGCGGCGCGGCGGCGGGCTTTCTGCCCTGCGGTTGCGGGATGCGGGCCCTCCGGGCCGTGATGCGGCTTTCGGGGACTGAAAATATTTGAATTTTTATTTGCGTAAAATATAGAAAGTGTGTACTTTTGCGCTGGAAAAAACGAAGAGAGTTTTTTTATTAACAAATAAATCAAAACATTATGGCAACTATTAAGATTGGTATCAACGGCTTTGGCCGTATCGGCCGTATGGTTTTCCGTGCTGCCTGCACGCAGACCGACAAGTACGAGATCGTGGGCATCAACGACCTTTGCCCGGTGGATTATCTGGCATACATGCTCAAGTACGATACGATGCACGGCCAGTTCAAGGGCGAGATCAACTACGACGTTGAGAAGAGCCAGCTGATCGTAAACGGCCACGCCATCCGCGTAACCGCCGAGAAGGATCCCGCAAACCTGAAGTGGAACGAGGTAGGTGCCGAGTATGTTGTTGAATCGACGGGTCTGTTCCTGACCGAGGAGAAGGCTCAGGCTCACCTGGCAGCCGGTGCCAAGTATGTCGTTATGTCGGCTCCCTCGAAGGACGCTACGCCGATGTTCGTATGCGGTGTGAACACCGATACCTATGCAGGTCAGAAGATCGTTTCGAACGCTTCGTGCACCACGAACTGCCTCGCCCCGATCGCCAAGGTGCTGAATGACAAGTTCGGTATCACGGACGGTCTGATGACGACGGTTCACTCGACCACCGCCACGCAGAAGACCGTGGACGGTCCCTCGATGAAGGACTGGCGCGGCGGCCGTGCCGCTTCGGGCAACATCATCCCCTCCTCGACCGGCGCTGCCAAGGCCGTAGGTAAGGTGATCCCCTCGCTGAACGGCAAGCTGACGGGTATGTCGATGCGTGTTCCGACCCTCGACGTTTCGGTTGTCGATCTGACCGTAAACCTCGCAAAGCCCGCGAAGTACGATGAGATCTGCGCTGCCATGAAGGAGGCTTCGGAAGGCGAGCTGAAGGGTGTGCTGGGTTACACCGAGGAGGCTGTCGTTTCGTCGGACTTCCTGGGCGATCCCCGTACGTCGATCTTCGACAAGGCTGCCGGTATCGCTCTGACCGACACCTTCGTAAAGGTCGTTGCCTGGTACGACAACGAGTGGGGTTACTCGAACAAGGTGCTCGACCTCATCTCGGTGATGAAGGCTTACAACAAGTAATCGTCCATCACGCGATAACGAAGAAAGGATCCTGCGAAGGATCCTTTCTTTTTTGTTTTTGAAGACGATACGGCTGCTGTGTCGTGCGGCCGGAGATCCGGTCCGCTATTCGCCGTGCGCCACGCGCATCTCGATCGAGGCCCCGGACCACTGGTTGATCCGGCGCTTTTCCGTGAGGATGCGCCGTCCGTCGCAGGCGATGCGGATCTCGATCTCGAAAGGGGCCGTGGCGTCGATGTCGTTGCCTCGGGGCAGCGTGTGGGGAATGACGTAGATGTAAAGCACGAGGTGGTCGCACGGTTCGGTGGTGAGCTTCACGGTGCGGGCCGGGGAGATATCCGCGGGCCGCTCCGTAAGGTTCGCACCTACGTCGGCAACCTCCGAGGCGGCCGAGGCGAAGCCGGTGCGTTGCTCCGCGGCATCGAAACACCCGCACATCAACTCGACGTTGTAGCGCCACCACTCTCCGTAGCGGCTCGAAACTTCGATCGTGTATCCTTTGTTCGCTGTCATATCATACAAAGATAATACAACCTGCCGTCAATGCCAAATCCGGAAACCCGGGGATGCGCCGCAGGTGCTAAAACTCGTCGTTTTCTTTGCAGTTATTCTATTTTTTAGTAACTTTGCGCACTAAATGCGTATAAATGGAGGTGGCTCAACGATATTCCATTGCCTTCAGAGGGCTTAAAAACGGGCATCACGAATTCCGTTTCGAGGTCGGGAAACCGCTTTTCGAAGCCTTCGAAAGCACGGAGATCAAGGACGGCGCCTGTGAGGTCGCGGTCGATATGGAACGTTCCGAGACGATGCTGATGCTCGGCATCCGGATTACGGGTCATGTCGTCGTGGCTTGCGACCGCTGTCTGGAGGATTGCCGCATCCCGATCGACTTCGAGGGTACGCTGCCGGTCCGTTTCTCCGAACAGGAGCACGAATACGACGGCGAAGAGCTCTGGCTCGTTCCCGGCGAGGAGGAGGTGGACCTCACGCAGTACATCTACGAGAGTATCGTCCTGTCGCTTCCCTACCAGCGGGTGCATCCCGAAGGCGAGTGCAACCCCGACATGCTCAAGCGCTTCCGGATCGTTTCGGACGAGGAGTTCTCTTCGATCGAAGCTGAAGCCGAGGCGTGCGGTACGGAACTGCGCGAAGGCGAGTGGGCCAAACTGGCCGCCCTGCGGGATCGCATGGCCGGGGAGGAGGCTGCCGGCGGGAAGCCTGCGGAGACGGAAACAACGAAAGATTGAACGCGAAAATACGTTAAACTTATAATTACATTGTAAAATGGCACATCCTAAACACAAAGTCTCATCGACGCGACGCGACAAGCGCAGAACTCACTACAAGGCTGTCGTTCCGACGGTCGTAACCTGTTCGAACTGCGGTGCAGCCGTGCTGTATCACCGCGTATGCCCCGAGTGCGGATTCTACCGCGGCAAGCTCGCCATCGAGAAGAAGGCTGCCGAATAATCCGGCATCCGCGAAGGGTGCATTCCCGGTCGGAGTGCCTCTTCCCCGTTTTCAAAAGGACCGTATGACAGGCGGTACCGGGACCCGGATTCCGGTATGCGTGCGGTATGCGGACCTGTTTACAAACCAAATCGCACGACTATGTTAAAAATAGGTGTAGATGCCATGGGTGGCGATTTCGCTCCCGAAGCGGCCGTCAAGGGTGCCGTCATGGCGCTTGACGCCATCGGGGCGGAGAGTCGCATCGTGCTGTTCGGCGACGAGCAGCAGATTCGTGCCGTCCTGGCATCCGAAGGGTGCCCTGCCGAGCGGTTCGATATCGTGGCGACGACCGAGGTCATCGAGATGGGCGACCATCCGGCGAAGGCCTTCCAGACCAAGAGCAATTCGAGCATTACGGTCGGTTTCGGCTATCTGGCCAGGGGAGGAATCGACGGTTTTGCAAGCGCCGGCTCCACGGGAGCGATGATGGTCGGGTCGATGTATGCCGTCAAGCCGATCGACGGGGTGATCCGCCCCACGATCTCTTCGCTCGTACCTACTGCCTCGGGGCATCCGGCGTTGCTGCTCGACGTGGGGCTCAACGTGGATTGCAAGCCCGAGGTGCTGGCTCAGTACGGTGTGATCGGGTCGATCTATGCCGAAACCGTCCTGGGTATCGCGAAACCCCGTGTGGCCGTGCTCAACATCGGAGAGGAGGAGACCAAGGGCAATGCCCAGACGAAGGCCACCCACGAACTGCTCAAGGCCGAGCCGCGGATCCATTTCGTCGGCAACGTCGAGGGTTCGCACATCTTCTCGGGGAAGGTCGCCGACGTGATCGTCTGCGACGGCTTCGTGGGCAATACGGTGCTGAAGATGGCCGAAGGGCTCTATCGCATCAACAAGGCGCTGGGAGGCGGAAACGCCTTCTGGGATGCCATGAATTACGAGAACGTGGGCGGCACCCCCGTACTGGGAGTCAATGCGCCCGTCGTCATCGGTCATGGATGCTCGTCGCCCAAGGCGATCCGGAGCATGATCCTTTCGACCGAACAGGTTGTCAAGGCAGGCCTTACGGCCAAACTGCGGCAAGCGTTCCAAAATTAGTGAGAAATCAGGTAAACAAGAAGTCAATGAGCAAGAAGATAACAGCAGCGATCACGGGTGTGGGGGAGTACCTTCCCGACTACATCCTGACCAACGAAGAATTGAGCCGCATGGTCGATACGAGCGACGAGTGGATCATGTCGCATATCGGCGTGAAGACGCGCCATATCCTCAAGGGCGAGGGTGTGGGAACCTCCTATATGGGAGCCCGCGCGGTGATCAACCTGCTTGACAAGACGGGTGTCGATCCGATGGATATCGACGTGGTGATCTGCGCGACGGTAACCCCCGACATGTTCTTCCCTTCGACGGGCAACCTCATCGCCGACCAGGCCGGCTGCAAGAACGCCTTTGCATACGACGTTTCGGCCGCCTGCAGCGGCTTCCTCTTCGCGCTGACGACCGGTGCCAAGTTCATCGAGGCCGGTACGAGCAAGAAGGTCATCGTCGTCGGTGCCGACAAGATGTCGTCGATCGTCGATTATACGGACCGTTCGACCTGCCCGATCTTCGGCGACGGTGCGGCCGCCGTGCTGCTCGAGCCCAATACGGAGGGTTACGGAGTTATCGATTCGATCCTTCGTTCGGACGGCTCGGGCGAGCTGCAGCTCTACATGAAGGCGGGCGGATCGCGTTATCCGGCATCGCTCGAAACCGTACAGAACAACTGGCATACGATTACCTGGGACGGACATGCGGTCTTCAAGGCTGCCGTGTCGAAGATGGCCGACGTCTCGGTCGAGATGATGGAGCGCCACAAGCTCTCGTCGGAGGATATCCGCTATCTGGTTCCGCACCAGGCGAACCTGCGCATCATCGACGCTACGGCACGCCGTATGGGCATCACGGCCGACAAGTGCATGATCAACATCGACCGCAACGGCAACACGACGGCCGCCACGATCCCCTCGTGCCTCTATGATTACGAGAAGGAGCTCCGCAAGGGCGACAACCTGATCCTGTCGGCTTTCGGCGGCGGGTACACTTGGGGCGCCATCTACGTCAAGTGGGCCTACGACGGCGAGAAAGCCTGATCGAATTGCCTGCAAGATCCGGACGGGAACCGCACATGAGCGTGGTTCCCGTCTTTTTTTGAGGCATTCCTCGGAGCCGTTCGCATTTGTCTGCAGAAAATTTCTACCTTTGCCGCATGACCGCAGATGACTGCCATGAACGAACTGAACCGCATCCTGCACAACAAACCCGTCAAGTTCTTCTATTTCGTCCGGAACTTCGCGCGCTATGCCGTGCCGCATGCGCTGTTGCAGCGGCGTCTCGATGAGGTGCTTTCCGAGATCGACCGGCGCGACGACCGGGAGGAGATTCTCCGGCGCGCGGCGTATTACAACCGTCTGCCGGAGGGGTCGGTGCTGCCGCCCTCCGGGGCGCACCGGCTCGGCGACCATCGTTTCGGCCGGGGCGTGCGGACGGCCTATTTCTTCGACAGCTACGAATTTACGCGCTGGTTCGACGACGACCTGCTGTGGAACATGATTCCGGGTGATGTAACGCACATCCCGCCGGTCCCCTCCATTGTCAAGAGCCGTCCGATTGCCGGCGACAATGCCAATTCGGTGCTGCTCAATCTGGACAAGTTCCGCCACTTCGTCTTCCTGAAAGACGGGATTCCGTTTCGCGACAAGGAGCCGCGGGCCATTTTCCGCAGTGCGATCAACTGCCACCATCCGAACCACCTTCTGCGACGCCGTTTCATGGAGCGCTACTATGGCTCGGCGTGCTGCGATGCGGGGATTCTGAACCGCCACCCTTCGCTGCCGCCCGAGTGGACGGTGCCCCATATTTCGATGTACGATCACCTGCGCTACCGCTATATCCTTGCGATCGAGGGCAACGACGTGGCTACGAATCTCAAATGGGTGATGTCCACCAATTCGCTGGCCGTCATGCCCCGGCCGACCTATGAGACCTGGTTCATGGAGGGGACGCTCCGCCCGGATTACCACTATGTCGAGATCCGGCCGGACTATGCCGATCTGGAGGAGCGCATGCACTATTACGACACCCATCCCGAGGAGGCCGAGGCGATCATCGCCCATGCCCATGCCTATATCGACCGCTTCCGCGACGCACGACGCGAAAAGCTGCTTTCGCTGCTGGTCTTGCGGCGTTATTTCGAACGCACGGGGCAGTTGTAAGGTACGGATTTCGGTTTCCTTTCGGATTTGGCCCCTATTTTTGTCCGAAAAACGGATGTTATGAAGATTCTGATCGTCGAAGATGAACCCTCCCTGCGGGAGATCATGGCGCAGACACTGCGCCGGGAACAGTATGTCGTCGAGCTGGCCGCGGACTACGCCTCGGGGCTCGACAAGATCGCCGCGTACGATTACGACTGCATCCTGCTGGACATCATGCTGCCCGGCGGCAGCGGCCTGCGGCTTCTGGAAGAACTCAAGCGGCGCTCCTCGTCGGCCGGTGTCATCATCATCTCCGCCCGCGATTCGCTCGACGACAAGATCGGCGGGCTGGAGCTCGGTGCCGACGACTATCTTCCCAAACCGTTCCATCTCGCGGAGTTGAGCGCCCGCATCCGCAGTGTCATGCGGCGCCACCGGCAGCAGGGACGCCGGTACCTCGAAGCGGGAAACGTCCGACTGTGGCCCGAGAGCCGCCGGGTCGAGATCGCGGGCAACGATGTGGAGCTGCTGCGCAAGGAGTACGACATCCTGCACTACTTCATGGCTCGTCCGAACCATACGATCGACAAGGCGGCGCTGGCCGAGGGGGTCTGGGGCGACCATATCGACCAGGCCGACAATTTCGACTTCGTCTACGCGCAGATGAAGAACCTGCGGCGCAAGCTGGAGCAGGCCGGTGCCGACATCGAGATCCGGGCTGTCTACGGTTTCGGCTACAAACTCGTCCGGCCATGAAGCTCGTCAGCCGCATTCTGCTGCATCTCGTGTGGACGCTCTCGCTGCTGCTGGCAGCGTGGGCGGTTCTGTTCTATCTGGCCATGAACGACCGGATCAACGCCGAGATGGACGATTCGCTTGCCCTGCGGGCCGAGACGATTCTGACGCGTTATCTTGCCGGGCAGCCGCTCCCCGAAGCGGAAAGCGGTGCAAACGGATACCTGTTGCGCGATATCCCCGAGAGCTATGCGGCCGTGCGGCCCAAGGAACTCTTCAGCGACGAGAAGATCCACATATCCGAACGCGATGCGCGGGAACCGGCCCGTGTGCTCCGGACCCTTTTCCGCGACGGTGCGGGGGCCTGGCATGAACTGACGATGATGACGCCGTCGGTCGGCCGGCGGACGCTTACGCAGGCCCTTCTGCGCTGGGTCGTGGCGCTCTATGCGATTCTGCTGCTGCTGATCCTCGTCGTTACGGTCTGGGTGCTCCGGCGTACGATGCGTCCGCTCTATGCCCTGCTGCGATGGCTCGACGACTATACGGTGGGGGCGCAGAATCCGCCGCTGGCCGCCGATACGACCGTCGAGGAGTTCCGCCGTCTGAATGAGGCCGCGCAACGTTATGCCGCCCGGGCCGAGTCGCTGTTCGAGCGGCAGAAGCAGTTTATCGGCAACGCTTCGCACGAGATGCAGACGCCGCTGGCCGTCTGCCGCAACCGGCTGGAGCTGTTGGTGGACGATCCTTCGCTTACGGAGCGGCAGCTCGGGGAGATTGCCAAGGTGCAGCAGACGTTGGGATACCTCGTGCGGCTGAACCGCTCGCTGCTGCTGCTCACAAAGATCGAAAACGGCCAGTTTCCCGAGACGGAGCCGGTCCGGATGAACGACCTGGTCCGCACGACGTTCGGGGAGCTCGGCGAGATCCACGCCCACCGCGGCATGACGTGCACATTCCGCGACGAGGGAGCGCTCGTCGTACGGATGAACGCCTCGCTGGCCGGAAGTCTGGTCGCCAACCTGCTGAAGAACGCCTTCGTGCACGGTCGGGCGGGGGGCCGGATCGTCGTCCGCGTCGCTCCGGGGATTCTGGAGGTGGCGAATGATGCGGCAGGCGGGGCCCTCGATGCTTCACGAATCTTCGACCGTTTCTACCACGATGCGCGCCGGGAAGGCTCCACAGGGCTCGGTCTGGCGATTGTCGATGCCGTATGCCGGCTCTATGGCCTGCAGGCGGCGTATCTTTTCGAGGAGGGGATGCATTGTTTCCGGATCCGTTTCCCCGAATCGGCGCCGTCGGTATGACCGACCGTTTCAGATTCCTTTCAAAGTCACGACATATCTTTGTTTCGCAAACAACCGGGTTAAATAATGAACACAATGAATAAGATGAAGAAAATCCTGTTTTTGACGCTCGCCGTTCTGCTGCTCTCGGGGCTCGGGGCCTGCGAGCGGCGCAAGACGCTGACCGAGACCGAACTTCCCGAGGTGTCGCGGCAGTTCATTGCGGAGTACTTCCCCGATACGGAGGTCTCGTTTGCCAAGGTGGAGACGGAGTTTCTCGACAGGGAGTACAAGGTGGTGCTCGTCAATGGCGCGAAACTCGAATTCGGCCGGAGGGGCACCTGGGAGAAGGTCGAATGCAAATACGGCGCTGTCCCCGAAGCGTTGGTCCCGGAAGCCGTCCGCGACTATGTGGCCCGGCAGTTCGCCGGACACCGCATCATCTGCATCGAACGCGACCGCCGCGACTGCGAGGTGGAACTGGACAACGGCTTCGAACTGAAGTTCGACCTCGAAGGACGGCTGATCGACTTCGACGACTGATCCGGCGGGGCTGCGGACTGTGTGAGAAAGATTGTGCGCGGTTTATGCGGATATGTCGGAAAAGGCGTTATCTTTGTAAGGAAGATACGGATTTCAAACCAAATAGATTATGTTGAGCAAAAAACTGCATGAGGCGCTCAATGCGCAGATCAATGCCGAGATGTGGTCGGCCTATCTCTACCTGTCGATGTCGATGGATGCCGAAGCCAAGGGGCTCAAGGGCGTGGCCAACTGGTTCTACGTTCAGTTCCGCGAGGAGCAGGACCACGCGCGGATCTTCATGAATTACCTGCTGTCGCGCGATGCCGCGGTAACGCTGCTGCCGATCGAGGCCGTACGCACGTCGTGGGCTTCGCCGCTGGAGATGTTCCGCGATACGCTCGGGCACGAGCAGAAGGTTACGGCGATGATCGCGAATCTGGCCTCAATCGCCGCCGAGGACAAGGACTACGCCTCGTCGAACATGCTCGTATGGTTCATCGACGAGCAGGTCGAGGAGGAGGCTTCGGCCCGCGATATGATCTCGGCCTGCGAAGCGGTCGAGGGCAACAAGTTCGGGCTTTACATGCTCGACAAGGAGCTGGCAGCCCGCACCTATACGCAGGCGGCTCCGCTGGGTACGGCAGCCGAATAGCCGTAAGGCGACACCGGAAATGAAAGAACCGGTCTTCCGAGAGGAGGACCGGTTCCTTGTTGTTGTTGGAGGGCGTATTTCAGAAGATCGAGAGGGCTCCCTGGAACGTGGCCAGGATAACGGCGTAGCGGAGCGTCTTGCCGGCGAGCATCGACAGTGCCGTGATCCAGGGGTTGCTGCGCATCAGCCCCAGGACAATGGCCAGCGCCTCGCCGATGGTCGGCAGGAAGGCGAAGAACCCCATCAGGGCCCCGCGCCCTGCGAGGAACTTGCGGGCCCGGGCCAGCTGGCGCGTGGTGATGCCCAGACGGGTGATCCACTCCGAGCGCCCGAGCGTTCCGATCCAGTAGCAGGTCATGCCGCCGAGGGTGTTGCCCGCCGAGGCGGCCACGAGGCACCATACGGGGTCAAGCCCCATGCCCACCAGAACGACCATGACCGCCTCGGAGCTGAACGGCAGGATGCTGCCGGCGACGAGCGCCGAGATGAAGAGGCCCCAGTAGCCCCAGTCGATGAAAAATTGCGTTACGGCTTCCATGCCGGCAAAGATACGAAATAAATCGGTCGGCCGAATCCCCGAACGGAAAATGCGGAACGGGCATCTCCCTCAAGGGGAGATGCCCGTTTGCCCGAAGGGTGCGTCGATCCTACTTTTTCGCGATGAGCGAAGCCAGGGTGTTGGATTCGAAATCGTTCGACGAGTTGTTCGTATCGACGAGTTTGCCGTCCGAACCGCTTTTGCGGATCACGGCCTTGTCGAAGCGCTCCGGGTCGCCGTCCGTTGTCCCGCACCAGGCGTAGCCGGCGTCGAGCGAGGCATCCCACGGCGCGATGTAGTAGGCGTCGCGGCATCCCGTGTTCACGGCGTCGAGCACCCAGTCGTTCGGCACGCGGTAGGCATTGCGCAGCGGGAGTTTGTAGTCCGAGCCGTTGGGCGAGTGGAAGATGTAGTAGGCATCCGTGAGCGGATATTCGGCGAGGAACTTCTCGGCGGTCATCCCGACGGGCGGCATGGCGATGGCCACGGCGTTGAAGCCGCGGTTGTGCAGGGTGTGTACGGTCAGCGTCTGGGCATACCACTTGTCCAGATTGGGAACCGCGGGGTTGTCCGTATCCTGGAAGGCGTCGTTCGACGAGACGTCGTACCATTCGAAGTCGGCCGTCGTGGCGTTCCAGGAGTTGGGGTTGCTTTCGAGGTGGTTCTGGGCGTTATTGACGACGATGAGCGACTTGCCCGGCTCCACCGGCACGTCGCGGCCGCTGCCGGGGATGCAGTAGAAGGCCGTTCCGGCGCAGCACTCCGTGCGGAAGTCGCCGCCGGCGACCATCTCGGCATTCTGACCCGAGTTGAGGGCGCTCGAGAGGATCAGCATCATGCCGTCGGCGTAGAGTGTTTCGTCGGTGTTGTTGCGGATCTTGAGGTACTGGTCGCCCAGGTACTTGTCGGGCGATCCGGTCTCGGGCAGCGCCGTGCCGGTGAAGTAGATCTCCTCGATGACGAACTCGCCGGCGCGTACGGCGACGTTGCTCTGCCTGATTGCGACCGTGGCCAGCAGGTCGCTGCGGCCGCTGCGCGTAACGGTTACCGTGGCCTGCCGTTCGGCTCCGGTCTCGTTGCGGGAAACCTCCAGCACGAGTGCCGTCCCTGCCGTTTCGGCTTCATTGATCCCGACCCATGAGGCGGCATCGGCAGGAATCGCCACGTCGAAGTCCGCAGCGGGAAGGTTGATCAGCACGTTTCCTCCGTTCAATCGTACGGCATAGGAGACATTGACGGGTTCTACCGGTTTCTCGGTCTTCTCTTTCGAACAGGAGGCGGCCCCGACGGCAAGGAGCAGTGCGACGGCCCAGATGTAAAGATGTTTTTTCATGGTGTTGTTGTTTTATGGTTTGACTTCGTTCATTTTCAGAAGATCAGGCCGCAGGCGGCCGAAAGATGGTGCTCGGAGCTGCCGCCGTGGTAGAAGCGGGGCGCGTAGCGGACCTCCGCGAAGCAGGCCGTGCGGTTGCGCAGCCGGCGTTCGACATGCAGCGATGCTTCGGGGGCCAGATGACGGCAGTTCAGCCGCGCAGCCGTCCGGGTCAGGTACTCCGCAAGGTAGTCGGCCAGAGCGTCGAGCCGCAGCCCTTCGCGGGGCGGGGCGTAGTATCCGACCCCGGCCGTGGCCGCAAGGCGCCAGTTGTCGAGCAGCCATGACGCCTCGCCCCGGAGCGTTGCGCCGAGCCGCGAGACGATCATTTCACGCCGGGGGGCAAGGTAGCGGGCCGTCGAGGTGCTCCACACGATCGACGGATGCAGCACATAGCGGCCTGCCCCGCGGTGCCAGACGACCGTAGCCTCGGCACCGACCTCGTGCATGCGGTTTTCGTAGAGCGTCTGCCGATCGACGATGGATCCCTGTCCGTTGCGGTCGGCGATCATCTCCGTACCGAGCCGCTGTCCGAAGTTCCCGTAGGCGCCTGCGCTCCACCGTGCGGCGCGGTAGACGACGTCGGCCTTCAACTCCTGTGTCGTAAGGCTGCTCACCGGGATCGAGTTGTTCGGACGGTAGTTGCGGTCGGCGGTGAAGCGTTCCCAGGCGGCCCGGGCGTACCACCCCGTACCGGTGCGGGGCATGAACTGGAGCGCCGCGCCGTATCCGCGGCCTTCGTAGGCGACCGTCGTGCTCGAGGACTTCCCCGAATAGCGCGGGAGGTAGCTTCCCAGACCCGTCATGAAGAGTTCGCGGACGATGTTGGTCTCGTTCTGGAAGGAGATCCGCTGGTTCTGCTTGTAGAGGCGCCACGCAAAGTCGGCAAGGAGCGTATGGCGCTGCCATTCGATACCTCCGCCGAAGCGGAGCGTGAAGTCCGAGACGACGTTGTGCGGACGCGGATCGACCTGGCGGTACTCCTGCCCGGCGCGGTAGTCGCCCCGCAGGGCGACGGCGAAGCGTCCGAGGCGGCGCGCATATCCGCCGCCGAAGGCATACTCCTCGGTCGAGAGGTCGCCGCCGATCGAATCGGCCGTGATGTAGGGATACAGCAGCAGATAGTCGGCCGTGGAGTTCCAGCGGACGTTGTCGCGGCGGCCCCGCACATAGTGGGCATCGGCCCAGACGACGCTCTGCGGATCGAGCCGCCGGTAGCTTTCGGCCCGGAGGCTCCCTTCGAGGGCTCCGTCGCCGAGCGGCTCGAGGCGCGCCTCCTCCTCGCGGCGCAGCTGCATGCGCACCTCGAGCCGCGAAAGCGACAGGGTGGGGCGATACAACTCCCCGACGGGTGAGTGGCCGTAGAAACGTTCCGAAAGGAAGGCTTCTACGGCGGCGACGTGTTCGGCACGCTCCAGCGCCCCGAGCGAGTCGCGTTGGGCGCGGAGTGCTGCGGGCAGCAGCAGAAGGAGCAGCAGAAACGGTATTCTTCTCATCGTCAGTTTACGCTTTTGAGCAGCAGCACGATCGACTCGCGCTCCCCGACCCAGGTTACGGCCTGTGTGATCTGGTTGTAGTCGGCGCAGCGCAGCAGGCGCGTCGTGCCGTCGTCGTAGGTCGCCTCGGCTTCGACGGTGAAGGTGTAGACCCCGCGGCGGAGCCGGACCGTGGCGGTGTTTGCATCGGGCGCGGGAAAGGCCGTGCGTTCGTAGGTGTTGATGTTGTAGAATCCCGACGCTTCGTCGCGGATCTCCAGCCGGGCGACCGGGCGGCTGTCGGGCATCACCAGGCGGATCGTAACCTCGGTATGGAGCCCCTCCTCGGTATGGAGCCCCTCTTCGTCGAGCTGCCGGCAGCCGGCGGCGGATGCGGCAAGCAGCGCGGCGGCCAATAGCGTGCATATGAATCTGTGGCGGATCATCGTGTCGTGTTTTCAGAGTTTGAGGTTGAGTTCCATGCCGAAATAGGGATCGGAGTAGCGGCGCGTGAGTCCGCCCGACTCGTTGATGTAGGCCGGGCTGTAGTCGAACAGCCGGTTTACGAAGAGCGCGGCGGTGATCCGGTCGCGGTAGAGGCGCTTCGAAACCTTCAGATTGACGTACATGCTGAAGGGGACCCATCGGTAGAGATAGGCCAGATCGCTCACCTCCTTGATCATGTGCTGCAGGATACCGTCCCCGGCCGACTCTGCCGTAAAGGGGTGCTCCCGAAGGTCGGTATCCAGGTAGCTCACCGGCTGCGGGTCGCACCACTGCTGCTTGCGGCCCGTGAACCACTGGCACTGGAACGAGGTCGAGAAGATCAGCCCCAGCCGGGGAATCTGCGTGTCGAGCAGAAAGTTCGTATTGAAAACCTCGTTGTAGAAGCGCTCCTCCTGGGCGTAGAGTCCGATATAGGGATAGGGCTTGCCTCCGGCCAGTGCCACGCTTGTGGCGATGTACTGCGGTTCGCTGTTCTCGTATTCGGTGCGGAACCAGGCCCCCGAGACGGAGAGTTTCGTGGCCAGCGGCCGGATGCGCGGGGTCGAGAAGGTGAACTCCACGCCCTTCTTGAGCGTGCGGCTGCCGTTGGTCGTGCGGGCCGCCGTGGCCAGCACGGTCTGCTCCGTGGCGGGAAGCCCCTCGACCGACGGGGGACCCGTAAGCGTCGAGGCGTCGATCGCCGTCTCATCATAGTCGAGGTAGCTGTAGGCGAGCACCTGCGTCGAGGTGCGGAATCCCGAGGTCATGTCTTCGCGGAACCAGGCCAGCGAGAGGTCGAAGCCGTTCCATTCGGCCCTTCCGCGTACCTCCCACTTGAAATTGCGGGCCGCGCGCAGGTCGTAGTTCGTGGGGTCGTAGCGGTAGACGACCATCTGAATGCGCCGTTTGGCGGGGTCCTCCGGGAAGTAGTTCAGTTGCGTGTAGTCGAAATAGACGGGATTGGGAAAGAGCTGGTCGAGCGTCGGGGTCTTCGTATGCCATCCCGTACCGCCCGATAGGGTGATGCGCATCGCGTGGCCCGCCACCTCGAAGGTCGGAAGCCCGACCGAGAGGTTCAGCCGCGGATCGAGGTAGACGAGTCCCTGGAGTGCGTAGCGTTCGCCGAGGTTGGCCATCGTCGTTGCGCGCACGCCAGCCATGGCGTCGATGCGCCACCGTCCGGGACGCAGGGCGCCCGTCGCCTCGGCGAAGGCCGCAAGGCGGTGCAGGGCCGGCAGGGCGTCGTAACGCCGCGGGCGGGTGCTCATCTGCTCGGAGAAGGGGCGCGTGATGTCGTAAAGCAGTCCTCCGCCGTAGTTCTTGGCCATCGACCAGTCCGTTCCGAGGCGCAGCGTATAGCGGGCCTTCCCGTGTTGCTTTCCGAAGAGCGCCACCGCCTTGGCATAGGCGTAGAAGGGTTTGCTTTCGGTGCGCAGGGTCGCTTCGTAACGCGAGGGGAGGATCTCCGCATCGTAGACCCCCTCCTCGAGGGCCGTGCGGATGGGTACGTTGGCGCTTGCGACGACATAGCGCCAGCGGTCCGTAATGTCGAAATCGGCATCGACCGAGGCCGTGAACTCGAAGCGGCGGAAGAGCGCGGCGGCCCGGGTGGCCTCCGCCGTGAAGTTCAGCGCGGCGGCCAGACTGCTGTAATCGGCCCGGTAGCGTTCCATGGGTTGTCCGGTCTGCCCGATATCGATGTCGCGGTCGCTCTTGATCCGGTCGAACGAGCCCGTGTAGTCGATCGACCCGCCGAGCGTGAAGCGGTGGTCGGAGCTTCCCGTCCAGTATTTCTTCATGCGCCACGAGGCGGTCATGCGGCGGTAGTTCTGCCGCGTGTTACGCGGGTCGGCCCGCGCGTCGAGGTAGTTCACCCCGAGGTTCATCGTCAGCCGTTCGGCCCGTTCGCCCCACTCGAAGCCCTTGCCCAGATAGAAGAGCTGGCTCTTCAGATCGGCCTTGAAACGTGCTTCGAGATTCCGTCCGCCCTCCTTGCGCCGGATCTTGACCAGACCGCTCGTCAGGTCGCCGTATTCGACCGAAGGGATGCCCTGAATGATCTCGACCGAGGCGATTTCGTCGGTCGGGAGGGCCCGCATGTCAATGCCCGCATTGAGCGACATGGGAATGGATCGTCCGCCGGCAATCCCCCCGGAGTACTGCAGCGCCGCATCGTTCGAGCGCGGTGCTCCGTCCACGAGGAAGCTCACGCCGAGGGCCGAGGTGCTGTAATCCGACGAAGAGGTGGCCGCCTCGCGCAGACGGATGTGGCTCGATCCCGAGAAGGCGGGGTCCGAAGCACGGCCCCCGGGCAGCAGTTCGAGCAGATCCTCGAAACTCGAGGGCTGGAGATGCTGCATCGCTTCGCGGCCGATGCGGACGCCCGAGACGGGCCCGCGGACCTCGGAGGCGGTGATGACCACGTCGCGGATCTGTGTCGTGTGGCTGTGAAGCCGGATGCTCCGGAAGAGTGCGGCTCCGGCCGGCAGGTCGAAGCGGAAGCGCTGCGGGGTGTAGCCGACGTAGGAGACCGTCGCCTCGTAGCTGCCGGCAGGCAGCCGGAAGCTGCACCGCCCGTCGGCGCCGGTAGCGGCGGCCCGCGGAGCCCCCTCTTCGGGAATGCTCCGCACGGCCACTACGGCATAGGAGAGGACGCCGTGCAGCGAGTCGGTCGCCTCGATCGTGATCGAACCCCGCATGTCCGGTTCCTGGGCCCGGCCGGGGAGGCCGAGCAGCGCTCCGAAGAGCAGCAGCGGAATATGTCGCAGTTTGCACCCCATCTTTTCGTGGCACAAAGGTACGGGGTGTCCGAAAATGCGGCAATCGCCACTTTTCGGTAAATTGCCTCCGCAGGCTCCCTAAAAGAGGGGATGGCCGCGGTGGCGGCCAAAAAAGTCCGGGAGCTCCTAATGGAGCTCCCGGAACCCGGAAAGTGCGAACTTTTTATTGGAGATTGGTAAGGGCGGGCCCGTCGCGGGGGTATGCGGGCCCTGTGTTCCGGGTTGTGCGGATCCGCCCGGGCGGATCAGAGGATGCGGTCGAGCATGCCGACCGTCTGCCGGATCTCGGCGTCTGTCGGGTTGTAGTCCTTCAGGACTCCCGCGAGGTACTGTTCGTAGGCGTAGAGGTCGATCACGCCGTTGCCCGAGAGGTTGAAGAGGATGGTTTTCGGGGTCCCCTCCTCTTTGGCGCGGAGCGCTTCGCGGCAGGCGGCGGCGATGGCGTGCGTCGATTCGGGCGCCGGGATGATCCCTTCGGTTTTGGCGAAGAGGATGCCGGCGGCAAGCGTCTCGGTCTGCGGAATGGCGCAGGCCTCGATGAGCGAATCCTTCAGCAACTGGCTGACGATCGCTCCGGCACCGTGGTAGCGGAGCCCTCCGGCGTGGATGTCCGAAGGCTGGAAGTCATGTCCCAGGGTGTACATCGGGATCAGGGGCGTGAACCCCGCCACATCGCCGAAATCGTACTGGAACGTTCCCCGCGTCAGTTTCGGACAGCTGGCGGGCTCGACAGCCACGACGCGCATCGGTTTGCCCTCCACGAGCTTCTTGCGCAGGAAGGGGAAGGCCATGCCGGCGAAGTTGCTGCCTCCGCCGATGCAGCCGATCACCACGTCGGGTTCGGCGTCGGCCATCTCCATCTGTGCGACGGCCTCCTGGCCGATCACCGTCTGGTGCAGCAGTACATGGTTCAGGACACTGCCCAGGCAGTAGCGTGTATCCTCGGGGTGCTGCAGGGCCATCTCCACCGCCTCAGAAATCGCCAGTCCGAGGCTTCCCGAACAGTCGGGGTCGCGTTCCAGGGCGGCGCGTCCCGAAGCGGTGCGCGTCGAGGGCGAGGGGAAGCACTGCGCGCCCCAGGTCTGCATCATCAGCCGCCGGTAGGGCTTTTGCTCGTAGCTCACCTTGACCATGTAGACCTCGACGTCGATGCCGAAATGGCGCCCGGCGAAGGCGATGGCCGAGCCCCACTGTCCGGCGCCCGTCTCGGTCGTAAGGCGACGGATACCCTGCTTGTAGTTGTAGTAGGCCTGCGGTACGGCCGTATTGGGCTTGTGCGACCCGGCGGGCGAGACGCTCTCGTTTTTGAAGTAGATCCGCGCGGGGGTGTCGAGGGCCTTTTCGAGGCCCGTGGCCCGTACCAGAGGCGTCGGGCGCCAGATGCGGTAGATATCCTGCACC
>DWWQ01000019.1 GCA_019119615.1 Candidatus Alistipes stercoravium | reverse complement strand
GCTGCCGCCGCCGAAGCCGCCGCCGATGGATCCCCCACCGAAGCCGCCGCCAAAGCCGCCCCCGCCGATAATCATGCCGCCGCCCGAACCGCCGCCGAAGCCGTTGCCGCGCGACTGGCGCGAACGGCGCCGGACAACCTCGCCGCAATGCCGGCAGACATAGGTATACTCCACCTCACGGAAAGAGGGCGACGTATGCACGACCTGCCGGGCATCGAGCTGGAGACTGCAGCGGTGGCACCGCGGACAGCGGCGCGAGGCGTAATGGACCAGCAACCCTATACCGAGCGGCAGAAGGATAAAGCCGCCGACAAGGAACAGGATAAACCAGCCGGGAAGCTCCTCCTCGCCGGTTTCCAGATCGGGATCGCCCCCTTCAAGCAGCTGCGCCGCAGCCTCGACACCCGCCAGCATCCCCGCATCGTAATCCCCCTCGCGGAAGGCCGGGAGCATGTACCGCATCTGGATGCGTTTGCAGAGCGCATCGGGAAGCACTCCCTCGACACCCCCGCCCGTAACGAAACGGATTTCACGAAGGTCCCGCACCAGCAGGATACCCAGTCCATTGTTGCTCTTCTTTCCGCCTACACCCCAGCTGTCGAACAGATCGACGGCAAAGGTGAAGGTGTCGCCGCCCTCGATATCGTCCACGGCAACGACGGCGACCTGCGCCAGTCCCCGTTCGCGCAGCGAGGCGCAGAGTGCATCAATGCGTGCCACGGTTGCATCGGAGAGAATCCCGTCGGGATTCGAGACATAACGGCGCGAATCCATGCGTTGCACGTTGGGGACATCCTCCACGCAGTAGGTTGCAGCTCCGGCCGAAAGGGCGAAGAGCAGAAGCAGGCAGAAAAGCAGCGTCTTTTTCATCATGGGGCAAAGATACGAATTTTTTGTTCCGCAGGTTGCACGGAGCAAAAAAAGCGGCGGCAGGTCTGTGCAACCTGCCACCGCGTGCGATACTGCGACCTGCGTCAAAGCGTACGCAGCGTCTCGAGCAGCAGTGCCCAGAATTTGGGGACCGTGGCGATTTCGAGGCGCTCGTCGGGCGAATGCACGCCCCGAAGCGTCGGCCCGAAGGAGACCATCTCCAGATGGGGGTATTTCTCGAGGAAAAGCCCGCACTCCAGACCGGCATGGATCGCGCGCACCTTGGGCTCCGCGGAGAAGAGGCGGCGGTAGGCCGCAACCGTAACGTCAAGCAGGTGCGATTCGGGATTGGGCGTCCAGCCCGGGTAACCGTCGGAGTGGACCACCTCGGCACCGGCCAGCTCGAAGACCGCCTCAACGGCCTGCATGACGGCCTCCTTGGCGCTCTCGACCGAGGAGCGCTGCGAGGTGGTTACGACGATGCGCCGGTCGGACTCGAACTTCACGGAGGCGAGGTTCGTGGAGGTTTCGACAAGACCCGGAACGGCAAACGACATCTCCACGACGCCGTTCGGCAGGCCGACGAGGGCATGGAGCAGATTGCGCAGCGTCGCGGCATCGATCACCGTGGCGGGTTGCGGAGCCGCGGCAAGGGCGATGCGGAAATTCGGCTCGCGGAAATGGAACTCGGCGGCGAGGTCGGCGGCAAAGCGCTCGTAGAAGGCCTCGAATTCGGCCTTGCAGGATACGGGCACGCCGAAGAGCGCCGTGGCTTCACGCGGGATGGCATTGCGCAGATTGCCGCCGTCGAAATGGCTCAGACAAAGACCGAAGCGTTTGCGGGCGCTCCACAGCAGGCGGGCCAAAGCACGGTTCGAATTCGCGCGGCCCTTGTCGATGTCGTCGCCCGAGTGGCCGCCCTGGAGGTCCGAAACGCGGACCGTATAGTAGGCGTAATCCGCGGGAGCCGGCTGCTCCTCATAGCGGAACGTGGCCAGCGTGTCGATACCGCCGGCGCATCCGATGAAGAGTTCGCCCTCGTCCTCGGAGTCGAGGTTGATGAGGTATTTGCCCGTGAGCATCTCCGCGCCCAGACCGAAAGCTCCCGTGAGGCCCGTCTCCTCATCGACCGTGAAGAGCGCCTCCAGAGGTCCGTGCTGCACCGCGGGGTCGATCAGTACGGCAAGCGCCGCAGCCATGCCGATGCCGCAGTCGGCACCGAGCGTCGTGCCCTCGGCACGGACCCATTCGCCGTCGATCCGCGGGCGGATGGCATCGCGCTCGAAATCGAACTCGACATCCGAATTCTTCTCGCAGACCATGTCCATGTGCGACTGGAGCACCACGCCGGGATGGTCCTCATAGCCCGGAGTGGCCGGCTTGCGCATGACCACGTTGCCCGTGGCATCCTTCGCATATTCGATATGGTGCCGGCGGGCGAAGTCGATCAGAAACTCGATGATCTTACCCTCCTTCTTCGAGGGGCGCGGAACCTGCGTGATGGCATCGAACTGTTCCCAGACGATGCGGGGTTCGAGAGTGGTGATTGCTGACATAGATGATCGTTTTATCGTCATGTTCGTCGATGAATATGGCTTACAAATATAGGAAAAAGATCGGAATCTCCGCAACGGGGCGAAGATTCCGACAGACAGAAACGGCCTTGCGGCGGATCAGCCGCAATGAAAGTAGGTATCGACAAGCTGTTTGATCCGGGCCATGTCGCCGGCGATCTCCCGACGCAGGTTCGCATCGTGGAATGCCGAAAGGCGGGAGACAAGTCCGTCGATGAGCCCCGGAGCGAAGACCCCGTGCTGTTCGTAGATCGCGCGCTGCGCCTCCAGGCAGCGGGCCGACTCCTCGCACGATGCCGGCAGGCTGCTCAAACGGGCGAGAACCTCGCGGTGCTTGTCGTCGAAGATATTCACGTCCACATAACGGTCGCGGGCGTACTGCAGGCCGTTCTCCATCTCGAAACCGTGGCGCGCGGCAACGGCAAGGCCCGCCAGCAGCAGGTAGATATCGGCCGAGCCGTCCGGGCAGCGGAACTCCACGGTCTGCTTCAGATCGACATCAGGCATTGCGGGCTGCTCCAGCGGATTGGCATCGCTGGCCATACCTCCCGCCCCGCGGCTCCAGCCCAGCGGCACGCGCACGAGGACCGAACGGTTGCGGTCGCCCCAGCAGATGTTCGTCGGGGCCTCCTGGTGCGGAACCAGCCGGAAATAAGAGGTCGGATTGGTATTGCCGAAGGCCGTGAGCGACGGCGCAAGCGACAGGTAGCCGGCAATGGCCTTCAGGGCGTTGTCCGAAAGGCGACCGTCGGATTCGACCATCGCATTGCGCCCCTCGTGCATCAGCCGCGTATGGATATGCAGTCCGCTGCCCGCCTTGCCGACGGTGATCTTCGGTGCGAACGTAACGCTCACGCCGTATTCATAGGCCAGCGTGCGGATGATCCACTTCGCGACGAGCAGCTGGTCGGCTGCCGCCTCGAGGTCCGTGGGCAGGAACTCGATCTCGTTCTGCTCGTACATCCACTCGCCCTGCGTGAAGTTGCCCACCTCCGAGTGGCCATACTTGATCTCGCCGCCGGCCTGCGCGATGTACTGCATGGCCCGGACGCGGAACTCCGCCCCCTTGTTGAAGGGCGTCGATTCGTGATAGCCCCGCTGATCGACCGCCGGGAAGAGCTCTTCGCGCGGTGCGACGACGTAGAACTCCAGCTCGCCCATGACGTGGAAGTCGAAGCCCGTCGTGCGGCGCAGCGCCTCGTGCGCCCGGCGCAGCGTCTGCTCGGGAGCCATTTCGAACGGCGTGCCGTCCTTCGTATAGTAGCTGCAGAGAATATCCACGGCCGGAATCTCGCTGAAGGGGTTGCGGAACGCCGTGCGGTAACGCGGCACGACGTAGAGGTCGCTCGAACCCGCCTCGATGTAGGGGTAGAGGCTCGAACCGTCCACCCGCTCGCCGCAGGTGAGGATGCTCTCCAGGTAGGCACGGTCGTTGATGACAAAATTGAGCGTCTTCAGCCGGCCGTCGGCTCCCGGATAGCGGAGGTTGATCATCTCGATACCGTGCTCCTCGATATAGCGGATCAGGTCCGCACGGGTAAATTCCCGCCGCGGCTTTCCCAGAAAGCGCACGAGCGGATCGGGATTCAAGGTCGTATTCATATCAGTTTTGAAGTTTAAGGTTTTCTTTCACGCCGATCCGAAAGCAGATCGGGGTATAAATATATGAAAATATAATTCAAATGCCAAAATATCGACGAATTTTTCTGCCGATTTGGACATATTTCCGGAGTAACGTATCTTTGCATCGGTATCGATTGTCCGGCGTGAAACGCTCCGAAAGACGCCCCGCCCGGCAACCGGAATCCGAAGATCATCCAAATTCAACGCTATGGACTTCAGAATCGGGCACGGATACGACGTGCATGTCCTCGAAGAGGGACGAAAGCTGGTATTGGGCGGTGTGGAGATTCCGCACACGAAGGGATTCGTGGCCCACTCGGACGGTGATGTGGCGATACACGCCCTGTGCGACGCCCTGCTGGGAGCTGCGGCATTCGGCGACATCGGTCTCCACTTTCCCGACACGTCCGACGACTATGCGGGCATCGACTCGAAGATCCTGCTGCGCCGCGTCGCCGGCATGCTGCGCGACAGGGGGTACGAGATCGGGAACGTGGACTGCACGATCCGCATGCAGCGGCCCAAACTGCGCCCCCATATCGATGCGATGCGCGAGGCGCTGGCCGCCGTCATGGAAATCGGCGTCGATCGCGTATCAATCAAGGCGACAACCACCGAACGGCTCGGATTCGAAGGACGCGAGGAGGGCGTATCGGTATCGGCCGTGGCCCTCATATACCGGCCGTAAACGGGATGTCGGAGAGATAAAAAGTCCCTGTCGCTTTCGGGCGGCAGGGACCTTTTGCATCAACGGACGAACGGTCAATAAAGCTGCGAGATGGAGCCCGTATACTGCACGGGACTGTACCAGGAGTTGGTGATCGTCAGCGTCGCTCCTCCCGTACGCGAATAGATCTCCAGCGTAAAGGTGTAGGTCGAGGCGGAGAAGAGCGAGGTCGAGAAGCTCACCATCCACCCCTCCTGCGTCTGCTCGGTCGTATAGCCCTGCAGGTCCGAAACCGTGTAGTTGATCATCGTAACGTAATAGGGCGCCACATAGCCCTTGATGTAGGGAAGGCAGATGTCGGCCGTGCCGTCCCAGAGACCGAGGCTGAACTCGGGGTTCATGATCTGGCGCAGCGGTCCGGCCGGCTGCCGCTGCATCGACTGCGGGTTGAACTGGAAGTTGCGCGACAGGACGAGTGAATCCATGAACTTCTCGTAGTTGGCCACACGCTCCGCGCGGCGCTTTTCACGCACCTCGCGGCGCTCCTGCTTCGGAGACAACGTCTTCTTCTGTCCGATCACGGTAACGGCCGCCGTACACATCAGCAGCCCGAGGAGGATAATGACTGTTTTTTTCATAGCACATAATTTTGGTTATGGCCATGAAAAGCAAAATCAATGCCCCGATCGGCTAAAGACCCATTTGTTTGAGAAATTGGCCCGTATAGCTCTCCGGACAGGAGGCAACCTCGTGCGGCGTGCCGCAGACCAGCACCCGACCGCCGCCGGCCCCTCCCTCGGGACCGATGTCGATCAGGTGGTCGGCCACCTTGATGACGTCGAGGTTGTGCTCGATGACGATCACCGTATTGCCGCGGTCCACGAGTTTGTTCAGCACGTCGAGCAGCAGGCGGATATCTTCGAAGTGAAGGCCCGTCGTCGGCTCGTCGAGGATATAGAGCGTACGGCCCGTGTCGCGTTTCGAAAGCTCTGCGGAGAGTTTGATACGCTGGCTCTCGCCGCCCGAAAGCGTCGTGCAGGGCTGACCCAGGGTCAGGTAGCCGAGGCCTACCTCCTGGATGGCTCGCAACTTCTGGTAAATGGCCGGAATGTTCTCGAAGAACTCGACGGCCATATTGACCGTCATGTTCAGTACGTCGTCGATATTCTTGCCCTTGTACTTCACCTCGAGCGTCTCGCGGTTGTAGCGGTGGCCGCCGCACGCCTTGCAGCGTACATAGACGTCCGGGAGGAAGTTCATCTCGATGGTCTGCACGCCGGCACCACGGCACTCCTCGCAGCGGCCGCCCTTGACGTTGAACGAGAAACGGCCCGCCTTGAAGCCACGGATCTGGGCGTCGGGCGTCATCTCGAAGAGTTTGCGGATATCGGCAAAGACGTTCGAATAGGTCGCGGGATTCGAGCGCGGCGAGCGGCCGATGGGCGACTGGTCCACGACGACGAGCTTGTCGATATGCCCGATACCCTCGATCGTGTCGTAGTCGAGAGGCTGTTCGTAGGAGCGGTAGAGCATCTTCGAGAGGATCGGCCGCAGCGTCTCGTTCACGAGGGTCGATTTGCCCGAACCGCTCACGCCCGTAACGCAGATGAGCTTGCCCAGCGGGAATTCGACGGTGATGTTCTTGAGGTTGTTGCCCCGGGCGCCGCGCAGGATGATGCTTTCACCCGTACCCGGACGCAGCCGGGCGGGGATCTCGATGCGCCGGCGGCCCGTCAAATAGTCGGCGGTGATGGTCTGCGAGGCAAGGATGTCGTCGAACGTACCCGCGGCGACGATCATGCCGCCCTTGCGGCCTGCGCGGGGCCCGACATCGACGATGAAGTCGGCGGCGCGCATCATCTCCTCGTCGTGCTCGACGACAATGACCGAATTGCCGGCGTCGCGCAACTCCTCGAGGCTGCGGATCAGCCGCCGGTTGTCGCGCTGATGCAGGCCGATCGAGGGTTCGTCGAGGATATAGAGGACGTTCACCAGCTTCGAGCCGATCTGCGTGGCGAGGCGGATGCGCTGGCTCTCGCCGCCCGACAGCGAACGCGACGAGCGGGCCAGCGAGAGGTAGCCCAGCCCCACATCCATCAGGAAGCGGAGCCGTTCGCGGATCTCCTTGACGATCTCCTGGGCGATGCGCCACTCCTTGGGCGTCATCCACTGCTCGATGTGGGAGATCCACTCCGAGAAATCGGCGATCGAGAGGGCCGAGACCTCGGCGATGTTCCTGTCGCCGATGCGGAACTGCAGCGCCTCCTTCTTCAGGCGCGTGCCGCCGCAGACGGAGCAGGTGCGGTGGACAAGGAACTGCTCGCGCCACTTCTGGCCCCGTTTCGAATCTTCGTCCTCCGTGCGGCCGATATACTCGGCGACGCCCTCCCACTGCAGGAACTGGCGGCCGCCCGAGGAGCTGAACTCCGTAAGATCGACCGTCAGCGGCTCCGAATCGCCGTAGAGCACGGCATTGAGCGCCTCCTCCGAGAAGCTCGAGATCGGATCGTCGAGCGTGAAATCGTAGCGGCGGCCCAGCATCTCGAGCAGGGCGAAGAGCAGGTTGTTGCGGTATTTGCCCAGCGGCTCGACAGCTCCCTCGCGCAGCGAGAGCTGCGGGTTAGGGACGATCTTCTCCAGATCGAAGACCGCCTCCTCGCCCAGACCGTTGCAGTGCGGGCAGGCGCCCTTCGGCGAGTTGAACGAAAAGGTATGCGGCGCGGGGTCCTCGAAGGCGATACCCGTCGAGGGGCACATCAGGTGCCGCGAATAGAAGCGCTGCTGTTCGGTGCCGTAGTCGTAGACGGCCATCGTACCCTTGCCCTGGCGCATCGCCTCCTTGAGCGAGGTCGTGAGCCGGTCGCGCGACTCCTCACCGACCGCCAGCCGGTCCACGACCAGGTCGATCGTATGGATCTTGTAGCGGTCGAGGCGCATGCCCGAGACGATCTCGCGGATCTCGCCGTCGATGCGGGCATAGAGGTAGCCCTTGCGGGCCAGCGTCTCGAAGAGCTCGCGGTAATGGCCCTTGCGGCCCTTGATGACCGGGGCCATCAGCGCAATGCGCCGTCCGGCAAAGCCCCCGAGAATCAGCTCGACGATCCGATCGTCGGTATAATGCACCATCTCCTCGCCCGTCACGGGCGAATAGGCCCGCGAAGCCCGTGCGTAGAGCAGACGCAGAAAGTCGTTGATCTCGGTAACGGTGCCCACCGTCGAACGCGGATTGCGGTTCGTGGTCTTCTGCTCGATGGCCACGACAGGGCTCAAGCCCGTGATCTTGTCCACGTCGGGGCGCTCCATCGTCCCGACGAACTGCCGCGCATAGGTCGAAAGGGTCTCCATGTAGCGGCGCTGTCCCTCGGCATAGATCGTATCGAAGGCCAGCGACGACTTGCCCGAGCCCGAGAGGCCCGTGATGACCACCAGCTTGTGGCGCGGAATCTCCAGGTCCACGTTTTTCAGGTTGTGGACCCGCGCACCGTATATCCGTATCGTATCCTCCTTCATGGCAACTGCACGCCCGGATACCGTCGATGCGGTCCGAACGAGCGCGTAAAGATACGACTTTCACGCCGGAAAAACAAAAGGTCGTTACGGGATTCGCATCTCGAAGTCGTCGGCATCGCGCCAGGCGGGGAACTCCCCGCGGAAGGCGCTGACGGCCAACAGATCGAACCCGGCACGGATCAGGCACTCCTCAGCACCCGCCTCCGCGAGCGTCCGGCCCCGGAAGTCGAGCAGCACGGAGTCGCCCGCATAATGGGCCGCGGGATCGCGGCCGATGCGGTTTGCGGCGGCAACATAGCACTGGTTCTCGATGGCGCGCGCCCGCAGCAGCGTGCACCACGCATCACGTCGTGAGGCTGGCCACGAGGCGCAGCAGAGGATGGCGTCGTAATCGTCGCGGCAGCGCAGCCAGACCGGAAAGCGCAGGTCGTAGCAGACCGCCAGCAGGAAGCGCATGCCCCCGTAAGAGACAACCGTGCGGCAATCGCCCGCGCGGAAGGCGGCCGCCTCGCCGCCGGGGGTGAAGAGATGGTGCTTGTCATAATACGACACGCGGCCCGAGGGTTCGACGAAGTACATGCGGTTGCGGAAGGTGGCGTCGGGCATCGAGACGGCGACGCTGCCGGCCAGGGCGCATCCATAGTCTGCGGCCCAGCGGCGCAGCGTAGCAAGGACCGCACCGTCGTCCGGCCCGGCGATACGGGCCGGATCGAGGCAGAAGCCCGTGGCGAACATCTCGGGAAGCAGCAGCAGGTCCGCGCTGCATGCGGCGACATGGGATTCGAAGCGCGCGAGATTCCGCTCGGGAGCGGCCCACGCGATATCGGGCTGAAGGACGGCGATACGCAGGCTCATAGGCTTTCGGATTGGGGACGGAGCAGGCTCCGGAGCGATAAAATTACGCTTTTCGGCGCAAAAAGGCAAATCGCAGGCAGCGGATTCATGCGGTGTCGGGGGCGGCGTTTGGATTCGGGCGAAATAAAACGTACTTTTGCAGCGAACAAAATCCCGAAACGAATCATGCTTCAGGCAGGTCGCACACAAACCCTTACCGTCAGCCGCACGTCGGAACACGGCATCTATCTCGCGGACGAAGAGCACAACGAGGTGCTCCTCCCGAACCGCTACACGTCGCTCGCAGACAAGGTGGGCGACACGAAGGAGGTATTCGTCTACCACGACTCGGAAAACCGGCTCGTGGCCACGACCGAACGTCCGCTGCTCGAAGTCGGACAGGCCGGATACCTGCGCGTGGTGGACAAGACGCCCCACGGCGCCTTCCTCGACTGGGGGCTGCACGGAAAGGACCTCTTCCTGCCCAACCGCAACCAGCAGGGCGGCATTCTGGTCGGGCACAGCTACATCGTTTATCTCTACGAGGACAGCATCACGGGACGCTGCGTGGCCACGGCCAGGCTCAAGAGCTTCATCCGCAACGAGGACATCACGCTCTCGCCCCGGCAGCAGGTGCGGCTGCTCGTCGCCTCGGAGAGCGAGATCGGCTATCGCGTGATCGTCGAGAACCGCTACTGGGGCATGATCTACCGCAACGAACTCTTCCGCGAGGTACATGTCGGCGAGTCGCTGACGGGTTACGTCAAGCGCATCACGGAGGACCGGCGCATCGACATCAGCCTCCAGCAAAGCGGCTATGCCCAGGTGCAGGATGCGGCCGGAGCACTGCGGACGCTGCTGCGTGAAAACGGAGGATTCCTTCCCCTGAACGACAACAGTACGCCCGAAGAGATCGCCCGCATCACCCACACCAGCAAAAAGGTATTCAAGCGCTCGCTCGGCATGCTGCTCAAGAGCGGCGAGGCGGAGCTTAGCGAAGAGGGCATCAAACTCCGCAGCCATGAGTAGGATCCAGACTGCCGAACGGGTCTCGGTCGAGGCCTCCGACAATTTCGTCTTCCAGCGTTCGCTGCTCGCCTACCACGAGGCGGCCCGCCGCATTTCGGGCGAGGTGCTCGAAATCGGCACCGGATCGGGATACGGCATCGAGGTCATCGCCCCCCGGGCCGCACATTTCACCACCATCGACAAACACCGGCCGGACGAAGCGCTCCTCCGCGCCGGAAACGTAACCTTCCGTCAGGCCACGGTACCCCCGCTCCCCTACCCCGACGCCTCGTTCGACTGCGTCATCTCGTTCCAGGTGATCGAACACATCCGCCGCGACGCGGAGTTCGTGCGGGAGATCGCCCGCGTACTGCGGCCCGGAGGCTGTTTTATCGTTACGACGCCCAACGCCCCCATGTCGCTCACGCGCAATCCGTGGCATGTGCGCGAATACACGGCCGAAGAGCTGCACCGGCTGCTGGAGCCCTGCTTCCCGCAGATCGAGGCGCTCGGCGTATTCGGAAATGAAAAGGTTACGGCCTATTACGAAAAGAACCGGGCAGGCGTACGACGCATCACGCGGTTCGATGTGCTGGACCTTCAGCACCGGCTGCCGCGGTGGATGCTCCGCATCCCCTACGATCTGCTCAACCGGCTGAACCGCCGCAAGCTGCTGCGGCAGAACACCGATCTTACGATCTCGATCGCCATGGAGGATTACCAGTTGGGGCCCGTCGGAGCGACATGCTACGATCTGTTCTACGTTGCCCGAAAGGCATAGACCGACTCCTCTATTCATAACGAAACCCCTCGGATCACCGAGGGGTTTTTCGTGTGTTTCAGCGGAGCGTGATATTCAGCGTTCCGCCGTCGCGGATCGTGCGGCGGACAGGCTCCTTGCCCTCCTCCAGCACCCGGACCTCAAGACCCCACGGCGTACGCCTAACCTCCAGATCGAAGCACGAACCGAAGGCCCGGATACGGCGCAGGCTCATGCGGTCCCAGCGCGCGGGGAGGCGCGGCGTGAGGCTGAAGGAACGGAAACCCGTGGGACGGATGCCGAAGACCCCTTCGGTCAGGATGCGGCAGTAGAGGCCGCTCTCGGCCGAGAGGTGGCGCTGCGACCCCTCGGGCCACGCCTCGATGGCATAGGGAACATGGTCGCCCAGAAGCCGCCGGGCGGAGTAGGACTCCAGAAAATCGGTCGTGCGCTCGGTCTCCCCGCAGGCGTAGGAGCCCCGGAGGGCGTAGAGCGTCGCACGGTCCCAGAAGGTTCGGTCGCCCGACTGGGTGAGCAGTCCGTTTTCGGTCCACAAGGCCGGAGAGAAGAGCGCATCGACGGTGCCCTGGCTCCGGTCGTAGATCCCCACGGTCAGCGGAATGCAGATCCAGGCCCGCAGGCGGTCGTTGCCTTCATAATAGCAGTAGGTATCGAAGCCCTCGACCCGGGCGCCGAAGTGGCGCTCGATGCATTCGCGGAGCGTGGCGGCGCGACGACGGTAATCGGCGCATTGCGAGGCGGGCTTATGCAGTTCGCGGCCCAGCATGGAGGCCGAAAGCAGGGCGTCGTAGTAGAGCGACGAGGTGCAGAGGTTGGCTTCGCCCGCGGGGAAACGCCCCTCGAGTTCGTCGGAATCCGAAGCGACAACACCGTCCGCAGTCAGTTTTCGCCGGCAATACTCCAGACACCACTCGATCAGGGGCCACAACTGTTCGGCCTCCGCCCGGTCGCCCCGGGCCAGTGCATAGCGCGCCGCACCGTAGGCGATCATCGCCGCATCGCCCCGGTCGCCGGCACCGTGCCAGATATCGGTGCCCTCGGCAATGATCGAACTCGGGATCGGCCGGAAGTCGGGATTCATGAAATGGGCGAAATGGGTGAAGGAGCAGAGTGCCGAGCGGTTGCCCGTCCCGTCGCCCAGAAAGGGAAAGAAGGGATTGATGTATTCGGCCTGGTCGTTGGCCCAGATCGCCGCATAGTAGCTCTCGCCGCCCGGGCCGTGCATCAGGCCCCCCTGCGTGGCGTAGATGCTCTCGGCAGCCCGGATCTTGGCGAAGGCGAACATCGTATTGATGACCGAATCGGGCGTCTCGAGGATCAGATTTTCCTGAAACGCCGCAACGCGGGCCCGGCGCTTGGCCAGCTCTTCGTCAATGGAGAGTTCGAACGGCGCCGTACCGGCATCCCGGCCGCTGAAAACGACACCGAAGGAAACCGAAGCCCCCGGAGCGAGCAACAGCGTCGTATCGCTCCGCAACTCGGAGGTTATTTTATAGCTGCCCGCAACACCCCGTTCTTCCGCAGTGCGAAGCGTGGCGCGAGCGGCCGGGATCTCGACCCAGGCGGCCCGTTCACTCCGGTTGGTCAGTTCGTAACGCTCACAATAAGCGGGCGCATCGACCGACGGAAAAAGCGTCCGTCGCAGGGCGAAAAGTCCGTCGCGGCCACAACGCCAGTCGCTCTCGACCGTGAGGCTGCCGTCGAGGCGGATCCGGCGAACGCGTTCCTGCTCCAGATTGCGGCCATCGACGGCGATCTGCGAGACGGGGTCCCAGGCAAAACGCCGCATAAGCGAGGCGTGCGTATTGTTGGGAACCGTACGCAGCATCGGCCAGACGACGTTGCGGTTGAGACGGAAGCTGCCATCCGGAGCGACCCCATAACGGACCACCACCGACATGCGCAGGCCGCTCATCTCGATATGGTCGTCATGCGAGTCGCCCTCGGCAACCTGCCATTCGATGGTCGGGCGATCCGCCGGAACGATCCGCCAGCGCAGGGAGGGGGCGGAAGTCCGGGAGAAAACAGAAGGGGTACTGCACAGCAATGCAGCCGCAAGGAAAAGCAGTTTTTTCATCATTTTTCGGGTTCATTCGGGACCGATGCAGCAACTATCGCCGCAAGCGGTGTAAAATTACGCAAAATCCCGCAACAGGCCAAACCCCTATCGGGTATTTTCAGAACCCCGATTCTAAAGAATGGTGCGGCGGCAGTCGCGGCATGACAAGGCGGGAAGAGCAGGCGAAACGGAATTTTCATACATATAACTACATATAAATCAGCAGACTATTTCCAACTACTTCAAGGATATTCATTTTTTATTTGTTTTTCTTGTTTTTTTTATATTTTTGCATTTCAATCAAAGCGGGATACGAAACCGAAACCAAACGCAACTATTTGAAATACTGCAACTTAAAAACTTAATACTATGTATTGGACACTGGAACTGGCTTCGAAACTCGAAGATGCGCCCTGGCCCGCAACCAAGGAAGAGCTGATCGACTATGCCGTACGATCGGGAGCTCCGCTCGAAGTTCTCGAGAACCTGCAAGAGATAGAAGACGAAGGCGATATCTATGAATCGATCGAA
>DWWQ01000018.1 GCA_019119615.1 Candidatus Alistipes stercoravium | reverse complement strand
CGGGAAAGCCCCGCTTTGCGTGGGACTCCTACCGCCGTTTCGTACAGATGTACGGCGACGTGGTGCTCGGCATGAAGCCCGCATCGAAGGAGGATCACGATCCCTTTGAGGAGATCATCGACGCCCTCAAGGCAAAGCGCGGCGTGAAGAACGACACCGACCTGACGACCGACGACCTGAAGGAACTCGTAAAGAGCTTCAAGGCCGCCGTGAAGAAGCAGACCGGCGAGGACTTCCCGACCAACCCCTGGGATCAGCTCTGGGGTGCCATCTGCGCCGTATTCGGATCGTGGATGAACGAGCGCGCCATCCTCTACCGCAAACTCAACAACATCCCCTCGGAGTGGGGAACCGCCGTTTCGGTACAGGCCATGGTATTCGGCAACATGGGCGATAACTCCGCAACCGGCGTAGCCTTCTCGCGCGACGCCGCGACCGGTGAGAACATCTTCAACGGCGAGTATCTGATCAACGCCCAGGGCGAGGATGTCGTGGCCGGCATCCGCACCCCGCAGCAGATCACCATCGAGGGTTCGAAGCGCTGGGCCAAGGCACAGAACATCTCCGAGGAGGAGCGCAAGACGAAGTACCCCTCGCTCGAAGAGGTGATGCCCGATGTATATGCCGAGCTCAACGAGATCCAGCACCACCTCGAGCAGTACTTCACCGACATGCAGGACATCGAGTTCACGATCCAGGACGGCAAACTCTGGATGCTCCAGTGCCGCAACGGCAAGCGTACGGGTGCCGCCATGGTCAAGATCGCCATGGACATGCTCCGCGAAGGCCTGATCGACGAGAAGACCGCCGTACTGCGTTGCGAGCCCGCAAAGCTCGACGAACTGCTCCACCCCGTATTCGACAAGAAGGCTATCGCCACGGCACAGGTCATCACGAAGGGTCTGCCCGCATCGCCGGGCGCCGCAACGGGCCCCGTGGTATTCTTCGCCGAGGATGCCGAGAAGGTATTTGCCTCGACCGGCCAGAAGGCCATCCTCGTACGCATCGAGACCTCGCCCGAGGACCTGAAGGGTATGCTCGACGCAGCCGGTATCCTCACCGCACGCGGCGGTATGACCTCGCACGCAGCCGTCGTGGCCCGCGGTATGGGCAAGTGCTGCGTATCGGGTGCCGGTGAACTCGAAATCGACTACAAGGCCCGCACGATCAAGGTGAACGGATTTACCGTCAAGGAGGGAGACTGGATCTCGCTCAACGGTTCGACGGGTGAGGTTTACCTCGGACAGGTGGCCACGAAGGCCGCCGACCTGAGCGGAGACTTCGGCAAGCTCATGGAGCTGGCCAGCAAATACTCCGTACTGAAGGTGCGCGCCAACGCCGACACGCCGAAGGATGCCAAGCAGGCCTTCGAATTCGGTGCCGAGGGTATCGGTCTCTGCCGCACGGAGCACATGTTCTTCGAGGGCGACCGCATCAAGGCCATCCGTGAGATGATCCTCGCGGACGACGAGGCCGGACGCCGCGTGGCCCTGGCCAAGCTGCTGCCCATGCAGCGCGGGGACTTCGAGGGTCTGTTCAAGGCCATGAACGGATATCCCGTAACGGTCCGCCTGCTCGATCCCCCTCTGCACGAGTTCGTGCCCCACGATGAGAAGGGTCAGAAGGAGATGGCCGAGGAGATGAACGTGCCGTTCCAGAAGATCGCTGCCAAGGTCGAGGCACTCGCCGAGTTCAACCCCATGCTCGGACACCGCGGATGCCGTCTCGGAAATACTTACCCCGAGATTACGGAGATGCAGACCCGTGCCATCATCGAGGCTGCCATGAACGTTAAGGCTGCGGGAATCCCCGTACATGTCGAGATCATGGTGCCGCTCGTGGGTAACCACAAGGAGCTCCGCTACCAGAAGCAGATCATCGACTCGACGGCCGAGCAGGTATTCTCGGAGCGCAACGACAAGATCGAATACATGGTCGGTACGATGATCGAGGTGCCGCGCGCCGCCGTTACGGCCAACCAGATTGCCGAAGTGGCCGAGTTCTTCTCGTTCGGTACGAACGACCTGACGCAGATGACCCTCGGATTCTCGCGCGACGATATCGGCAAGTTCCTGCCCATCTACCTCGAGAAAGGCATTCTGAAGAACGACCCGTTCCAGATCCTCGACCGCAACGGCGTGGGACAGCTCATCCGCGAGGCCGTATTCAAGGGCCGCGGTACGCGTGAGAACCTCAAGTGCGGTATCTGCGGCGAGCACGGCGGTGAGCCTTCGTCGGTAGAGTTCTGCCACTACGCCGGTCTGAACTATGTGAGCTGCTCGCCCTTCCGCGTGCCCATCGCACGTCTGGCAGCCGCACACGCAGCCCTCAACCAGAAATAGTGATCCTCTTCCCGATCTTTCGGGATACAAAACAAGAGATCCGCGGCATGACTGTTGCGGATCTCTTGTTTATATTTCAAAATGGGGCGTTCGTTGATTTTATTTGCTCGCTATACTATTTTTTTCTATATTTGTTAGCAATAAAACGGAATTTTGATTCAATACCATAAATTAGACGCGTATGAAAAAAATCATCCTTGCGGTTATTGCCGCTCTGTTCGTTTCGACGGCAGCATCCGCTCAACAGGCCGGAAACTGGGCCGTCGGTCCCCGCATGAACATCTATACCAATACGGGCGATGCCGTAGTGGGATTGGGTGCCTTCGCACGTTACAGTTTCGATGACAACTGGCGTATCGAACCCTCGCTTACGGCACTGCTCCACAGCGGATGTTCGATCGACCTGAGCTGCGATGCGCAGTATGTATTCCACATCGCCGACCAGTGGGATCTCTATCCCGCAGTGGGTATCACGGCCAACGATATCGGCCGCTGGGCTGCCGGTCTGAACATCGGCGGCGGCTTCGACTGCAAGATTACCAACAACTGGGATATATCGGCCGGCTTGAAATGGCAGCCCATGTTCGATGATGTACGCAAAAATCCCGTAGTCATCAGCATCGGCGCAGCCTACAAGTTCTGACAGGTGGCTGCACCGCAACGAAAAAGCCCCGGAATCCTTCGAGATTCCGGGGCTTTTTCCCGTTTCGGAAGAGGCCAGACCCGTCTATCGCGTCTTGTAGCTGCAACTGTATTTGCCCTTGGCAAGATTCAGCAACTTACCCTTGAGCAACTGACGGCGCAGAGGCGCCACACGGTCCGTGAAGACCACGCCTTCAATATGGTCGTACTCGTGCTGGATGACCCAGGCCTTGAGGCCCGTGAACTCCTCGTCGTGCTCGACAAAATCCGCATCGAGATACCGCATGCGGATCGAAAGCGACCGCTGCACATCGGCACGAATGCCGGGAAAGGAGAGGCACCCTTCGTTATAGGCCTTCTTTTCGTCCGAATAGGCGTAGATCTCGGGGTTGATGAAGGCTCGCTTATAGTCGGCACACGAAGGATCCTCCTCGGCCCACGGCGTGCAGTCCACAATGAACAGGCGGATGTCCTTGCCGATCTGCGGAGCGGCAAGGCCCACCCCTTCGGCCTCCTCCAACGTGAGGAACATGTCCTCGATCAGTTTCTTTACTTCGGGATACTCGGGCGTAATCTCCCGGCAGTGCTTGCGAAGCACCTCATCCCCGAAAATGACAATCGGATAGATCATATCGTTGATTCTTGTATTTTCCATTTTTTCGAAACGCCGCCCGGCACACGCCGAAATTCAACGATTCGACTCATACTCCATATACCCTTGAAGGATAATCGTCGCCGAGATCTTGTCCACCAGCGCCCGGTCGCGGCGGGCCATGCGTCCCAGACCGCCGTCGAGCATCGCGCGATGCGCCAGCACCGAGGTGAAACGCTCGTCGTAGAAAACCACCTCCTTGTCGGGCCAGGCACGGCGCAGACGGCCGGCGAGCGGCTCAATGAAGTGCCAGGTGTCCGACGGGGTGCCGTCCATGTGCGACGGCTTGCCCAACACGATCGTCGAGACCTCCTCCCGGGCGAAATAGGCTGCCAACCAACGCTCCAGATCCTTCGTCGGCACGGTCTCAAGCCCCCCGGCAATCAGCCGCAGGGGATCGCTTACGGCGATTCCCGTACGTTTTGTTCCGTAGTCGATGGCCAGGATCCGTCCCATGTCGGCAGTGGAGCTTCGTCCGGCGGTTTATCCTACAGGTTCAGCTTCCTGAAGAGCTTGCGGTAGGAGCACTCCTCCTCGACCATGGCATGCAGCGCCTCGATCTTCACACGCTCCTGCTGCATCGAGTCGCGGTGGCGCACCGTAACCGTCCCGTCTTCAAGCGTCTGTCCGTCCACGGTAACGCAGAAGGGCGTACCGATGGCATCCTGACGGCGGTAGCGTTTGCCCACGGAGTCTTTCTCGTCGTAAACAACGTTATAGTCGTACTTCAGTTCATCGACGATCCGCTGGGCGACCTCCGGCATGCCGTCCTTCTTGACCAGCGGCAGGACGGCCACCTTGACCGGCGCCAGCGCGGCGGGAAGACGCAGCACGACACGCGAGTCGCCGCCCTCAAGCTGCTCCTCGGTATAGGCGGCCGACATCACCTGCAGGAACATGCGGTCCACGCCGATCGAGGTCTCCACGACATAGGGAACATAGCTCTCGCCCGTCTCCGGATCGAAATACTGGATCTCCTTGCCCGAGAACTTCTGGTGGTTGCCCAGGTCGAAGTCCGTACGCGAATGGATACCCTCGACCTCCTTGAAGCCGAACGGGAAGTTGTACTCGATGTCCGTAGCGGCATTGGCGTAGTGCGCCAGCTTCTCGTGGTCATGGAAGCGGTAGTTGTCGTCGCCGAAGCCCAGAGCCCGGTGCCAGGCCATACGGATCTCCTTCCAGCGGTTCCACCACTCCATCTCGGTGCCGGGACGTACGAAGAACTGCATCTCCATCTGCTCGAACTCGCGCATGCGGAAGATGAACTGACGGGCGACGATCTCGTTGCGGAAGGCCTTGCCGATCTGCGCAATACCGAACGGCAGTTTCATGCGGCCCGTCTTCTGGACATTGAGGAAATTGACGAAGATGCCCTGGGCCGTCTCCGGACGCAGGTAGATCGTCGAGGCTCCCTCGGCCGTCGAGCCCATCTGCGTCGAGAACATCAGGTTGAACTGACGCACCTCGGTCCAGTTGCGCGTACCCGAAATCGGGCAGACGATCTCACAGTCGAGGATGATCTGGCGCAACTCCGCAAGATCGTTGGCGTTCATCGCCGCAGCGAAACGCTCGTGGATGGCATTGCGGCGGGCCAGGGTTTCGGCCACACGCGGCGACGTCTCACGGTATTTCTGCTCGTCGAACGACTCGCCGAAGCGTTTGCGGGCCTTCTCGACCTCCTTCTCGACCTTCTCGTCCTGCTTGGCGATCCAGTCCTCGATCAGCACGTCGGCACGATAACGCTTCTTCGAATCCCGGTTGTCGATCAGCGGGTCGTTGAAGGCCGACACATGCCCCGAAGCCTCCCAGGTGCGGGGGTGCATGAAAATGGCGGCATCGAGGCCCACGATATTCTCATGCAACTTGACCATCGAATCCCACCAGTAACGCTTGATGTTGTTCTTCAGCTCCACACCGTTCTGACCGTAGTCATACACGGCAGCCAGGCCGTCGTAGATTTCGCTCGACGGAAAGACGAATCCGTACTCCTTGCAATGGGCGACCAGTTTCTTGAAAAGTTCTTCCTGCGTCATCGTATTCTTGTTTTTTACAGATTTTTCCGAATTGCAAAAGTACAAAATAAATTAGGATTTCGCAGTCTGCAAAACCTTTTATTTCCATACGGTCCGAGAAAAAGGCACGACCCCGCACCGCTATTCCGGACGAATGCAGCAACGGGAAATACAGGAGGGGCTATTGGAGCAAGCCCTCGCGCCGGAACGAGAAATCGCCCTCGCGCGAGAGAATCAGATGATCCAGCAGTCGGATATCGAACAGGGCCGCGGCGCGTGCCACCTTCTCCGTAAGCGCCCGGTCCTGCGGGCTTGCCTCGGCGGCACCCGACGGATGGTTATGAATCAGAATAAGTTGCGTGGCAAGCAGCTCCAAAGCCCGCTTGACGATAAGCCGGTGATCGACGACCGTACCCGAAACACCGCCCTGGCTTATGCGCTGGCGCTCGATAATGCGGTTCGAAGAGGTAAGATAGACCGCCCAGCACTCCTCATAGGGAAGACTCTCCAGATGCGGACGGAAAAGACGGACCACATCGTCGCTCGAGACGATGCACTCCACACCGGCGGTAAGTTCGGAGGCCGTCCGGCGCCCGAACTCCGCGGCAGCACGCAGCAGTCGCGCCCGTCGCAAACCCAACCCGCCGATCATACGGAGACGCGACTCGCCCTCCGCAGCAATGCGCGCAAGCGAACCGCCGCAGGCTTCGAGCAACGCGTCGGCATAGGACTCCTCCTCGGTGAGCAACGTCAGCAACTCCCGGTCGGTCAGCGATTCGACGCCGCGAGCGGCCATCTTCTGGGCTATGGTTGTCATAGGCATGTTTTATTCGGGAACAGAGCAGGCCGGGGCGCAACTCCGGATGCCGGACTATTTGGTCAGCCGATCCACCCGATCGAGCAACGACGCACACTGCTCGTCGGTCATGTACTGCGACACGGAGAAGGCTGCATGCTGCTCGGCCTCCTTCTTCGAATCACCGACGCCGTGGCCGACCTCCATGCCGTCCACAAGCACCGTACTATAAAAGACCGGATGGTTCGGAGCCGACGTCTCCTTCTCGGTGCCCGTGCGGAAAAGCACCTTGTGGCGGTTTTTCTGGCACCATTCGATCAAACGGCTCTTGAAGTCGGTCTCCGACTCGGTCAGCGTCTCCAGATCAAGGAAACGGGCATATATGCGGTTGATAAGCAACCGATTGACGAAATCGTACCCCTGATCGAGGTAGATAGCCCCCATCATTGCCTCGAAGGCATCGCCGTAGATGTGTTTTTGGGAGATGCCTGCACCGTTGTTGGTGGCAATGACCCGCGCATCGAGCCCCAAACGCTCGGCAAGCGCATTGAGCGACTGCCGCGAAACGATCTTTGACCGCAGCTTGGTCATGAAACCTTCGTCGCGATCGGGGTACTCGATGAAGATGTAATCCGAGGTAACGGCCTCGATCACGGCGTCTCCGAGGTACTCCAGACGCTCGTTGTTGATCGGCCGCCCATCCTCCAAAATCAAAGAAGCTGACTTGTGAATCAAAGCCAGCTTGTAGAGTTCGATGTTATGCGGAACGAATCCGAACATATCATCGATAATCCTGTAATACGCCTTGTCGGGTCCGAAATTCCGTTTCCACGGACGCAGCAGAAAATCGATCACGGCGCGGACCCTTTCGACGTTAGTACTTGCGGAAGATAACCGTCGAGTTATGTCCTCCGAAGCCGAACGTGTTGCTCAGGGCGCACTTCACGTCGCGTTTCTGTGCCTTGTTGAGCGTCAGGTTCAGATTCGGGTCGATTTCGGGATCCAGATTCTCACAGTTGATCGTCGGAGGTACGACTCCGTGCGTCAGTGCGAAAATGCAGGCCAGCGCCTCTACGGCACCGGCGGCACCCAGCAGGTGTCCCGTCATGGACTTCGTCGAGGAGATATTGACCTTGTAGACATGGTCGCCCAGAACGCCCGCAACGGCCTTCAGTTCCGGAAGGTCTCCGGCAGGCGTCGAGGTGCCGTGTACGTTCACATAGTCGATATCCTCGGGCGTGATGCCGGCATCCTTGATGGCATCGCGCATCGCCTTCATGGCTCCCTTGCCTTCCGGGTGGGGTGCCGTGAAATGGTAGGCATCGGCCGATGCTCCGCCGCCGACGATCTCACAATAGATCTTAGCCCCACGGGCCTTGGCATGCTCCAGCTCCTCGAGGATCAGCGCTCCGGCTCCCTCGCCGATCACGAAGCCGTCGCGGTCCTTGTCGAAAGGACGCGAAGCGTGTACGGGATCGTCGTTGCGCGTGGAGAGCGCCTGCATGGAGTTGAAACCGCCGACCGACGGCTCGTTCACCGCAGCCTCCGAACCTCCGGCAACCATCACGTCGGCCTTGCCGTAGCGAATGGCCTCCATGGCGGCAACCATGCCGTGGTTCGACGACGCACAGGCCGAAACCGTACAATAGTTCGGGCCCATGAAGCCGTACTTCATCGAAATGAAGCCGGCGGCAATGTCGGCGATCATGCGGGGAATGAAGAAGGGGCTAAACCGCGGGGTTCCATCCCCTGCGGCATAGCCCAAACACTCGTCGAAGAACGATTTGAGTCCTCCGATACCCGAGCTCCAGATTACGCCCACCTGCTCCTTGTCGATCTTCTCCAGGTCAAGGCCCGAATCCTCTACGGCCTGCGTAGCGGCGATCAGAGCATACTGCGTGAAAAGGTCGTACTTGCGGACCTCCTTCCGGTCGAAATACTGGGCCGGGTCGTAATTCTTCACTTCACAAGCAAAGCGCGTCTTAAATTTTTCAGCATCGAAATGTGTAATGGGTGCGGCACCGCTTACGCCCTTCTCCAAATTCGAAAAAAACTCTTCAACATTATTGCCGAGCGGGTTGATCGTACCGATGCCCGTAACTACTACTCTTCTTCCTGTCATAAATTTAAGGCTCTTGCCGTGAAACAAATATGGTAGAAATTATTTCTTGTGCTCTTCGATGTACTTGATAGCATCGCCTACGGTAGCGATCTTCTCGGCATCCTCATCGGGAATCTGGATATCGAAAGCCTTCTCGAACTCCATGATCAGCTCTACGGTGTCGAGCGAATCTGCTCCCAGGTGGTTGGTGAAGCTTGCTTCGGGCACTACTTCCGACTCCTTAACACCCAGCTTGTCGACGATGATCTCGACAACTTTAGATTGAACATCTGCCATAACTTTAAGTTTTTAGTTAAACAATTATTTGGAAACAGTGATTATATTTCCAGCGTAATTTTGCGCAAAAGTAACACTTTTTTTATTACTTTTGACAAAACAACCCGATTTTTTGTTCACAATTTTTTCGACATTTAGCACAAAAAAATCATCAAAATATTAACTTCCAACCGCTTATGAAATTACTCCTCATCTCCAATTCGACCAACGCCGGAGAGGAATACCTGCGCTACCCGCTGCCCGAAATCGGACGCTTCCTGCAGGGGGTCCGCGAGGTCGCCTTCGTGCCCTATGCCGCCGTTACGTTCTCCTACGCCGACTACGAGCGCAAGGTACAGGCCCGTTTCGCAGAGCTCGGAATCCGCGTCCGGTCGGTACACAGGGAGAAGGATCCCGCGGCCTGCATCCGCCGTGCCGAGGCCATCTGCGTCGGCGGCGGAAACACCTTCGCCCTGGCCCGGAAAATGCAGCAGCAGGGACTCATGCAGGCCATCCTCCGCAAAATCAAGGCCGGAACCCCCTACGTCGGCTGGTCGGCCGGCAGCAACGTATGCTGCCCGACGATCTGCACCACAAACGACATGCCGATCGTGCAGCCCGAATCGTTCTGGGCCATCGGCGCCGTGAAGTTCCAGATCAACCCCCACTACCTCGACGCCAACCCCGAGGGACACGCCGGCGAAACCCGCGAACAACGCATTCTCGAATACATCGAAGCCAACCCGCGCCGCTGGGTGGTCGGCCTGCGCGAAGGATGCATGCTCCGCTACGAGGACGGGAAGCTGACGCTCATCGGGAAACGCCCCATGCGGATTTTCAAGAAGGGAATCGTCCCCTACGAGGTGCAGCCGGGCGACGACCTGTCGTTCTTATTATAGGTAAAGCGATGAAAGTACTGATCGCAGGATTGGGCCTCATCGGCGGGTCGTTTGCCCTCGCCCTGCGCGACCATGGCCTCACGGAGGAGATTCTCGGCGTCGAACGCAGTCCCGAGATTGCCCAGGAGGCCCTGGCGCTCGGGCTCGCGGACCGCATCGTCGGCTTCGAGGAGGGAATCTCCGAAGCCGACCTCATCGTACTGGCCACACCCGTGGACACGCTGCCGCTGCTGGCCATCAAGGCGCTCAACCGCATCGAGCCCCGGCAGACGGTGATGGACACCGGATCGATCAAAGGCGAATTGTGCGAGGCGATCGCGATGCATGCGCACCGCGGCCGTTTCGTGGCCGCACACCCGATGTGGGGCACGGAATACAGCGGTCCGAAGGCGGCCCAACGGGGTGCCTTCACGGGCCGCAATGCCGTGCTGTGCGACACGGAACACAGCGACCCGGACGCCGTGGCGCTCGTCGAACGCATCTTCCGCACACTGGGATGCCCGCTCGTCTACATGGACCCCGAGGAGCATGACCTGCATGCCGCCTATGTCTCGCACATCTCGCACGTTACGTCGTTTGCACTGGCCCTCACCGTCCTTGAAAAGGAGCGCGAGGAGCGCCATATCTTCGATCTGGCGGGCGGCGGTTTCGAGAGCACCGTGCGGCTGGCCAAGAGTTCCGCTTCGACCTGGGTACCCATCCTGCTGCGCAACAAGTACAACATTCTGGACGTGTTGCGCGAGCACATCCACCAGCTGCAGATCCTGCGCCGCATGATCGAGCGCGACGATGCGGAGGGGCTCACCGAGGCCATGCGAAAGGCGAACTCCATACAACGCATCCTGCACTGATGGATACGGCGGAGACAGGGCGGGCCGGCGAGGAGGCCGCACGGGAGTTCCTGCGCAAGGCGGGATACGGGATCTGCGCCATGAACTGGCGTTCGGGACCTTACGAAATCGACATCATAGCCCGAAAAGGCGATGTGCTGCACATCGTAGAGGTCAAGACCCGCCGGGAGGCGTCGCTCACCCCGCCGTCGGCCGCGGCGACCCGCCGCAAATTCCATGCACTGCGGCATGCAGCCGCACACTATCTGGCCCTGACACACTGGACCGGAGAGGTGCAGTTCGATTTGGCAAGCGTCATCCGGGACCATGACGGCCGCTGCCGGGTCGAGCTTGTCGAGCAGGCCATGGAATCCCACTGGTAATTTTGCAAATACGGCAAATTATACTATCTTTGCAGCCTGAAAAACAAGCCCCTGGGCAGCATGACAACGATGCGGAAGCCCCGGATTTACAAAAAACTTCAATACCAGCAAACACCGATGTGGCTCTATAATTTCGGGATGACTCTCTACGCATGGATCGTGCGGCTCGTAGCGCCCCGTTATCCGAAGGCCCGCCTGTGGACCGACGGCCGCAAGGCGCTTTTCGAACGCATGCGTCAGGCCATAGACCCCGAGGCACGGATCATCTGGATACATGTCGCATCGCTCGGAGAGTTCGAGCAGGGACGTCCCATCATCGAGGAGATCCGCAAGGTCCGCCCCGAATACAAGATTCTGCTAACCTTCTTCTCCCCTTCGGGGTACGAAATCCGCAAGAACTATCCGGGGGCGGACTACATCTTCTACCTGCCTATCGACACGCCGCGCAATGCCCGGGAATTCCTCGACATCGCCCATCCCGAAATCGCCATCTTCATCAAATACGAATTCTGGCTCAACCTGCTTGCCGAACTCAAGCGCCGCAGGATCCGCACCTACATCGTTTCGGCCATCTTCCGCCGCAACTCGGTATTTTTCCGTCCCTACGGCGGCATGTGGCGGCAGGCTCTCGAAGCATTCGACACGATGTTCGTGCAGAATGAAGAGTCGAAAAAGCTGCTGGCCACGCTCGGATTCGACAATGTGCTGGTGGCCGGAGACACCCGCTTCGACCGTGTGGCGGCGATTGCCCGCGCAGCCAAGCGCATCGATCTGATCGACCGTTTCAAAGGTTCGGAACGGCTCTTTGTCGCCGGCTCCACCTGGGGCCCCGACGAGGAGCTGCTCATCCGTCTGATGAACGACAACCCGCAGATCAAGTTCGTCATCGCCCCGCACGAGATGGACGAAAGCCGCATCGAACGGCTGATCGCCGAAACCCGCGGCGGAGCGCTCCGCTACACGCAGTGCACGCCGCACACCCCCTTCGGATCGAAACAGCTGCTGATCCTCGACACGGTGGGCATCCTGGCCTCGGTATACGGATATGCGACCTGGAGCTACATCGGCGGCGGATTCGGTGTCGGCATCCACAACACGCTCGAGGCAGCGACATTCGGGCTGCCCGTGGCTTTCGGGCCCAACTACCAGAAATTCAAGGAGGCCCGCGATCTCGTAACACTCGAAGCAGCCCGCCCGATCAGCAACTACGACGAACTGAACGCCTGGTTTACGCCGCTGCGCGACAACGAGGAGTTCCTGGCGAAAACCAGCCGCATCGCCCGCGATTACACGACCCGGCATCAGGGGGCGACGGGGATCATCGTCCGCACGATTTTCCAGCAATAAGAATCTTAAGGGAGAGATAATAAGACAGCGGCGGAGGCATTTTCGGAAATGCCTCCGCCGCTGTCATTCGGTCCAGGCCGCCTACTCCGCGCAAAGCCCTTCGCAATAGATCCGGAACGTCTCCCACGGATAGTAGGGGCCGCCGTCGATCGGAAGTTGCGCATCACGCTCGTTGCAGAGCACCCGAACGCGGACATCGCCCGTCCGCTCATGGCGGAAGAAGATGAACTGGATATTGGCGGCCATCGGCGAAACCTTCTCGATGCTCCAGCAGGAGCGGATCGAATCGGCATCCGAGATCCGTGCCGCGGAGACGGAGGTCTGCAGCAGCGACGCCAGCGGGATCAGGTAGACATCATGGCCGAAACGGAGCGAAGCCGAGAGGTTCCGTTCGCCGTCGATCACCTCGCGGGCCGTCTCGACGATATTGCGGAGCAGCGGCCGCGCCGAAGCGACGATCGGATCGCCGAAGCGGCGTGAAGGCCCCATCGTATAGTAGCAATAGGCATTCAGCGTCGCCCACAGGGCATTGAGCTCTTCGGAGGTGAAGGCGTCATAGAAGGCAAGGTCGGGGCGCGAGACATCCTGGGCGATCGACGTCAGCATGAAAAGGTCGTACATGAACTTTTGAGGATCCGCAAGTTCGGGAGCCGCCTCCGTGAAGAGACTTGCAACCAGCCGTTCGGGATGCAGCCACGCCCGTTTAACACTGTCCGCGGCGGCATGGGAGCGGGGTCCCAGCTCCCCCATGGCGGGAACGCCGGCCAGATAGTCCATATAACGGGCACTCGACTCACGGGTCGCCCGGATCCCCGGATTAAGTTCCTTCAGCCGTTCGTTGAAGGCCGCCATGCTCAAGATACAGCGCGGAACAAGCGTCGAGCGGCTCTCGACGAGGCATTCACGGCCGCGGCGCGTGGAAAAGACCTCGGGCCACGATCGGAACATGCGCTCGGCAATGGCGCGGTGCTCCTCGACCCCACGCTGCGACAGGTCGCCGTAACGGCCTGCGGCATCGGCGGCAAGCGCCTCGCCCTTCGCCAAGACCTCCCGGCCCAGCGGTGTCAGGGCATCCGCAGCCGCGGCGGCACGCAGCGGAACGAGCGGCGCCGTATAGAGATCCCCGGAGGAGTGATAACGGCTGCCGTGGCGTCCGTAATGACTGATATAGAAGGGCCGGTAGCCTTTCGGAACGGGAGCCTCCTCCGAAGGGAGGTATTCATAGGAGTGGTAGACCCCGGCCGAGCGCTCGGGGTGAGCGGCAATCTCTTCGGATGCGGTCTGCGCCGCAACGCTTCCGGCTGCCAGCACGACAAGAGCCGACAGTCCCGTTTTCAACGATCGGACGTTCATAATCAGGATTTGTGAGTCATGATATTCAGCACGAGGCGGTCGGTTTCGTTCATGCCGTCGCGGCCGATGGCCGTAAGGTTGTGGATACACTTGTCCACATCCTCCTCGATAATACCCTCGACCGGCGTTACGCAATGGCCGTCCATGGCCATCATCGCCGAGAGCATCGCCGTCGAAACACCGCTCGTGAGCTTCATCGCACAACTCGGCTTCGCACCGTCGCAGATCATGCCCGTAAGGTTGGCAATCATGTTCTTCACCGCCGCGGCGATCTCCGCATAGCCGCCGCCCATCAGGTAGGTAACGCCGCAACTCGACCCCGTGGCCGCCACCACGCACCCGCACAGGGCCGAGAGCCGTCCGAGGCTCTGCTTGATGTAGACGACCGTCAGATGGCTCAACATCAGCGCGCGGATCGTCTGCTCCTCCGTGGCGTGAATCTCCTCGGCGAAGACCGTAACGGGCAGCGTCGCGGCGATACCCTGGTTGCCGCTTCCCGAGTTGCTCATCACGGGGATCATCGCCCCCGCCATGCGGGCGTCGCACGCTGCGGAGGTATAGGAGAGCACCCGCGTAAAGATACTGTCGCCCATGATCTTCCGTTCGCGGTCGCAACGCAGCGTGCGGCCCACGCAATGGCCGAAATCTCCGGCAAAGGCCTGCTCGGCGGCCGCCTTGTTCAGCCGGCTCGTCTCGAGGATGAAGCGGATCTCGTCCAGAGGCGCCGTCAGGGCGAAATCCCAGACACGGCGCAGCGTCAGAGGCACTTCGCCCTCCTCTCCCTCATCGGCCGAAGGACTCCGCAGATCGAGCAGCACTTCGCCGTCGCGCTCAACGTAAACAAAGCGCGTATGGCCGCCGGCAATGACCGCCACGGCGCGATGTCCTGCGGCCGCAGCCTCCACCTCGATATAGAGTTTCTCCTCGATCGCCTCCTTCAGCGAAATCGAAATCCGCTTTTCGTCGATATAGCGGCGTCCCTCCTCCACAGCTTCGGGCGTTACGTCGCGCAGGACCTCGAGCTGGTACTCCGAACGGCCGATCAGGGCGCCGAGCGCTACGGCTATCGGCAGTCCGATCATACCCGTTCCGGGGATGCCGACCCCCATGGCATTCTTGAGGATGTTGGCGCTCAACCGCACCGCAATCGTCTCGGGGCGACAGCCCAACGTCTCAGCGGCACGCGCCACACACAAGGCCACGGCGATCGGCTCGGTACAGCCGATGGCGGGGACAACCTCGCGCCGGATCAGTGCGATGATCCGTGCACGCTCTTTCTGATCTATCATTCGGGGTTCCATAGGCAGGCTGATTTTTCGGGAAACAAAGATAGCAAAATTTCGCTACTTTTGCCTCATTACATGCTGTATCGACGATGGAAAATCCCAAAAACCGCAAATGGCAGGTTCTGCACAGCGAATACCTCGCCCGCAAACCGTGGTTTACCGTACGCCACGAGAGCCTTGCACTGCCCGACGGACGCACGATTCCCGACTATTACGTTTTCGAATATCCCGAATGGGTCAATATTACGGCCATCGACCGCGAAGGGAGGTTCGTCATGATCGACCAGTACCGCCACGGCCTCGGCGAAACCTCCTACGAGATTCCGGCCGGCGTGGTGGAGCCGTCGGATGCGTCGCTGCTCGACGCGGCCCGGCGCGAACTGCGCGAAGAGACCGGCTACGGAGGCGGCGAATGGCGCCTGCTGACCAGCATCTCGGCCAACCCCGCGACGCAGAACAACCTCACGCACTGCTTCCTCGCCACGGGCGTCGAACGGCTCGGAGACCAGCAGCTCGATGCCACGGAGGATATCCGCGTACACCTCTTCTCCCGCAGCGAGGTGCTCGAACTGCTCCGCACGGACCGCATCCGGCAGGCACTGATGGCGGCACCCCTGTGGCGCTATTTCGCAGAAACGCCCGAGGCCGGCGAACCGGCCCCGGGACCTAAGGAAAAGATGATTCGATAAGATTCCCGCCGTAACGACAGACGGACCTCCGCATTGATCAGAGCCGAACAAGGAAAGATGCCGGGACCTCCGGGTATCTTGCTTCCGGTCAGAACTTGTGAACGGCACGAACGCTCCACTCCGAAGCCTTGCCTCCTCCTTCGTCCAGAATCTCTCCGTACGGCTTTCGATAGGCGCGCCAGACAATATCCGGAGAGCAACCCACATCACATCCATAGGCCCGTCCGGCATCCTTTTCGGTAGATGACCAGAAACGGAACGAGGGCAAACGCGGATACGGATCCCCGCCATATTGTGTCATATAGGCATTGAAGCGTTTTCTCGCTGCTTCGTAATCCCCCAAACTAAACTTTCCATCTTCTTCAGCACCTCCGATCAGAGTCCACAATCCCTTCAACTCGTCCAAAGCCGGGAGATACCAACCCGAACCCCGAGCCTCGCACCACTCGAACGCCGGGAAATCGGAAAGCGAAAAACCCGTCGAGGCCAAGACTTCAAACAAGCGAACTCGGTTCCGCCAGCCATCCGAACGATCGGCTACACCCAGTTCAACGCCTCCATAATAGACATAGCGGATTTTCCATCCCGATGCAAGTTTCTCCGTTCCTGCAAGCGCCTGCCTGTTTTCTTCACCAACCCATGGCAATTCCTTCTGATCGAGCGAAAGGATCAATCCATGCCGCCCTCCGTCGGTTACCGAAATGACCAGTCCCCGGACACCGTTCTCGTCAAACAGATCACCCGGGCGATAGGTTTTCGACACTTCAGGCCACGGATACTCTTCAATGGCTGTTGGTGCGGGATCCTCCATAAACAGATCCTTCTCTCCATTACGGTATGTTATCGAAAATATTTCGTTCCGCGGCAAAGAGAGTACCTCCTCCGACCCGTTCCACAACCGATACAGAACATGCGTATCGGTAATCTCCCGGACTTCGGCACGAATCTCTTCGGCATTGCGCAGCAGGATCAGATCCTGAGCCCAGGCACCCGAATACCACAAGAGCGCAATGAGCATCGTCCCAATATGTTTCATGGCTAAAAGCGATATTTAAGCGTGAAACCCAATGACGAAGGTTTGTTTCCGGCCTCCTTGTTGGGAGATGCTACCGCAAACTGGTACTGCAGTCCAAGATCAACATGTCCGAACGAATAGCCCGCATCAAGATACGGGCAAACAATAAACGACCGCGTGATATCACTTCCGGACTTGATCCAGGCATCCCGCTCAAAATCGTCCCCCATAATCTGTCCCCATGCCGACTCAAAATACGACCCTTCAACGCCGATCTTGCCCTGCAGACTCACCACATAGGCAAACCGGAATCCGCCCTGCAGGTAGAATCCGTTGCGGACGGGCCGCCATCCATAATATACGGAAGCAAACAAGGCATCATACTTCATCCGAAAATCAAAACTGCCGTTGCCGTCCTTCGCAACAATGCTTGTCCAGCTCGCATCATGCATGTAACCGATTCCGGCACCGACATGACCCTCGCCCGTTTTTTTGAAGAAATGTTCAACAAAGGCCGATACGGCAAACCGCATCTGGGGATTATTGGTATAACGCGCGACATCCCCGTATTGTGACAACCCATCTTCGAAATAGGATTTGAACGACCAAAAACTCAAGCCAATCTCCGCCTGCAGTCCGAACTCGGTCATCTTTTTCCGCTCGGCCTCTTTTGCCATGACTACGGCGCGTTCGACATCTACGCGCGTCGGGAAAACCGGAGTATCAGCGGATTCGGAGGCGGGAGTTTCAAGCGAAGATATCACATCCCTATCGCCCGACTCGTAACGAATAATAAAGATCTCATCGCGGGAAATGGAGTAAATAGGACCTCCAAGATTGGAAAATTTCCGATAACGGACCGATTGTTCACCGACCTCTTCGACCTTCACCTGGAGTTCCTCACCGTTCTTTTTCACAATAATGTCCTGCGCCGATGCACTCCAGATCCCTGCCATCCCAGCAAACATCAATAGAAACAGTTTTTTCATGGCTGTTGAATTTTATTTGCTTCCCGGTCTCCAAAAAAGCGGATGCATAAAAAAAGTGTGGAGCCGTTCGTTTATCCGGATGGAGGCTCTGGTAAGCCTTGAGTCAAATAAACAATACCCCACACTTGTACTGTATGGGGCGAGAATACGACACATACCAATACAAGAAATGAGTGTTACTGCTTTCCTTGACTCGTTGAAATTTACCAGATTTCCATCCAAGGATAAAAGCGAAACACTTTCATCAGAAATATGTATGCCGACAAACCGGCCAAGCAAAGATATGAAAAAGTTTACTTTCCCCCAATAAAATCAGACGGGCTGTTTTCATTTAGAAATGCCGGCTTGACTAATTGGCGCTATTTCGCAGAAACGCCCGAGGCCGGCGAACCGGCCCCGGGACGTTCCGAAAAATAGGAATTCTTACGCGATATCAGCGTCCGACGGTCTGCACCAGCGCCAGGAAACAGCGGTCGGCATCCAGCCCGAGGGCCGCGAGCAGCTCCGCCTCGGGTGCACTGCCCCGCGTAATCGAACGCAGGCCGTGCCCCGCAGTGTAGAGGTTTACGTTCTCGGCATAACCCGCGGCATCCTGTCCACAGAGGTAGCGAACCCTGTCGGCGGGAATCCCGCGCCCCTCATACACCGAAAGATCGGCGACATAGGCCAGGTTCAGCGGCGCCGAGAAGACGAACTCCTGGGCTCCCGAGAGCTTGCGCAGGTCGCCCTCCGCCACACGCGTCAGGGCATGCGCCTTTGCGTCGTAAAGGTAAGCCCCTTCGGCAAAGACGGCATAGACCCGGACGGGATAGAGCGCCAGCGCCGACGGAGCCGTCAGGCGTCCTTCCGACGGACGGTTCTCGCCCGCGGCGGCCCACAGTACGCCCGAAAGCTCCTCGAGCGACAGTGTGCCGGGGTTGTATTCCCGCCACGAGCGGCGGTTTTGCAGGGATTCATTAATGGTCAGGCCGCCCTGCTCTGCTACGGGAAGCAGCGCAATACGCTCACCATGGGACACTTCGGTGCGGGGCCCGGTCGTCTCCGCATCCTCTTTTTCTTCTTGCCCAGGGCCTCCGCAGGCGGCAAACAGCAGCGCCGTGCAGGCTAAAAATTTCAGATTCATACGATTTCAGCATTTAACGGTTTCTACAAAGATAGGATTTTTTTACGAATTCCGTGTTCCGCGGCACGATCCGGTGCATGCAAAACCGATTTTTTCGTATTTTTGCTTCACGCAAATCCGACCGACCGTCATGACTCCCGACTGCATCCGCACCTACTGTTTCTCCCCCACGGGAACCTCCCGGAAAACCGCCGAATCCATAACCCGCGGCCTGGCCTGCCCGGAAAGTACGATGCCCGAAATCCCGATCCGCATCCACGACCTGACCCATACCGCAGCGCCGGCAGAAATGTTGTCGGAGCGGGAGGTCGCCCTCTTCGCCGTCCCGGTATACGGCGGACACGTCCCGCCGCCCGCCCTGAAACGCCTCGCCGGAATCCGCGGAGACCGGACTCCGGCCGTCATCGTCGCCGTCTATGGCAACCGGGCCTTCGAGAAGGCCGCATCCGAGCTGGCCGCCTTCGTCCGGGAGCGGGGATTCGTTCCGGTGGCGGCTGCGGCATTCGTCGGGGAACACTCGTACAGTTCCGAGCGTACGCCGATCGCCGCGGGACGTCCCGACGCGGAGGACCTTGCCGCGGCCGAAGCCTTCGGACACGCCATCCGGCGCAAGCTCGTGCAGGAAGGAGCCGTTCCGGTGGAGGCCGCCCGCCTCAAGGATCCCGCAACGCCGCTCATCCCGCTGCTGCGTTTTATCGGCTTCGTGTTCGCCTACCGCCGACGGCAGAAAAAACACCCAGTCGTACTGCTTCCTGCGGGAGATGAGGCGCTCTGCACGCATTGCGGGCGCTGCGCCGCGGCATGCCCCACCGATGCCATTGCCCGCGGCGACGAACTGCACACCGATCCGGAGCGCTGCATCCGCTGCTGTGCCTGCGTAAAGGGATGCCCGGTCGGTGCGCGCCGGTTCGACACACCTTTCGCGGCGGCACTTGCCCGGAACTTCGCCCGCCGCAAACCGCCCGTAACGTTATTATAGTATTTTCGGAAAGAGAGCTCCGGAATCAGAGCCATTTCTCGAAAGCCAGCCGCTCGCCGCTGTCGTACCAAATCTTCCCGCAATAACGGAATCCCGTCTTCTCCAGCAACCGCAGCATGTATCGGTTGTCGAAGTTGGTGTCCACGCGGAAAGCCTCCACGCCGCGGCCGAGCGCCAGCATCCCGACACGCCGCAGAAACTCTCCCGCCACACCCCGACGCTTCATCTCGTCGGCCACGGCCAGCCGGTGCAGCACGACATAACATTCCGGGGTCTGCCACTCACCCTCGATCGCATCGTAGGCCGCCTCCCCGTCGAAAACGACGGCGCCATAGGCGACAACCGCCTCCGGGGCCGCATCCCCGGGTTGGCAGAGCACATATCCGTATCCCCTTTCGATATCGCGCAGGATGTCGCCGAGCGCAGGATAGCCGTTCTGCCACTGCAGGCTCCCGGCGGCACGCATCTGCGCCTGAGCCTGCCGGATAATCTCCAGAATTCGGGCGGCATCCTCCGCGGAGGCTTTTCGGAACTGCAGCATGTCGTTCATGGCTGCAAAGATACGAATTTGTCGCCATGTGTCATTCCGGCACGACATTATTTCCGGGGAAAATGACAATTCATGACAATTTATGACATCTTCTGACAATCTTGGCCGATTTTGCACCCGGCACGGAATTTGACCGTTTTGAGAGTGAAACCGCTCCGGAAGGAGCGGGAACGAAAAAAGCATGTTAAACCAAAATTATAGGAGGACAAAATTATGATGCCTGTCAGAAGAAATCAGAATTGGTTGCCGAGCATTTTCAACGACTTTTTCGGTAACGAATGGGTGGACAAATCGAACGTAACGGCTCCGGCCGTGAACATTCTCGAAACGGAGGACGACTTCAAGGTCGAGGTGGCTGCTCCGGGTATGACCAAGGAGGACTTCAAGGTCCATATCAACGAGGACAACGAGCTGCTGATCTCGATGGAGAAGAAAGCCGAGAACAAGGAGGAGGACCGGAAGCACAAAGGCACCTACCTGCGGCGCGAATTCTCGTACAGCCAGTTCCAGCAGAGTCTGATCCTGCCCGACAACGTCGAGAAGGAGAAGATCGCCGCGAAGGTCGAGAACGGCGTGCTGACGGTGGAGATCCCGAAGAAGAAGGAGGTCCATGTAACGCCCGCCGCCCGTCAGATCGACATCAAATAAGGTCGTGAGCCGACACGAGGAGCGCCTCTGCCGATGCAGAGGCGCTTTTTTGTTGTTCCCGAAGGGTCTCTTTCCGGTCCGAACCGTCCGGAATACCGAATTTCCGAAAAATCCGTTATCTTTGAACGGAATTTCACACACAACAAACCCTACGCGAATGAAAGTCGGATTGTTCATTCCCTGTTATATCAACGCCCTCTACCCCGAAGTGGGCAGGGCCTCCTGCGAGCTGCTGCGGCGCGTGGGCTGCGAGGTGGACTACCCGCTCGACCAGACCTGCTGCGGACAGCCGATGGCCAATGCGGGGTTCGAACGCGATGCCCGCGAACTGGCCGAACGCATGAACGCCCTCTTCGACAGATACGATTATGTCGTGGGCCCCTCGGCCAGTTGCGTGGTCTTCGTGCGCGAAGGATACCCGCATCTGCTGAAGGACTACCGCGAGCACGCCTGCGTGGATGCCCGCATCTGGGAGATCTGCGAATTCCTCCACGACGTGGTGAAGCCCGCGCGGCTCGATGCCCGCTTTCCGCACCGCGTAAGCCTGCACAACTCCTGCCACGGCGTGCGCCGCATGGGCCTTTCGTCGCCCAGCGAACTGCACGTTCCCTACCACTCGAAGCTGCGCGACCTGCTTGCGATGGTCGAGGGCATCGAGGTTGCGGAACCCGAACGCCGGGACGAATGCTGCGGCTTCGGCGGCATGTTCTCGGCCGAGGAGGGAGCCGTGTCGGTGGCCATGGGGCGTGCCAAGGTCGCACGGCACATGGCCACCGGCGCCGAATACATCACCGGCGCCGACTCCTCCTGCCTGATGCACATGCAGGGAGTCATCGACCGTGAGAAACTCCCGATAAAGACCATTCACATCGTAGAAATCCTCAACTCCACGTTATGAGTACCCATTCCGCTGCAGCCAAGAAATTCGTGGCCGATGCCGGGCGCATGGCCTGGCACGACCAGGCGCTCTATGCCGTGCGCGAGAAGCGCGACCGCATGATGGAGAGCGTGCCCGAATGGGAGGAGCTCCGGAACCTCTCCTCGGAGATCAAACGACATACGTTGAGCCATCTGGCCGACTACCTGCAGGAGTTCGAACGCAACGCCACGGCCAACGGCATGGTGGTTCACTGGGCCCGCGATGCCGCCGAGATGAACGAAACCGTCTGGCAGCTCATCCGCGAGCACGGCGGCAGGCGCCTCATCAAGAGCAAGTCGATGCTCTCGGAGGAGTGCGGTCTGACGCCCTACCTCCACGAGCGGGGCGTGAATGCCGTGGAGAGCGACCTCGGGGAGCGGATCATGCAGCTGCTGCACCTGCCGCCCAGCCACATCGTGCTCCCGGCCATCGGCGTACGCCGCGAAGAGGTCGGGGAGCTCTTCCACCGGGAAATGGGAACCGAGGCGGGCAACAGCGACCCCACCTACCTGACCCATGCCGCCCGCAAGAACCTGCGCGAAAAGTTCCTCAACGCCGATGTCTCGATGACGGGCGTCAATTTCGCCATCGCCTCGACCGGCGCGCTGGCCGTCTGCACGAACGAAGGCAACGCCGATATGGGTACGTCGTTCGCCGACCTGCACATCGCCATCATGGGCATCGAAAAGGTCATTCCCGACATGCGCGCCCTGGGTGTCTTCACGCGGCTGCTGGCCCGCTCGGGCACCGGGCAGCCCGTTACGACCTACACGTCGCTCTACCGGAAGCCCGTACCCGGCAAGCGGATCCATGTCATTATGGTGGACAACGGGCGCTCCGAATGGCTCGCCAACGCCCGGCACCGCAACATGCTCAAATGCCTCCGCTGCGGCGCCTGCATGAACACCTGTCCCGTCTACCGGCGTTCGGGCGGATACTCCTACTCCTACTTCATCCCCGGACCGCTGGGCATCAACCTCTCGATGCTGCGCAGTCCGAAGCTCCACCACGGCAACGTCTCGGCCTGCTCGCTCTGTTACTCCTGCTCGGGCGTATGCCCCGCAAAGATCGACCTCGGGGAGCAGATCTACCTGTGGCGGCAGCAGCTCGACGCGCTGCATCTGGCCGATCCGGTGAAGAAGGCTGCCGTGAAGGGCATGGACTTTGTCATGGCCGGTCCCGGACGTTTCTACGGCGCCATAGCCTGTGCCCGCACCGCGGAAAAGCTGCCGCGCGGCATGGTGGAAAACCGCCTCAACCCCTGGAGCGCCCCGGGACGCGCCATGCCCCGCTTCGCCCGCGAGACGTTCAACGCCCAATGGAAACGGGGGACATTCAAAAAAGACGAAAAAGATGAACAGTAAAGAAGAGATACTCAAAAAACTGGCCGCAGACGGAATGCCCGAATACCCCTGTCCGGAATTCGGATTCACGCCCCAGCATTTCGACCGCCCCGCGGAGATCTTCGCGCAAAGGCTCGAGGCGGCCGGAGGCCGCATGACTATGCTGCAGCCCGGCGAGACGCTCGACGAGGCGGTGCGCCGCTGCTATCCCGAGGCACGAACGATCGCCTCGAACCTCCCGGGGCTGGCCTGTGCGACGGTCGATCCCGACCGCGTCGAGGACCCGCGCCGGCTGGTCGATATCGACCTGGGCGTCGTCGCCGGTTCGTTCGGCGTAGCCGAGAACGGCGCCGTATGGATTCCGCAGACGATTCGCCACAAGGCACTCTACTTCGGCGCCACGGCGCTGCTCATCGTCATTCCGCACGATGCGATCGTCGATACGATGCACCAGGCCGTCGCACGCCCCGAGGTGGATGACTTCGGGTTCGGATGCTTCATGTCGGGGCCCTCGAAGACGGCCGACATCGAGCAGGCGCTCGTCTTCGGCGCCCACGGACCGATGTCGGTAACCGTGCTGCTGCGATAGGGCCGCGGCCTTTGGCCGTTTGGACAAAAATCGCTATCTTCGCAGAGACTCCGGCGACCCCGGGGCCTCAAACCGTACGAAAATGATCGAAACCGAACTCTGCGCCTTCTCGCCCGAGGCATGCCGCATTGCGGCGCGGCAGGGCGTCTGGCGCGCCGAACTCTGCGCCTCGCCCTACGAAGGCGGCACGACCCCCTCGGCCGCAGCCGTCCGCGAAGCCCGCCGCATTCCGAATCTGCGGCTCAGCGTCATGATCCGCCCCCGCGGCGGCGATTTCCTCTATACGGACGATGAATTCCATCAGATGCTCGACGAGGTGGCCTTCGCCCGCGAGAGCGGTGCCGACTGCGTCGTTGCGGGGATGCTTACCCCCGACGGGAGGATCGACGAAGAGCGCACCGCAGCCTTCGTCGCCGCTGCCGCAGGGATGGAGGTAACTTTCCACCGCGCCTTCGACATGGTGCGCGACCCCGAAGAGGCGCTCGAGGCGCTCATCCGCTGCGGATGCCGCCGGGTTCTCACCTCGGGAGGCCGCAACACGGCACCCGAAGGCATCAACACGATCCGCCGGCTGATCGGCCTCTCCGCCGGCCGCATTGCGATCATGGCCGGAAGCGGCATCTCGGCAGCGAACGTGCGGGAGTTCGTTCGCGCGGGCGTCGATGCCGTGCACTTCAGCGCCCGCGGCACGATAGAGAGCCGCATGCGCTACCGCAACCCCGCGGTATCGATGGGCGGCGTGGCGGGGATTCCCGAATACGCCTCGGTCGGCACCGACGAGGAGAAGGTCCGCGAAATCATGAAACAACTTGCCTGAAAAATACGACGACCATGAAAAAATGGATGATCCTGCTCTGCATGACCGCTCTGGCGGCCTGCAACCGATATGATGCCGGGATTCCGGCCGAAGAGCGGCAGCAGCTCGCAACCACGCTGGAAAGTTCCTCGCGCCCCGACGCGCTGCGGGAGCTGCTTCGCCAAACGCCCCGCGACGAGCGGGCAGCCACGGCGTGGCTGCTGAACCGCATGACGCCGGGCGACCGCGACACGATGCGGCTCGACCTGCTGCGCGAAAATGTCGCCTACGCCTGCCGCGCCCGCAGGGAGTTTCCGTGGGCGAAGGCGTTGCCCGAGGAGATTTTTCGCAACGAGGTGCTGCCCTACGCCTCGGTAGACGAGGTGCGCGACGCCTGGCGGCGGGATTTCTACGAGCGGCTCGCGCCGCGCGTGGCCGGGTGCAGCGACATGCGGGCGGCGATCGACACGGTGAACCGCATCCTTCCGGAGGTGGTCGGCGTGGAGTACAACACCCTGCGCGAGAAGACCAACCAAAGCCCCGCGGAGTCGATGCGTCAGGGCATGGCCTCCTGTACGGGACTGTCGATCCTGCTGGTCGATGCCCTGCGTGCGGTGGGCATTCCGGCACGCTTCGCCGGCACGGCGGCCTGGCATGACGAACGCGGCAACCACAGCTGGACGGAGGTATGGATCGACGGCGAGTGGTACTTCACCGAATACTACCAGCCTGCGGCACTCGACCGCGCGTGGTTCCTCGCCGATGCCGGGCAGGCCGTGCCCGGAGACCGGCAGCATGCCGTCTATGCCGTGTCGTTCGCCCCGACGGGCGACTGGTTCCCGATGGTCTGGAACGAAGCCTCGCGCGACATTCACGCCACGGACGTCTCACAGCGTTACCGCGACATCTACGCCACGTTTGCGGACAGGGCCGCCGAGGCGGGAACGCACGTTCAGGTAACCTTCTGCATGTTCCGCGACGCCCGCCACACAACGGCCTCGGGAGACCGCGTGGCCGCCAACGTCGATGTCTTCTGCGGCACGGAGCAGATGGGCGGAGGACGCACGGCCGGGCCGCTGCAGGATATGAACGATGCGCTGCACTTCCTGCTCGAAAAGAACCGCACCTACACCTTCCGCTACGCCGGGACCGACGGAGAGGCGCGGGAAGTAGTGGCACAGGTGGGTGAAGAGCCGCTGACGGTTACGGGTTACATGGAATAAACCGGAATACAGAAGATGAAAAAAATCGCATGTACGCTGCTGCTCGCGGGATGGTTCGGATTTGCATCCGCACAGGAGCCTTTTGAAACCAACATCGAGTCCCTGCCCGGCGAGCGCTGGTGGGGCGGGTTCGTCGCCCTGGGCAACCGCATGCCTTTCGGCGAGGAGCTCGCGGAGCAGGATCTCTCGAAGATCAACTACAACAACCAGTCGGTGCCGCTGCTGCTCTCCTCCGAGGGCCGCTACGTCTGGTCGGAGCGTCCGTTCCGCTTCCGCATCGAGAAAGGGAATCTTGTCGTGGACTCCGACCACGCCCCGGTCGAGGTCGTACGGGCCGGAGAGAATCTCCGCGACGCCTGCGCGGCAGCCTCCGCGGCCCACTTCCCGCCTTCGGGGCGGATTCCCCAGGAGCTCTTCTTCTCGATGCCCCAGTACAACACCTGGATCGAGCTCACCTATGACCAGAACCAGCACGACATCATGCAATATGCCCGCAAGGTCGTCGAGCACGGATTTCCCTGCGGCATCTTCATGATCGACGACAACTGGCAGAACGACTACGGCAACTTCGACTTCAAGGCTTCGCGCTTCCCTGATCCGCGGGGGATGATCGACTCGCTGCACGGGATGGGATTCCGCGTCATGCTCTGGATTGCCCCCTACGTCTCGCCCGACTCGCCCGAGTTCCGGACGCTGGAACGCAAGGGATATCTGCTCAAGAACCGCACGGGCAAGACAGCCGTCATCCGCTGGTGGAACGGCTTCAGCGCCTGCTACGACCTGACGAATCCCGAAGCGGTGGCCTATCTGCGGGAACAACTCGAAGAGAACCGTCGCCGCTACGGTACCGACGGATTCAAGTTCGACGGCGGCGACGTCGCCTACATGCAGGCCGAGGAGTATGCCTACCACGACCCCGAGGCCGACGCAAACACCTACATGCAGCGCTGGGCCGAGCTGGGCGCCTCGTTCGACTACAACGAGTTGCGCGCCTGCTGGAAACTCGGCGGGCAGCCCGTCGTACAGCGGCTCGGGGACAAGGACTACTCGTGGGAGGCGCTGCGGCTGCTCATCCCCGACATGACCGCGGCCGGACTGCTGGGGCACGCCTTCACCTGCCCCGACATGATCGGCGGCGGGCAGTTCACCTCCTTCTTCGGGGTCGAGCACTTCGACGAGGAGCTCATCGTCCGTTCGGCGCAGGTCCATGCCCTGATGCCGATGATGCAGTTCTCGGTGGCACCCTGGCGCATCCTCTCGCCCGGGAATACGGCCATCTGCGCCCGCTATGCACAGCTGCACAGCGAGTTCGGCCCCTACATCCTCTCGCTGGCCCGCCATGCGGCCGAGACCGGCGAGCCGATCGTCCGAGCCATGGAGTATGCCTTCCCGCATGCGGGATTCCTCGAGTGCAGGGATCAGTTCATGCTGGGCGACCGCTATCTGGTGGCACCGATGGTCTCGCCCGGCACCCGGCGCGAGGTGCTGCTGCCGCCGGGCTCCTGGCGCGACGACCGCGGCGAGGTGTTCAAGGTCTCCAAAAAGCCCCGCCGCATCGCAACCGACGTACCGCTCGACCGACTCCCCTACTACGAGCGCATCAGGTAGGAGTTGAAACAAAAAAAGCCCTTCGCACGACAAACTGCGAAGGGCTTTTTTCATTCCGGATGGATGCGCTACTCGCCGAGCGGCGTCAGCCGGACGTTGCGGAATTCCAGCGGACCGCCCTCGCTCTGCAGGGCCAGATAGCCGCGGGTATGCGCGCCCGTGCACTCGTTCTGCAGCACCCCGTTGATACGGACCGTGATGCGGTCGCCGCGGCACTCGATCTCGGCCTCGTTCCACTCGCCGACCGGGCGTTCCGAGCTCTCACCCCGGTGCTTGAGGATCGAAACCGAGGGTCCCATGGGCTCCGCACCGTCGATCGGAGCGCCGTTCAGGGAGAGCAGATCGCCGGCATTCCCCGCCTCGAGCTGGCACTCGATGAGCGTAGGCCAGATGCCGTCGCCCTCCTGGATCCGCTGGAACAGTCCGCTGTTCGAAGGCCGGCCGATCCACCGCCACTCGACATGCAGGCGGTAGTCGCCGTAAGGCTCCGCCGTACGCAGGTAGCCGAAGGGCTCTCCCGCAACACGGATGCAGCCGTCCGCCACGCTGAAGGGGCTGGCGGCCGTCGAATCGGCCGTAACGGCCACCCACCCCGCAAGGTCTTCACCATTGAAAAGTTCGACCGGAGAGGTCGCCTTCTGTCCGCACGAAACCAGACCGGCGGCCAACGCCAAAAGATAGAAAAATCGCATTTTCATAAGGCTCCATTATTATTTTTCGGGAATTCCATGTGCTTCGACATAGGCGAGCAGCTCGTCGCGGAGCGCCCGGGGCGTTACGTTCTGCCGCAGGACCAGCAGGTAGGAGTTGCGGATCTGCTCGCGGATAAAGGCATCGGGAAGATCTCCCGTCGTACGGACATCATTCCACAGCCGCTTGTTCGTATGATAGGCCGGAGTGATCTCCCGGGGATAGCGTTCCCGGAGCTGCAGGGCCTCGTCGGGGTCGCATTTGAGGGCTACCCGGTGAAAATCGACCATGTCGGCAAAGGCATACATCCGCCCGCCGACCTTGTAGACGAGCGTCGTCTCGTCGAACGGCGTGCTCTCCTCGGTAAAGGGCAGCGAAAGGCAATAGTCGCGAAAGGTCAGGACATCCATGTCGAATCCGTTTTCGATGCCGCATCCGCCGGCAGGCGGCGCATCCACACCCATGCAAAGATACGAATTTTTGGCACACGGATTGCTTTTCCGTACAGAAACCAATTATCATTTCAAACTATGAAAAAATTACTACTCAGTACCTCCCTGCTGGCTCTCTTCGCCGCAGGATTCATCGGCTGCTCGCAGCGTCAGCAGTGGAACCACGAGGAGCGCAAGGCCATGCGCGAAGCCCTCGACAGCTACCGCCAGATGGTCTATCTGGACGATCTGACCGACGCGGAATTCGTCCTCTTCTCGGACGAGGTGGCCGGAGCGCTCGAAAACGCCTATCCGGTCTACGCCGCCTTCATCCAGATGCCGGGCGTAAACGATACGGTGGACATGGTCGTCGTTACGACGATCGTCGAGGAGCTCAACGCCGACGCCCACAACATGCGCCACATCTTCCCCTACAACTACCTCGTCAAGCAGGGAGTGCTCCCTTCGGGGCTGGACCACAACCAGCAGAAGGCCTTCTACACCTGCCTTGCCGGCAAGGTGAATGCCACCTACTCGACGATGGACCAGTTCTTCAACGCCATACTGGCCGACACGACCGACCTCTCGCAGCTGCGTCAGCTGGAGACACAGTGCGCCAACGACCTCTTCGACTGGGTCGTAACGGAGATCGACGTTGTCGAGACTGTCCCGGCACAATAGGGTCGGACCTTCCGGCATGCAACAAGGGAGCGGACCGCTTTTGCGGTCCGCTCCCTTGTCTTTAAGCCGCTCCCTATGCGGTTTTTGCGGCCGTTTCCTTCACCTCGGCATGGCGTTCGTAAAAATCCTTCGCCACGACGATGCGGATCGCCCGGTGCAGGATCGAGAACTCCAGCGGCGTGTGGCCCAGCGACTCGCCGTCCACCTCGACACCCACTTCGGGCGACGACTCGATACGGATGCGGCTGCCGCGCTCCTGCAGGATATGGCGGATGCGGTAGATGCCTCCGTTGAAGAGGTAGTGGAAACGGAACAACAGGTGCCAGAAGTGCACGGGGCGGATCAGCGACAGGTCGAGCATGCCGTCGTCGGCCACCGCTTCGGGGAGCTGCTGCAGACCGCCGCCGTTGAACTTGCAGATACCCACGGCCGCCGACAGCAGCAGGTTGTTGTAGACCAGGCGGTCATCGACCCACACTTTGACACCCGTGGACTTGTAACGGAAGAAGTTGCGGATCACGCACCAGGTATAGCGCCAGCGGCTCTTGTGGCCCTTCTTCTTCATGTGCGAGAGACGCTGCACGATGCTGGCGTCGAATCCCGCACCGGCGACATTGGCCATGTAGCGGTTCTGGCGGTAGTGCGCCTCCTCGTAGGAGACCACCCCGACATCCTGCAGGAAGGAGTAACCCTCGCGGATCGCCGCCACGGCATTCTGGTAGCGGTTCGAGATGCCGAACGTGCGCACCCAGTCGTTGCCCGTACCCACGGCGACAACGGCCAGCAGCACCTCGTCGGGACGCACCTCCTGCTGAATGAACAGGCCGTTCACCACTTCGTGCAGCGTGCCGTCGCCTCCGACGACAATGATATGCCGGTAGCCTTCGCGGACAGCCGTTACGGTAAGTTCCGTCGCGTGGAACTTGTGCTCCGTGAAGACCGGCTCGCAACGGATATGGGCATCGCGCAGGTGCTTCGAGATCTGCGGAAAGTGATCCAGCCCGCGGCCGCCGCCGGCCACGGGATTCACGATGACGAACCACTTCACGTCGCCCGGCGCCGCGCTACTTTGCAGGGACATTGCGCAGCGTGTGAACCAGGAAGTCGTAGAACTTCTCCACCGAGGCGATCTCCACCTTCTCGTCGGGCGAGTGGGGGTAGCAGATCGTCGGACCGAACGAAATCATGTCCAGACCGGGATACTTGCCGCCGATGATGCCGCACTCCAGTCCGGCATGGATCGCCGTGATGGCGGGCTTGCGGCCGTAGAGCGCCTCGTAGGAGGCGGTCATGGCCTTCAGGATCGGCGACTTCATGTCGGGATTCCAGCCGTCGTAGGCGCCCGTCAGCTCCGTCTCGGCGCCGGCCAGGGCGAAGACGGCCGCAATGGCCTCGCCCAGGGCGAACTTCTCCGAGCGCACCGAACTGCGCAGCAGGCTCTGCAGCTTGACGGTCTCGCCGTCGGAGACGACACGCGCCAGGTTGCTCGAGGTCTGCACCAGTCCCGGCATCGAAAGCGACATGCGCACCACGCCGTCCGGGCATCCCACAACGGCACGGGTCAGCCGCACGGCCGTCTCCTGCGGCAACATCCGCTCGGGACGCTCGCAACGGGCAACCGTAACCGAAATTGCATCCTCGATGCCGTCGAACTCCCCGCAAACGGTCTTCCCGTAGGCGGCAACCGCCTCGGCAAAGGCCTCGTACTGCGCCTCGGGAACCAGTACCACGGCCTCCGCCTCACGCGGAATGGCATTGCGCAGGCCGCCTCCGTCCACCGAAGCGAGCAGCACCTCGCAGGGAGCCGCATTGAGGAAGCGGAACAACAGCTTGTTGGCATTGGCCCGCTGGCAGACGATCTGAATGCCCGAATGGCCGCCCTTGAGTCCCTTCACAACGAGCTTTGCGGCCGCATAGCCCTCGGCAGGGGTCGGAGCAGCCTCGTAGCGGAACGTCGTGTTGGCATCGAGACCGCCGGCGCAGCCCACATAGAGCTCACCCTCCTGCTCGGAATCGAGGTTCAGCAGGATCTCACCCTGAAGCACCCCGGGCTTCAGGCCGAAGGCGCCGTCCATGCCCGTCTCCTCGGTAGCCGTGAAGAGCGCCTCGATCGGACCGTGAACGAGCGTATCGTCTTCCAGCACGGCGAGGATCGATGCCGCACCGATACCGTTGTCGGCGCCGAGCGTCGTGCCGTCGGCCGTAACCCACTCACCGTCGATGTAGGCGTCGATCGGATCGGTCAGGAAATCGAACTGCTTGTCGTTGTTCTTCTGCGGCACCATGTCGAGGTGGGCCTGCAGGATGACCCCCTTGCGGTTCTCCATACCCTTCGTGGCGGGTTTGCGGACATAGACGTTGTGGGCCTCGTCCTCACGGGCCTCCAGACCCCGGCTGCGGGCAAATTCCAGCACATAGCGGCGGATGGCCTCCTCGTGATGCGACGGACGCGGGATGCGGACGATCTCCGCAAAGTGTTTCCAGACAAGCGCCGGTTTGAGCGCTGCAAGATTTCTGTCCATAGTTATGCTTCGTTTTTGGTTTTGGTCTCTTCCATTTCCGCCGACACCCGACCGACATGGCGGTCGAAGGCCTCGACGATGTATTTTACGAGCGGATGGCGCACGATATCGCGCTTGTCGAACTCCACGATGCCGATATCGTCCACGCCCCGCAGAATCTCCATCGTCCGCACCAGCCCGCTGTCGCTGCGGCGCGGCAGGTCGATCTGCGTAACGTCGCCCGTTACGATGAAGCGCGCGTTGCGCCCCATGCGCGTGAGGAACATCTTGATCTGCGAAAGGGTCGTGTTCTGCGCCTCGTCCAGGATGACGAAGGCGTTGTCGAGCGTCCGCCCGCGCATGTAGGCCAGCGGCGCAATCTGCACGGTGCCCTCCTCGAGGTATTTCTGCAATTTCGCGGGCGGGATCATATCGTTCAGCGCATCGTAGAGCGGCTGCAGGTAGGGATCGAGCTTCTCCTTCATGTCGCCCGGCAGGAAGCCCAGCTTCTCGCCCGCCTCGACGGCCGGACGCGTGAGGATGATCCGCCGCACCTGCCGCTCCTTCAGGGCGCGGACCGCCAGGGCGATGGCCGTATAGGTCTTGCCCGAACCGGCCGGTCCCACGGCAAAGAGCAGGTCGCAGGTGTCGTAGAGCTTGACCAGACGCTGCTGATTGACCGTACGCGCCCGGACGATGTTGCCGTTGTTGCCGTAGACGATCACGTCCTTGTCCACAGGGCCCTCCTCGGGCGGCATGCCGCCCGAAAAACATTGATCGACGACCTGCGAGGAGATATGTCCGTATTTCTGGTAATAGGCCACGAGCCCCTCGAGCCGCGAGGCGAAACGCCGTGTCTCGGCCTCCGCGCCGAGTACCTTGAGCGACTGTCCGCGCGCCACGATCTTCAACGTCGGAAAGAGCGAGCGGATCTGCTCCAGATAGACGTCCTGCGCCCCGTACAACTCCCGGGGATCGACCCCCTCGATCAATATTTCACGTCCTACCGTCTCCGTCATATGCACTAAAACAGATAACCGAAACTCAAGGCGACGTTGTACGAACGGACCTCGGGGAGCTGCATTCCGTCGGGGAGCAGCACATCATGCTTGCTGCGGAACTGCCCGTTGTAGCGCACGTCGATCAGCAGATGGCGCAGGATCACCACACTGCCGCCGACCGCATAGGAGAGCGTGGGCCGCACCCGGCTGAAGTCGAGCAGATCGCCGCCCGATTTCTGCTTGCAGTCGTTCATCACCGTAAAGACCGGACCGGCGTAGATGCGCACCGGATGGAGCAGCCGCAGCGACAACAATACGGGGACATCGATCGAACTGGACTTGAGGTCGAACTTCTTTGCACCGACGGGCTGAATCTTCAGGCCATGCCGCACATAGAGAATCTGCGGCTCCAACGCAAAGGCTCCCATATTGATCGCCGTAACGATTCCGGCCTGCCATCCGCATTTGTCGCGGATTTCCGCCTTGTCCATATCGGTCGAAAAGTCGGGAACGTTGATACCCCCGACAACTCCCCATTCCACGCGGGTCCGAGGACGCTGCGCCGCCACGGGCATCGCCACGGCGACAAGCAGCAGGGTCCACAGGATTCGTTTCATCATATTCATTTTCATCATAGTTCCATTATTGTTTGCATCGTCTGTTCAAGGTCAGAGCCGCCCAAAGCATGTATCCCACCAGAACCACGACGAAGAGCATGCCCCAGTGCGGATTGCCCGCGACTCGGAGAATCGCCCCGCAGACCGGGCCCGAAACGGCTCCCGCAGAGATGGCCAGGATCATCAGTCCGGCCACCTCGTTGGTCTGTTCGGGAACGGCCCGCGTCGCCACGGCATAGAAGGTAGCAAAGACACAGGCCATGCCGAAGCCCATAAGGCCCACGGCCGTGTAAATCACCGTTTCGTTGCCGGTGAAAAGCAGCACCAGGCTGAGAAGTAGCACTCCGGCCATGTTCCATGTGAGGTAGCGTACATCGCGGATCCGCAGCAGCGCCCACGCTCCGACGATCGTTCCGACGATGCGGCAGGCATAGAATCCCGTGGTGGTGAGAATCGACGAGGGACGGTCGATAAGCCGCACCGAGAGATAACCGATAGAGATATCGGCGGCAATGAAGCACGCCACGCCGAGGGCCGAAAGCAGCACCGTGTGGTTGCGCAACAGGGCGAAGCAGGCGCCGAGGCCTGCCGTACGCGCCGTACGCGGCGGTTCGGGGACGTTTGTCATGCCGAGCCACAGAGCCCCGACAACCGTAAGGCCCGCATAAATCGGCAGCAGCAGACGCCACGATCCCGTGGCGGCGACCAGTGTCGTAACGATCGGGGCCAGCAGCAGAAGCGAGGTATTGCGGAAGATCTGCCCGATGGTCAGGTAGCTCGTCATGCGGCGTTCGGGAACGATCGTCGCCAGCAACGGATTGATCGCAACCTGAATGGCCGTATTGCCGATGCCGAGCAGGCCGAAGCCGGCAAAATACCACCACAGGGCACACCCCTCGCCCGCCAGATAGGGGACGAGCAGTCCGACAAAAGTGAAGGCATACCCCACAAGCGCCGTCTTGCGGCGGCCCCAGCGGTTCATCCGGGCGGCAAAAGGCGTCGAAAGCACCAGAAACCACAGAAAGACCATCGTCGGCAGGAAACTCACGGCCGTTTGGCTCTCCGCAGGAAATTCCGCGGCGATGCGGCCCGTGATCGGAGCCACGATGTCGCAAAAGCCCATGATGAAGAAGCCCGCAAGAACGGGCCCGAGCAATCGCTTGTTTACCGTATTTGTGTCCATCGAATACCGCAGTCGTTATCCGTTAATTTTTCAAAGTTACGTTTTTTTGCCGAATTGTGAAGCATCAAAGCCGTTTTTTTATCCCGCCACACTCCGGTATGCCGCATCCCAGGAATCCGCCAGGGCGGGAATCGCCGGTGGAAATCTGCAACTTTTGGGCCCCAAAGTGGCCAGGAAGGCGTTTTCGCAAGATTTTCCATCCGGGAGACTTGTGAATCATCCGATTTTTGTTATCTTTGTCTATCCACTACAACAACGACACACCGAGACGATGCTGCTTTTCGCCCACATAGATCTTACGCTGCCGCTCGAAGACCCGATTCTGAAGTTCCTGCTGATTCTGGTCATCATCCTCGCGGCTCCGCTGATCCTCAACAAGCTCAAGATCCCCTATCTGCTGGGGCTTATCATCGCCGGCGCGGTAATCGGCCCCCACGGGCTGAACCTCGTGCTGCGCGACAGCAGCATTATCCTATCCGGAACGGCCGGGCTGCTCTACATCATGTTCCTCTCGGGTCTCGACATGGACATGTCCGACTTCGGACGCAACAGCTGGCGCAGCCTCGTGTTCGGACTCTACACTTTCTGTGTCCCCCTCGGGCTGGGCATCCTGGCCGGATACTACATCCTCGGATTCTCGATCTATTCGTCGATCCTGCTGGCCGGACTCTTCGCCTCGCAGACCCTGATCGCCTACCCCATCGTAAACCGGCTCGGCATCGCCCGCGACAAGGCCGTAACGATCGCTGTCGGCGGAACGGTCATCACCGACACGCTCGCCCTGCTGCTGCTCACCGTAATCGTCGGCATGGCCACCGGGAATGTGGACGACATGTTCTGGTGGCGGCTCGGAATATCGGTAATCATCTGCATCGT
>DWWQ01000017.1 GCA_019119615.1 Candidatus Alistipes stercoravium | reverse complement strand
AGGCCGACGTCGGTATCGAGCTGGGACTTTATGACATGATCCGCATCCAGGCCGACTACTTCTACGAGAAGCGTGAGGGTATCTTCATCCAGCGCGAGTCGCAGCCTTCGGTCGTAGGTACCCGCGTACAGCAGTGGGTGAACCTGGGCCGCATGCAGAACCAGGGCTTCGACATGTCGCTCGAGTTCGACAAGCAGATCAACAAGGACCTCTTCATTTCGGCGCGCGGTAACTTCACCTACAACCGCACGCGCAAGCTCTACGACGACAAACCGAGCCAGATATGGCCCTACCAGAACCTTGCCGGCTTTGCCAACAACCAACAGTTCGGTCTGATCGCCGAAGGTCTGTTCGAATCGGAGGAGGATATCGCCAACTGGCCGAAGCAGGACTTCGGTACGGTCCGCGTGGGTGATATCAAGTACCGCGATATCAACGGCGACGGCGTGGTCAATACCTTCGACCAGGTGGCCATCGGCTACACGACGGTTCCGGAGATCAACTACGGTTTCGGTGTCAGCCTCGGCTGGAAGGGTCTCGACTTCTCGGTCTTCTTCTCGGGCGTAGGCCATGTAACGCGTATCATCGGCGGCTACAACCTCTACGGTATGGCCTCGAACTACATCCGTCAGGGACAGATCTTCGCCGATGTGGCCGAGAACCGCTGGAAGATCTCCGATCCCGACCCCAACGCCAAGTACCCGCGCATGTCCACGACGCGTATGGAGAACAACCTGCAGTCGTCCACTTACTGGCTGCGCGACATGAGCTTCCTGCGTCTGAAGAACGCCGAGATCGGCTATACGCTGCCGAAGGCCTGGACGAAGAAGGCCGGCCTCTCGACGGTCCGTGTCTATGTCCAGGGCATGAATCTGCTGACATTCAGTGATTTTGACTTGTGGGATCCCGAGCTTGAGGCAAGCTACGGTAACCAGTATCCGACGGTGCGTACCGTAACGGTCGGTCTTAACCTTAACTTCTAAAACTGTTGAAAAGTATGAAATACCTGAAAATATTGGCAATGTCGGTATTGGCGCTGGCTTTCTCGCTGACCTCCTGCGATTCGTACTTCGAGGTGGAGCTCGACGACCAGGCCAATCTGGACGATGTCTTCAGCCAGTCGAATACGGCGCACAACTACCTGCGGCATATCTATTCCTATATTCCCATCGAGGAGGAGATTATCGGCAGCCACGGTGCGTGGGGCACGGCCCGTTCCGACGAGAGTTCGTACTCCTTCTACCAGTGGGTCTATTACATCAATTACCGTACGGGCAACTATTCGAGCGCTACGCCGAACGGGCTGGCCAACTACGGTTTCTGGGATCGTTTCTACATTGCGATCAACCAGTGTACGATCTTCCTGAACAACATCGACAAGAATACGAAGGACTCTCCCGAGGAGATCGCGATGATGAAGGCCGAGGCCCGTTTCCTGCGTGCATACTACTATTTCTGCCTCTTCCGTCAGTACGGACCGGTCTTCCTGTGGTTCGACCAGACTCCCGACGAGGAGATTGATCCCGCGACGATCGACCGCCACACGGTAGACCAGAATATCGACTTCATCGAGAAGGAGCTTTGGGAGGTTGCCCAGATCCTGCCGACGGACATTACGGAGATCGGTCTCGATGCCACGACGTGGATGGGCCGTGCCACGAAGGGTGCCGCTTTGGCGCTGCGTTCGCGCGTGCTGCTCTATGCCGCCTCGCCGCTCTACAACGGTGCCGACATCTACAAGGGCCAGATGAAGAACCTCTACGGCGACTACCTCTTCCCGCAGCAGGAGGATCCCGAGAAGTGGCAGAAGGCTGCCGACGCCGCCTACGAGGTGATCAAGATGAACAAGTACTCGCTCGTTCAGGACAACTCGGTGGTAGCCAACGGCACGACGATTACCGACGAGGATGCGAAGTTCCTCAACGCCATGCGTTCCTATCAGCTCGTATGGCAGAACAACGGCACCTGGTCGAACGAGACCATCTGGGGCTGGTGGTGGCGTACGTCGAACTCCTACACCAACGCCACGTCGGGTTACGACTACCTGGGTGGTGTCGGCGGTACGATGGTTCCGGCCCTTCCGCCCAACTTCGGTTTCTACGCCGCTTTCGGTGGTTCGGCTCCTTCGCTCAAGCTGATCGACACCTACGCCATGTGGGAGACGGGTCGTTATCCGGTCAAGGGCTACGAGGGCGAGAACGACATGTCGAAGCCCATTATCGACACCGAGTCGGGCTATGAGGCCGAGGGCTTTACGGACAACTACAAGCAGTATGTGGACCCGATCTATCCCGAGTGGCGCCCGACGATCAAGGCGCATAACTCCTGTGTCGGCCGCGAGCCGCGCTACTACGCCAACGTGGTGCCCAACGGCTTCTACTGGCCGCATCAGGCACAGAACAAGAAGTTCACCTGCTACAACAGCACCGAGGCTACCTCGCCCTACAGTGCTTCGGGCAACTGCATCCGCGTGGGCTACGCCTGGCGCCGTGCCTATCCGGCCGGCCTGTGGTTCGATTCGGGTACGACCTACGGTCCCGTTATCGGTCTGAAGTGGATTTACCCGGCCTTCCGTATGGCGGAGATCTACCTGAACTATGCCGAGGCCTGCAACGAGAAGCCGCAGCGTGATGCCGCCGCCGCTTGCGAGTACCTGAACAAGGTGCGCAACCGTGCCGGTCTGAACAACATCGAGGAGGCTTATCCGGGCATCGAGAACGACAAGGAGCTGCTCCGCTGGTGCATTCAGCGCGAACGCATGGTGGAGTTCACCTTCGAGGCACACCGCCACTACGACGCCTGCCGCTGGATGATCGCCAAGGAGGAGTATCCCGGTCCGTGGTATTCGCTGGCCTGCGATGCCAAGACCTATGAGGAGTCTTACGCACGCAAGACGGGTATCATCATCAATGCGCCCAACGTATTCCGCGACAAGGACTACCTCTGCCCGATCTACTCGGGAACGCTGGCCGAGATGACCAACATGACCCAGAACTTAGGATTCTAACCAAAACGCCTGAACGATTATGAAAATAAATATTTGGAAATTGTTGCTCGTCGCCATGGTGGTTCCGGCCGTCATGGGGGCCTGCAAGGACGACCGCAACAACTACATGGTAGACGACAGCATCTCGTATGTCGATTCCGACGGAACCTGGGAGGAGGCCAAGGGTTACTTCACCATCCCGGTTTACGATGAGAAGTATGTCTTCCCCGTAGTGAAGAACGGCAAGGGCCTCTCCTCGACGACGGTGCGTCTGGAGGCTTCGGAGAGCGCGCTGGCTGCCTACAACACGGCCAACGAGACGAACTATGTGGCTCTTCCCGAGAACTGCTATACGTTCGAGACCAAGCAGCTGAACTTCTCGAAGGACGAGATTCGCAAGTTCGCGACGATCACCTGGGACATGGCTTCCGTAGCAGCCCTTGATCCCGATACGGACTATGTGATTCCCGTGCAGCTGGTCTCCACGGCCAGTGATGTTCCCGTATCGGAGGATCGCGGCCTGATGCTGCTGAACCTGCAACTGGCCGATGTTTCGATGGCTCTGCTCGAGACGGGTGCGACCTCTTCGGTGGACGGCGCGTTCGTTTACAACGGCAATGTTTCGTTGAGTGTACCCGTATCGACGATGGACGTGGAGGTGAAGTATGCCATCGATACCGATCCGTCGCTGGTTGATGCCTACAATGCCGCCAACGGCACCTCGTTCGAGGCTCCCGCCGACGGTTTCGCTACGATGATGGCCGCCTCGTCGGTGATCAAGAGCGGTGAGACTTCGGCACCCTTCGGCTGCCAGCTCAACCTCGACAAGTTGCTGTCGAGCCTCGACAAACTCGACAACGGTATCCTGATTCCGGTGCGCATCACGTCGGCAACGACGGGTGTGAACGTGGCAACCGAGGTTGTCTACATCCCGGTCAAGAACAGCGAGATCAAGGGACCGTGGGAGTTGCTCGAAGGTGAGGAGATCGGATGGGCTTATGGCCCCACCAATCCCGGAAACGCCATGTATACGGGTTCACGTCTGTTCGACGGTAGCTTGACGAACGAATGGATTCCCTACATCAATGGTAATGACCAGAACGAGTTCCCGATGGTCTTCGTAGCCGATATGGGTGCCGCCCACATCTTCACGAATTTCCTGATCGCTGACTCTTTTAACTTCCAGGGTTCGTACCGTGATTATGAGATCTACGTTTCGGAAAGCTATGACGGTGCAAACACCCAGTGGACGAAGGTGGCATCCGGCATGCGCGACTACACCTATTGTGTTGAAGCAAATACGGCTACTTCTAAGGATCATCCCGATCTGACTTACGATTACCCCGTGCAGAAGGTAGCTGTGGGCCGATATCTGAAGTTCCAAATCAATCGGTGTGAGCCGACCCGCGATAACGGCGCCGCGCCTTCACCTTGCGGAGGAGGTAAGTTAGCCGATGTTTGGGGCGAGGGCCTCTGATGCCTTTAACCGCTGATTCTTAATAGAAAGATCCCGTTGTGGGGCCGCAAAGACCTTCACAACGGGATCTTTATGAAAAGGAAAATTGGACAGGACAATGATTCGCATTCTTTCGAAATTCATCCATGTGGCTCTGGTTGCCGCGGCGCTCGCCGCGTTCGGTTGCCGGGGCGGCAGGGGTTCCTCCGACGGGGCTGTGCGGCGCTACGACTGGGAGCGAGGCCGCAAGGAGCTGCTGACGACCGCGGATGCCGTGCTGTGCTATGGCGGAAGCCACCACCGTACGCCCTACCTGTGGGACGGGGAGCGCCTGGTGCCCTATGTAACCTGTGTGGACTCGGCGGGCCGCGAGCAGTGGCTCTTCGACGGCTTCATCTTCCTGGAGTTTGTCGATGCGGCGCGTCCCGACGGGGCGACCTGGGCCTTCGAGACGGGCAATCCGAACGCCCCGGCTGCCGGCCGGGCGCAGTGGGAGGAGCTGCTCGACTACTGGTTTGCCGCCGGCAACGGCTTCGAGGCCCTCGACCGCACGGTCGAAGCCGCCGCGGCGCGCATCGGCGAGCCGCCCGCAAAGCGGCGCGTCATCATGATGCTTCCCGACCCGGTGATCTACCGCAACTACGCCGACACGACCTCCGCAACCGACTACTGGGGCGAGGTGGAGGGCCGCCGGCTCGACTTCCGCTCGACGGAGGACCGCCTGGCCGCCTGCAAGTGGTATATCGACCGGGTGCGCGAGCGCTTTGCCGCGGGCCGTTTCCGCCACATCGAGCTGGCGGGATTCTACTGGATCCGCGAGATCGTTACGCGCCCCTGCGACACCGAATACAGCTACCACCTGACGCGTTCCGACCTGCTCGTGCCGCGCATCGCCGACTACCTCCACGCGCTGGGCTACTCGTGGAACTGGATCCCCTACTACGGCTCGCGCGGCTACGACGTCTGGCCCGAGTGGGGCTTCGACCAGGTGTGGCTGCAGCCCAACCACTACTGGAAGGCCGAGCGCGACATGGAGTCGGTCTGCCGGCAGATCGACACGCTGGGCGTGGGCATGGAGCTGGAGTTCGAGCCCACGCTGCTCGCCGCCCGCGAGGGGAGCGCGGCCTTCCGCGAGCGCTTCCGCAACTACCTGCGCTATGCCCGCGAGAAGGGGATCTACGGCACGCGGCCCTTCGCCTGCTACCACGGCACGAACGGCTTCTACGACCTGGCCACCTCGACCGACGCCGAGGACCGTGCGCTCTACGGCGAGCTGCGCGACTTCATCCTCGGAAATCCGCTGCGCGACGCAGTAAAAACCGAAAAATAACGTTTGTATAATTAAGAACCACCGAAGAAACCGACCGAAAAGATGCCGAGAAAACTCCTTTTCACCGTGCTGCTGGCGGCCGTTGCGCTGTCCGTGCTTCCCGTTTCGGGAAAGTCGCCCAAACGCTACGCGTGGGAGCGCAGCCGCACCGGGCGGCTGATCCCCACGGACGCCGTGCTCTGCTACGGCCAGAGCCACCACCGCAAACCCTACGCCTGGGACGAGGCGCATTTCGAACCTTACGTTACCTATGTCGATACGACGGGCCGCGAGCAGTGGCTCTTCGACGGCTTCATCTTCCTCGAATCGCAGGACATGGACCGTCCCGACAAGCGCAACTACACCTACATGACCGGCGTACTGCGCGACCGGGGCCTCTCGGCCGGACGGGCGCAGTGGGAGAATCTGCTCGACTACTGGTTCGACGGGGAGCGGAACCTTGCGGCGCTCGACCGCGCGGTGCATGCGGCCGTGAAGCGCCTCGGCAAGCCCGCCACGAAGCGGCGTGTGGTCATGATGATCCCCGACCCGATCATCTACCACCACTGGATCGACTCGATGACCTCGACGACCTATTGGGGCGAGTTGGAGGGTCGGCGTCTGGATTTCCGCAGGACGGAGGACCGTTTCGAGGCCTGCCGGTGGTTTATCGACCAGGTGCGCGAGCGTTTCGACCGCGCGGGGTACCGGCATCTTGAGCTGGCGGGTTTCTACTGGCTGCGCGAGAACATCGCCCAGCCCCAGGACACGGAGTACAGCTACTACCTGACGCGTTCGGACGTGCTGCTGCCGCTGATCGCCGACTACCTCCACGGGCTGAACTACACCTTCAACTGGATCCCCTTCTACGACGCCCGGGGCTATGAGGATTGGCCGAAGTTCGGCTTCGACAAGGTTTACCTGCAGCTCAACCACTACTGGAAACCCGAGAACGACGTCGATACGGCCTGCCGGCGGATCCTGGAGTTCGGCACGAGCATCGAGTTCGAGTTCGAATCCTCGATTCTCAACGCCCGCGAGGGGAGCGGCGCCTACCGCGAGCGCTTCCGCGACTACATGCGGGGAGCGCGCCGGTACGGCATCTACGGCACGCAGCCGCTGGCCTACTACCAGGGCTACATGTCGCTCTACGACCTGTGGGTCTCGGAGGATCCCGTCGACCGGGCCTTCTTCCACGAATTCTGCCGCTTTGTGGTGAACAACCCGCTGCGGGAGGAGAACCGTCCATAAAAAACCGAACAAAACCCGAAAAACGAATATGATACGCTGGATTATCACGCCGCTTCTGTGCCTGCTTTCGCTGGCCTGCTGCGGCAATGGAAACGATGCGGGCGGCACGTCGCGCCGTCCCGCGCTGGAGATGAAGATCGCCTCGACGGGCGGCAACCACATCACGCTCGACATACAGTGGCTCAACGCCTCCTATGCGAAGGTGCTGTGCCTTCCGACGAAGGAGGCGCAGGAGATCACCGTCGAGACGCTGCTTGAGCGGGGTGCGCGGTACGCCGACCACCGGGTAACGATCGAGGGGCTCGAACCGATGATCCCCTACACGGTCTTCGCCGCGGTCTGCGACGAACAGGGCCGCCACAGCGCCCTGCAGAGCCTGCAGTTCACGACGACCTACTCCGACCCGGTGCCCTACGCCTGGGAGAGCGCCCGCGACGGCATCCTCTCCTACACGGACATGGTGCTCTGCTATGGCGGCAGCCACCACCGCACGCCCTACCTCTGGGAGGCGGATCGCTTCGCGCCGCTGGTGAGCTACACCGACGAGGCGGGCAGGGAGCACTGGCTCTTCGACAGCTTCCTTTTCCTCGAGTCGCAGGATACGGATGTTCCCGGACGGGTCGATTACACCTACATGATCGGCGTGCTGCGCGATACGGGCTACTCGGCCGACCGCGAGCAGTGGAACTACCTGATCGACTACTGGTTCGGTGCCGATAGCGGCGTCAATGCCCTCGAAGAGGCCGTTGCCGCAGCTGCCAAACGGCTGGGTACGCCCCCCTCGAAGCGCAAGGTGGTGATGGTGCTTCCCGACCCGATCTACTTCCTGCAGTACGGCGACACCTCCTCGACGACGGTCTACTGGGGCGAGGTGAACGGCAAGAAGCTCGACTTCTCGAACTACGAGGACCGCATCACGGCCTACAAGTGGTATATCGACCAGGTGCGCGCGCGTTTCGATGCGGCCGGCTACCGGTACATCGAGCTGGCGGGCTTCTACATCCTCTCGGAGGAGCTGGCCGCGGATCCCGGCGACTTCAACTACAAGTACAAGGAGGCCGACAAGATCATCCCGCGCGTGGCGGAGTACCTGCATGCGCTCAATGAGTCGCTCAACTGGGTTCCCTACAACCGGGCTACGGGCTACAACCGCTGGAAGTCGCTCGGCATCGACTATGCCTACATGCAGCCCAACTACTACTGGGAGGCCGACAAGCGGCCGCTGTCGCAGTTCTTCGCCGATGTCAAGGCGGCGGATCTGGCCATGGAATTCGAGTTCGAGCACACGGTGCTTGAATCGCAGGCCGGGAGCGACGTCTACCGCAAGCGCTTCCGCGAATACATGCAGGGCGCCATTTCGAGCGGGGTCTACGGCTCGCAGCCGCTGGCCTACTACCACGGTACGAACGCCTTGGTGCTGCTCTCGCAGTCGCAGAGCGCCGTGGACCGCGAGCTCTACCACGAGTTCTGCCAGTTTGTGCTGAACAACCCCCTGCGGGCCGAAAACACCGGTAAATAAACCTGAAAACCATGAAGATGATACGTTGGATCATAGCGCCGCTCTGCTGCCTGCTCTCGCTGGTCTGCTGCGGCAGCGGCAGCGGCGGCGGTTCGGACGCGGGGCTTCGGCCGGCGCTCGATCTGAAGATTTACTCCTGGAACGGGACCTATGCGACCTTCGAGGCGAAGACGCTCAACGCCACCCATGTGCGGGCGCTGTGCCTTGCGGCCGACGCCGCGGCCCCGACGGCCGCCGAGGTCTGTGAGCGGGGCACCCGGTACACCGGGGAGACCTTCACCGTCGAGGGCCTCGAGCCGATGACCTCCTATGTGCTCTACGCCGTGGCCTGCGACGATGCGGGCGCCTGCGGCAGCGTGCAGCAGGTGAGCTTCACGACCGAGTACGCCGATCCGCAGCCCTATGCCTGGGAGAGCGCCCGGGAGGGCATCCTCTCCTATACGGACCTGGTGCTCTGCTACGGCGGCAGCACCCACCGCAAGCCCTTTGCGTGGACGGCCGAGCGCTTTGCGCCGATGGTGAGCTATACGGATGCCTCGGGCAAGGAGCAGTGGCTCTTCGACGGCTTCCTCTGCATCGAGTTCCGCATGGGCAGCTACTCGATCAACCTCGGGCAGCATCTCGATTCGGGCACGCGCAAGCAGTGGGAGGAGCTGCTCGACTACTGGTTCGGGAGCCCTGCAACGGGTGTCGGCGCGTTGGAGACGGCCGTTGCCACGGCTGCGGAGCGCCTGGGGACCCCTTCGGAGAAGCGCAAGGTGGTGATGGTCATGCCCGACCCGATCATCTACGAATACTACGACGGCACGAAGCCCTCGACGACCTACTGGGGCGAGGTGAACGGCCGCGAGATGGATTTCTCGAAGGCCGCCGACCGCATCACGGCCTACAAGTGGTACATCAACGAGGTGCGCCGCCATTTCGACGAGGCCGGCTACAAATATGTCGAGCTGGCGGGCTTCTACATCGTTTCGGAGGACCTCGCCACGCCGGGCGACGGCTGGAATCCGGAGCTCAAGCGCTGGGAGGAGGTGATCCCCTCGGTGGCGGAGTACCTGCATGCGCTCAACGAGTCGCTGGCCTGGATCCCCTACAACCGCGCCGCGGGGTACAAGCGCTGGGAGGAGATGGGCATCGACTACGCCTACATGCAGCCCAACATCTTCTGGGGGACCCACGAGGACTACACCTGGTCGCGCTTCTTCTCGGACATCAAGGCCAACGACCTGGCCATGGAGCTGGAGTTCGACGATGCGGTGCTCGAGAAGACCTCGGGTTGCGAGGCCTACCGCACGCGGCTGCGCGAATACATGTCGGGGGCCCGGAGCAACGGCATCTACGGCACGCGTCCGCTGGCCTACTACCAGGGTCAGGACACCTTCTACAACCTGGCGACGTCCGCCGCCGCCGGCGACCGGGCGATCTTCGACGAGCTGTGCCAGTTCGTGCTGAACAATCCATTACGCAAACAATAGTTTAACCAAACCGAATCATGAAAACCTTGAAAATTCTCGGATTCACCTCGCTGCTGGCGGCCGGACTGGCCTTCGGCAGCCCCGCTGCGGCACAGTCGTACCAGACGGCGGACGACGTGCAGGACCTCGCGCTGATCTACCAGGGCGGTTCGCACCGCATGGACTGGACCGTGGACGAATTCCGTCCCTATGTCGTGCACGAGTTCACGGACGGCACGAAGGACTGGCTCTTCGACGGCTTCCTCTTCCTGGAGTTCAAGAACGGCTCGGGCCGCCACTACACGGTGGGCTACGAGAAGCTCAACGCCCGCAAGGGCGAGTGGGCGTGGCTGCTGGACCGCATCTTCGAAGAGGGCAAGTCGCTCTCGGCGCTCGACGCCTGCATCACCGAACAGATTGCCGAGCTGGGCAAGCCGGGATTCAAGCACCAGATCGTGCTGGGTCTCCCGGAGGCGATCCTCGACCAGAAGGACTGGGGCGAGCTGGACGGCCGCACGCTGGATTTCTCGAAGGAGGAGGACCAGCTGGCCGCCACGCGCTGGTACATCGACGAGCTGATGAAGCGCTTCAAGGCTGCGAAATACAAGAACCTCGAGCTTTCGGGCTTCTACTGGGTCGCCGAGACGAACAACTACTGCGGACAGCTCACGGTGCCCATCAGCGAGTACATCCACTCGCTGGGCAAGCTCTTCTACTGGATTCCCTACTGGCAGTCGAAGGGTGCCGAGGACTGGAAGGCGCTGGGCTTCGACGTGGCTTACCAGCAGCCCAACCATTTCTTCAACCACTCGATTCCCGACAGCCGGTTGGACGATGCCTGCGCCTTTGCGCGCGAGCACGGCATGGCCATGGAGTTCGAGTTCGACGAGAAGGCCACGGCCGACCGTGAGAACAGCTCCCATGCCCGCATGAAGGCCTATATCGACCACTTCGAGAAGAACGACGTCTTCAACTCCTCGGCGCTGGCCTACTACTGCGGCAACCGCGGCGTGCTGACGCTCCACGAGTCGAAGAATCCCGCGGACCACGCCCTGATGGACCGTCTGGCGCGCCTGATCCAGATGCGCCGCTACATGAAGTACGGCCTGCCGTTCAAGAGCGAGACGAAGGTGGTGGCCCACCGCGGCTTCTGGCGCACGGAGGGTTCGGATCAGAACTCGGTCGCCTCGCTGCTCAAGGCCGACGAGCTGGGTGCCTGGGGTGCCGAGTTCGACGTATGGCGTGCTTCGGACGGCGTGCTGGTGCTCAACCACGATGGTGTGCATGACGGCCACAACGTGCAGACGACCCCCTCGACGGTGCTGACGACGCTCCGTCTGGCCAACGGCGAGACGATGCCGACGCTCGACGAATACCTCGCCGCGGCGAAGCGGACGAAGATCCACCTGGTGCTGGAGCTCAAGCCCCACGCCACGCCGGAGGCCGAGACGGCTGCCGCCGAGGCTGCGGTGAAGGCCGTCGAGGCGGCGAAGCTCTCGAAGCGCGTAACCTACATCACCTTTTCGCGCCATGCCATGGAGGAGCTGATCCGCCTGGCGCCGAAGAACGACGTGCTCTACCTGGGCGGCGACATCTCGCCCGAGGAACTCGAGAAACTCGGGGCTGCCGGCGGCGACTACAACCACGGCGTCTACCTCAAGCACCCCGAGTGGCTGGAGTACATGAAGCAGCACGGCATGATCTCGAACGTCTGGACCGTGAACCACCCCGTGGACATGATCTGGGCGATGCGCCAGAAGATCGACTTCCTGACCACGGACCGTCCCGACCTCTTCCTGCAGCTCCAGGGCAAGTAATCCGTCCGGAAAACCTTTTTCGAAGCGATGCTCCCGTCCGCGCGGCGGGGCGTCGCTTTGTCCCGTAAAATGACCGAAATATGAAAATCAGATTGTTTCTTTCGTGCCTGGCCCTCTTCGGCTGCCTCGTGTCGGCCACGGCCTGCGGCAAGGACGACGGATCGGGGACCGATGCCCCCACACCTCCCACGCCTCCCGAGATTCCCGGGTCGGGCGACATGCGCGTACGCCTTGCGGGCGAAAACCTCTACATCACGGCCAAGCTCGATGCCGGCCACGACATCGTCTACTGGTTCAAGAGCTGCCTGTTCAACCAGCTCTACACCTTCTACCGCGTCGGCCTGATCGACAATAAGGAGGAGGCGGTTTCCGACCCCCTGAAGGAGCCGACGACGGTGCTCAACCTCGCCTACAGCGACAATATCGGGCCCTTTGCCGTCTCGGGCAACGGCTGGTGCGGCGCGAACCACAGCTACAAGGAGGGCGGTACGGTCCGCACGGCGGCCACCGAGCGCTATTCGATTGCCGTGAACGGCGTGCAGCCCACCTCCGGCGTGCTCATGAAGGCCGATTCGGTTACGGTCGATGTGGTGAACGTCATCTACGACCCCTCGCGTCCGCTCGAAGGCGGTGCGCTGGTCGATCCGCTGTGCCGCGAGACGGTGCACTACCGCATCCAGGGCGGCAATATCGAGGTGCAGGTTTCGCACGCCTTCTGCCCGGTCGTGCCCGTTACGGTCGATCGTTACTACGGCATGCAGTCGATGTTCGAAGGGGAGACGCACACCTTCACCTCGGCGGGCGCCTATACGGACTGGACGCCGCAGGCCGGTGTTTCGCGCTTCAAGAAGGGCGACTACCCCGACTTCCGACGCTATGTCGAGAAGAACGCCAAGGCCTACCAGTCGGCCTACCTGCTCCGTGAGGGGCTGGGCGACCATGCGATGGTGAGCGACGGCGGCGACGTGTTCATCGGCAACTCCTCGAACAAGACCTACCACTGGCTCATTGCGTCGAAGCGCTTCTCGAACGGCGACAAGACCTCGTGGCGGGGTGTCTACACCTGGTTTACGGAGGCGCTGGCCGACGATGACGACCTGCTCTGCTACGAGGGAATGGTCGGCGGGCGCCGTGCGCTGTTCATCGACGCCAAGCAGGCCTGCTCGCGGACACTCGAACTGCCCGAGGGGTATGACACCGCGGCATTCGAGGTCTCGGATGCCAGCGGCTCGCTGCAGGTCGCCGCAGAGGGCGAGCACGCCCTGAAGATCACCTCGACGGGTGTGGGCGGCCGCGTGCTGCTCTTCGGCGAGGCACAGTAAGGCTCCGGCTGCGATGCGTATGAAAGAGGAGGCGGTCCCCGTTGGGATCGCCTCCTCTTCGTTTTGCGTGTTTCCGGCCCGTTTGAGGTCCTTTCGCCGCATCAGCGGAGCTGCTCCGCGAAGGGCATCTCCCAACCCGTGAGCGTGGCGATATAGGGCATGACGGCCGCCGCCATCTTGCGCTGTCCGCCGAGTGCCGGGTGGTATCCGGCGCCGAGGTCGCTGTCGTTGTTGTGGATTGCGGCGGTGTGCGGCACGACGTGCAGCTTCGCATCGCCCCGCTCGGCGATGATCCTCCGCAGGTAGTCGTAGTAGGCGTCGCTCTGCTGCGGCACGACGTAGAGGATCGGTACCTCGGGGCCGTAGCCGCTGCGCAGCCGCTCGTACATCACTCCGAACGACGAGCGGAACTCCTCCTCGGAGGGTGTTCCGGTGCTGAAGTCGTTCGTGCCGAGCTTGATGACCACGATGTCGGGGCGGTAGCGCGAGAAATCCCACGCGGGAGCCTCCTCCATGTCGAAGGTGCGTGCGATGCGCTCGCGCATGGTAACCTCCGAACGCTCCTCGCGGATGCCCCAGTTGCGGACGACACCCTGCCCCGAGTGGGCGATGAGCGTATAGTCGGCATCGAACCAGCGTGCGAGCAGGCAGCCCCACGCCAGGTCGCAGTTCTCGGTCTCGGGAGTGAAGGGCTCGGTGATGCTTTGCCCCTCGGTGCCGTAGCCGCAGGTGTGCGAGTCGCCGATGAATTCGATCAGGCGCTTGCGGGCTGCCGGGGGCGGCAGCAGGCGTCCGTCGGTCGAGACGCCGTAGAGGGTCGTGCGGCCCTGTTCGGCTTCGGTGCGCTTCTGCACCAGCACGGTGTGCTCGCCGGCGGGAAGCCCCTCGGCCAGCACGATTTCGCGGCACGGCCCTTCGGTCGTCGCCTTGCCGGAAAGGCGTCCGTCCACGAAGACGTTGTAGTAGTTGCGGTGGGTGTCCGCGGCGTGCATCGTGCAGCGCGTTCCCTCGAAGCGGAACGTGAAGTGCGAGCCGCTCCAGTCGAACGCGAGGCTGCCGTCGTCGCCCTCGAGGGCGCGGCCCGTGAAGCGCACGGCTTCGGTGGCCGTTGCCTGGGGTGCCGGGGTGTCGTTGCCGGCGGCGCCGGCGGCTGCCGGGGCCGCGAAGAGGATCAGCAGGAGAATGAGGTGTCGCATGGCCGTCTATTTCATGTAGGGACGGATCTGTTCGATCCAGATGCGGTATCCGTCGGCCTTGAGGTGCACGCCGTCGAAGGTCATCTCCTCGGGGAGGATGCCGTCGCGCTGGATGGCGCTCCAGATGTCGATGAAGACCAGGCCGCGGCGTGCGGCCATCTCGCGCAGACACTTGTTGAACGAGACGATGCGGGCGTTCTTGCCGCCGAACTGCTTTTCATTCATCGACTCGTTGAGCGGCAGCAGGCTCTGGACATAGACCTTCGTACGGGGGCTGCGGCGGGCGATGATGTCGAGCAGGCGTTCGTACTGCTCGAGGAGTTTCGCGTCGGAGATCTTCGAGAAGATCAGGTCGTTGGCGCCGCCCATGATGAAGATCGCGCGGGGCTCTCCCCCGACGATCGGGTCGATGCGGTGGATCATGCCCGAGAGGCAGTCGCCGCCGATGCCGCGGTTGAGCACGCGCTCCTTCTGGAAGTACTCGGACCAGTAGCCCCGTTCGGTGAGGCTGTTGCCGAGCATGACGATGTTGCGCGGCGTTACGGGCACCAGCTCCTCGACGTTGCGTTTCTGCGGGTAGTAGGTTTTGTTTACCGTGAGCGTGTCGGGCTGTGCCGCGACGCTCGTGGCGAAGGCCGCGGCGAAGAGCAGCAGAATGGTTTTTTTCATGGCATTACAGGTTTATCAGGTTTCCTTCGAAGTCGATGTCGCGGTCGAACGGATGGAGGGCCTCCTCGACCATGCGGGCCGTCTCGCGGCGCGTGAGCGGGCGGTCGCCGTCGGCGGGGGTGTCTGCCGCACCTCCGGCGCGGCGGAGCAGCGCGGCGGCTGCGGCGGCCGTGAGGGGCTTGTCGCTCTCCTCGACGTCGATCTGCGGGGCGTAGTCCTTAAGGCCGCGGGTGAACTCACCCACGGTGATCCCCTCCTCGGGATAGAACCACGAGCGGTTGGCCCAGTGGAAGGGCTCGCCCGTCAGGCGCAGGATGCCCGTTGCGGCGATGCGTTGCAGCAGCTCGAAGTCGGGGTCGTCGGGCCGCACGTCGTAGGTCGGTGCGATGTAGGCCTTCTGCTCCAGCAGGGCGCGCTGCAGCGAGCGCACGGGCACCTCGCGGGGCGTGCATCCGGACTTGACGGCCAATGCTGCGAGCGTACCTGCGGCCTGTCCCGTGAGCAGCACGACGGGCTGCAGGCGCGTCGAGCCGTTGATGAGGTTCGAGACCGAGATGGCCTTGTCGGCGACGAGCAGCTGCTCCGTCGCGGCGGGGATCATCACGCCGGCGGGGATGCTGAACGACGGCACGGGCGGGAAGGGGATCTTCTCCAGGCCGCCCGGGTAGCAGGCGTGGTGGTGATCGACCGGATAGTCGCCCACCGAGACGCCCGTGCGGTAGAGGGCCGTCGGACGGTCGTAGCGTGCCGCCACGTCGTCGAGCGTCAGCCGCACGACGCCGTCCAGCCGCCGTCCCTCGCGGTGGTAGGGCAGGTAGGCCAGGCCGTCTTCGGTGGCGAACTCGTCGTCGGCGATGCCGAGGTTGCGGAAGCCCAGCTCATGCTGGATGTAGTAGACGAAGCGCAGGGTCTTCTCGCGCGCCGGGCGCAGCGCCTCGATGCGCTCCTCCCAGGGCAGCTCGACGACATTCAGGTAGCAGTCGTTGCCCTTCGTCGGCCAGTTGATCATGTACTTTCCGCCCGGCAGGCGTCCGTAGCGGAGCATGTATTCGGGGGTCATCGTCCGCTCGCCGCTGCCGCAGCACCCCTCGAACTCCGCGGGGTCGTACCCCTCGGGACGGGGAATCGTGCGGTCGGCGCCCTCGCCGTAATCCTTGAGAACGGCCACGACCGTGAGGTCCTGCACGATGTCGTTGGCCTCTTCGGGTGCAATCGCCTCCCCCGTCAGCGCGCGGGAGTCCATGCCCACGCGGTAGGGCGTGCCGCTCATCGGCAGCGCCTCACCGAGGTCCGTGGCGTCGATCGTCGTGCGGGCTTCGACCTCGAGGCGGTGTCCCCGCTCGTCGAGGAAGCTGGCGCCCGTTACCGTGCGCTCCTTCATGCGGACCGCCTCGAGGCGGTAGCCGTGGATCACCTCAAGGGTGGGCTCCGCGGCGGCCATCGCCTTGAAGATGCTGTCGGCGACGTGGGGTTCGAACTGCGTAACGCTCACCCAGCCGGTGGCCAGGGCGCTGGCGCCTCCGTAGTGGCGGCGCAGCGCCTCGCGGAACTCGTTCCAGAAGCCCGACGGGAGCTGGTCGTTGCCGTCGATGGCCGAGACGCCCTGCGCCGTGAGCATGCCGCCGAGCATGGGCGTGGGTTCGACGACGAGGGTACGGACCCCCTGGCGGGCTGCGGCGATGGCCGCCGACGTTCCGGAGGTCGTGCCGCCGATGACCAGCACGTCCACCGTGCGGCGGGTCGTGGTGCTGCAGGCCGTCGATCCTAAAATTGCGGCACCCGCAAGGAGTGCCGCAATGAAGTTTCCGATAGGTTTCATGATCGCTTCGAATGGTGTTTTACTTGCACTCCTCGAGGATCTTCCACAGCTGGTAGAGGCCGCGCGGAACGTGGAAGCAGCCCTTCCACTTGCCGCCCTTGAGGGGCAGCAGCACCTCGCCGCGGCGGTTCAGGTAGCCGAACCACTCGGGGTACTCCGCATCCTTGAAGTGGGTCCACATGTAGTCGTGGAGCTTCTCGAACCAGGCCAGGCACTCCTTGTTTCCGGTGAGCTGGTAGCCCTTGAGCATGGCGATGGCCGACTCGATGTGCACCCACCAGAGCTTCTGGTCCCACTCGAGCTGCTGCTGGGGATGTCCCAGACGGTCCATGAAGTAGAAGATGCCGCCGTACTGCTTGTCCCAGCCGTAGTTGATCGTCGAGAGGGCGATCTTCACGGCCTGGTCGATCAGTTCGGGACGGTTCAGGCGCTTGCCCAGGTCCATGATGAACCACATGGCCTCGAGCGAGTGTCCGGGGTTGATCGTGCGTCCCTCGAAGCAGTCGATGAGCGAGTTGTCCGTCGCCGAGAGGTTCTCGACGATCAACCCGAGGTCCTTCTGGTAGAAGACCTCCATCACTTCGTGGAGGCAGACCTCGATGGTCTGGTCGATGAGTTTCGGGTCGATCAGCTGCTCGATCTCGAGGGCGAGGTTGCAGAGGATCATCGGCAGGGCGAAGTCCTTCATCGGGCGCGTGCCGGCATGGGCCTTGGTCCACTTGCCCTTGGGGTTCGAGCGTTTCTCGAGGATGCGGTCGAAGGTCTTCTTGGCGATCTGCGCATACTCGTCGTTGCCCGAAGCGATGGCCAGCTGTGCGAAGGCCATCGTGGCGAAGGTGTAGGAGAAGATGTTGTAGGGGTCGATGATCGGCTTGCCCTCGCGCGTGAGCGAGAAGTACCAGTTGTAGTCGCCGTCATGGCCGTACTTCTTGAGGAACTCGCCGCCCTGGATGGCGCAGTCGAGCCACTCCTGGCGCTTCTCGACCTTGTTGTAGAGCATCGCGAAGAGCCATACCTCGCGGCCCTGGAGCCAGATGAATTTGTCGGTGTCGTAGACGCTGCCGTCGCGGTCGAGGCAGCTGAAGTATCCGCCGAACTCCTTGTCCTGCGAGTGTTCGAGCCAGAAAGGCAGTACGCTGTCCAGCAGTTCGGTCTTGTACTGATTGGCTAATTTCTGAAAGTCCATTGTCTATATTGGAGTTAAGGGGTTATTTGTCGAATTTCTGCCAGTAGCGTTCGATCTCCTCGAGCGAGCGTCCGGTGGTTTCGGGCACGGCGCGCCACATGATCAGGATGTAGGGGATGCACATGGCGGCGAAGAGGAAGAAGGTTCCGGCCGGGGTGAGCGTCTCGAGCATCCAGGGGGTGAGCTGGCCGATCAGGTAGGTTCCGATCCAGAGCGAGAATCCGGCGATCGACATGGCCAGTCCGCGGATGCGCGTGGGATACATCTCCGAGAGGAGGACGAAGATTACGGCGCTGATCGAGATGGCGCAGCAGAAGACATACGCGAGGAAGAAGACCAGCAGGAAGGTCGAGGAGAGTCCCCAGGCCGCTCCGGCGAGGAAATAGGTTCCGATGCAGAGCAGCGAGAGGATCATGCCCGAGACGCCCCAGTATACGAGCTGCTTGCGGCCCACGCGGTCGATGATTACCAGGGCGATGACCGTAGTGAGCATGTTCACCGCGCCGACGAGCACCTGCGAGAAGAGTGAGTCGCCGCTCGAGAGTCCGGCATCCTCGAAGATCGTGGGTCCGTAGTAGAGCACGGCGTTCACGCCCATGAACTGGCCGAGCATGGCGATGGCCACGCCGATGAGCAGTGCGCGGCGCATGCCGGGCGAGGTGAGCGAGCGCCACTCCGACTTGGGCGCGGCCTTCTCGGCGTCGCGGATCGTCGCGATCTCGCCGTCGGCGGCCTCCGACGAGCGGTAGATGTGCTCCAGCACGGCGTGTGCACGCTCGGTGCGGTTGCGGAGGATGAGCCAGCGGGGGCTTTCGGGGATGAAGAAGATGACGATGAAGAAGAGCAGGGCGGGCAGGGCGTTGCTGCCGAGCATGCCGCGCCACATCTCATCGACCATGATCCAGTGGAGCCACGGGGTGTCGTAGACGGCCGTTTCGGCAGAGCGGAGGATCTGGAAGTTCACCAGATAGGCCGCGAGGAAGCCGATGGTGATGGCCAGCTGGTAGAGCGATACGAGCGTTCCGCGCCAGCGGGCCACGGCGACCTCGGAGATGTACATCGGCGAGACGATCGAGACGACGCCGATGCCGATTCCGCCGATGATGCGGTAGATGACCAGTTCGGTGAAACTCTGGCTGATGGCGCAGCCGATTCCCGAGGCGGTGAAGAGGATGGCGGCGACGAGCATCGTGAGCTTGCGGCCGAAGCGGTCGCTGAGGATGCCGGCGACGGCGACGCCGAGGATCGAGCCTACGAGGGCGCAGCCGACGAACCAGCCGACCTGCATGGCGTTGAGCGAGAACTGGGCCTCGACGCTGGAGATGGTTCCCGAGATGACGGCCGTGTCGTATCCGAAGAGGATGCCGCCGATGGCGGCGACGATCGAGAGGAAGACGACGTAGCCGGTGTTGGTACGATTTTCCATGTTATCGGTTTAGCGGATGTTGAAATATTCCTTGTAACGGTCGTAGAGGTGTCCGGCCTGCAGGTAGGCCGACTGGGGGCTCATGAAGTGCGAGAACTCGAAGGTGATGGCCTTGTCGTACCCGGCGCGCTTGGCGGCCTCGAGCTTCATGCGCAGCTTGTCGAACTTGATGGGCAGGAAGCGGATGGGCATGTCGCGGTCGAACGACTCGGCGTTCGTCCAGCACTTCATGCCGTACTTGTCGGCGAGCTTCTTGTTCACCGTGAAGAAGGCGTCGAGCTCGTCGTAGTCGATGTGCCCGTCCTGGAAGGCGCAGGCATCGACGACGTCGTGGATGCCGTTGAAGATCTCGTCCCACTCGCGCTCGTGCTGCTCGACCGAGACGGCCTGCTCCTTGGTGAGCTTGCTGCCGCTGGCCATGACGGCCTTCTTGCCGTCGATCCACGGGGAGATGAAGGTGGGCAGGCCGCCCGAAACATCCTTGCACTGCTTGCCCATCGTGTGGAAGGCGCTGATGGCGCCCTTCGTGGCGCGGCTGATCTCGCCGCTGATGTACCATCCGCCGAAGCTCTTGTACTTGTTGCCGTAAAGGTTCCACACCTCGTCGATGACGTATTTGTTGTGTTCGACCTCATAGGACATGTCGCCCGTATCCCAATAGCGGCCCGAGTCGTAGAGTCCGAAGTAGAACTTCATGCCGTGCTTCTCGGCCAGGCGCAGGAAGAGGTCCACGAGGTCCATCGAGGGCATGTAGCACCCCTGCTTGAGCAGGTAGGGCGACGGGTAGGTGATGAACTTGCGGTATCCCGAGCGGATCATGATGACCGTGTCGATGCCGATGGCCTTCATATGGCGGAAATCCTGGTCCCACTCCTTGGGGCCCCAGTTCTGGTGGGGGATGTCGTGGGAGATTTCGTCGAGGAAGGTGCCCGTGATGCGCAGTCCGGCCTCCTTGGGAACGATCAGACCGCTCTCCGAGTCGGCTCCAAAAAACTGTGAATGAGCGGGTTCGGCTTTCGATGCCGCCTTGATGATTTCGGGAGCTACGATCGCGGAGGTCGCAGCGACGGCTACTTTTTTAAGAAAATTTCTTCGGCTGGAAGGTTTCATGTGAAATTGTATTTCGGGGATAGTCCGGTTTAGTAGTCAAATTTGTGCATATACACTGCAAATATAATAAATATATTTACGATGAAACATTTTTTCGGCATTATTTTATATAATGAAATTTTTTTATTATCTGATATTTAGGTGATGACGCACGAAAAACGCCGGTCCCCGGAAAAAGGGGGCCGGCGTGCGGCGGCATGTCGGTGCGGGATCAGAAGGAGATACCCACGCGGATGCCGAAATTCTGGCAGTTGTCGATCGAATAGACGAGCAGGTCGCCGCTGTTCGAGGCGTAGCCGTAGTAGAGGGCGACATGCAGACCGAAGCGGTAGTCGGGGTTGGGGAAGATGCTCACGCCGACTTCGGGCGAGAGGTAGACGCCCCAGGTTTCGGTGTACTGTTTGATAATGTAATAATAGGAGGACATCTCGGCGTAGCTGGCGCCCAGCTTCATGCCCACATAGGGCTGGAAGATGCTCTTCTTGCACCAGTTGTAGCGTGCGGCGACGCCGAACGGAAGCTGGAAGAGGGCGTGTTTCTGGGCGGTGGTCATCGAGGTGCTGTTGTTGAGAAGCAGCGTCTGGCGGGGGATCTCCTCGAGGAAGGTCTGGTAGGAGATGAAGGCTCCGACGGTGATGGCCGGGGTTACGAAGTAGCCGCCTTCGAAGTTCATGCCCCAGCCGGAGGTCTTGTCGGCGAAGGACTGGTCCACGGGCATGCCGACCTGCCAGTCCACGTTCATGTAGGTTTTGGGGAAGAGCTGTGCCTTGCCCGGGAGGGCCGCCCCGAGCATCAGGGCGCAGAGTGCGAGGGTACGGAGGTATTTCGCAGTTTTCATGGTCGAATGTTTTTAGGGTGAACTATTTGGTGGAGAGGTAGGGCGACTGGATGAAGGCCTGTTCGACGGCGTCGAGCGTCCGTTCGAGGTTGAGGGCTTCGTTCGAGGTGAGCAGCCCGCCGATGAAGCTGTCCCAGATGATCGGGAGCTTCTTTCCGCTCTGCCGGTCGGCTTCCAGATCGACCATTTCGAGGAGGAGCGATCCGGCCGTATAGCCGTAGTAGACGCTGTAGGGATAGTGCCATCCGGCCCAGTCGCCCCAGTATCCCGGGGTCCAGTAGTAGGGGTAGTACCACCACCAGCAGGGGTTGTCGTAGCCGACGAAGTAGGTTACGCGCCGGACATAGCTCAACTGGAGTCCGACGTCGGAGAGCGTGCGGTCGTCGAGGCGTGTGTAGCCTGCGGCGTTCATCTGGTCGGCGACCACGGCGAGGATCTCGCGTGCGTCGTCGTCCTTCCAGTATTCGGTGCGGTCGCTGTTGCCGATCACCAGGATGCTGTCGGGCATGTAATAGGTTTCGATCTGCTGGAAGTCCGTCGCGGTGTCGTGGGCCGTGTAGACCAGGTACTCTTTGCGGAGGTCCGAGGTCGAAGGTTCCTTCTGGCAGGAGCAGCACGCGATCGCAGTGAGCGCGAGTGCCGAGTAGCGTAAAATTTTGACGATCATGTTTTTGATTTTTTAGGGTTTACACTCGCCTCTGTCGTTTCAAAATTCGTTCCCCGATGGGCGGGATTTTGCAGATGCGCCCGTTCGGCGTATAAAGAGGTGATTTTCAGATATGAGCCTGCCGCGCTGTTTCCGGGTCCGGCCGCGCTGTTTCCGGGTCCGGCCGCGCTGTTCTCCGGGGCCTGCCGCTGTTCCCCGGATCCGGTTGCGCCGTTCTCGCCGGACATGAAAAAAGGCCCGCAGCAGTGTGCGAGCCCGTGTCCTGTTGCGGGAATCGGACGGCTACCGGTAGCGGTGCGAGATGAGGGTCATGAACTCCTCGCGCGTGCGGTGGTCCGAGAGGAAGATGCCGGTGAAGGCCGAGGTCGTGGTGGCCGACTGCTGCTTCTCGATGCCGCGCATCTGCATGCACATGTGGCTGGCCTCGATGACCACCGCGACGCCCATGGGGTTCAGCGCGGCCTGGATGCAGTCGCGGATCTGCACCGTGAGGCGCTCCTGGACCTGCAGGCGCCGGGCGTAGCACTCCACCACGCGGGCGATCTTCGAGAGGCCGGTGATGTATCCGTTGGGGATGTAGGCGACGTGGGCCTTGCCGTAGAAGGGGAGCATGTGGTGTTCGCACAGCGAGTAGAGCTCGATGTCCTTGACCAGCACCATCTGCTTGTACTCCTCGCGGAAGGTTGCCGAGCGGATGATCTGCAGCGGGTCCTCGTCGTATCCCTTCGTGAGGAACGACATGGCCTTGGCGACCCGTTCGGGGGTCTTCACGAGCCCTTCGCGCGCGGGGTCCTCGCCCAGCAGGCGGAGGATCTCCGCATAGTGGTGCTTGAGGGCCTCGACGGTCGCCTCGTCGAAACGCTCCTCCTTCGTATAGTTCCTGTTTTCCATGCTTCGGTCATCCGTTATCGGGGGCAAAGATACCCTATTTCCCGATGGAATGCAAATAGTCGGCGAGTTTCCGCACGGCGCGGGCGCGGTGCGAGAGGGCGTTCTTCTCGTCGGTGGTCATCTGGGCGAAGGTGCGGTCGGAGCCTTCGGGACAGAAGAGCGGGTCGTAACCGAACCCTTCGTGTCCGGTCTCGTGTTCGATGATGCGCCCCTCGACCCGTCCTTCGAAGAGGTGTTCCTCGCCGCCGAGGATCAGCGCGACGACCGTGCGGAAGCGGGCCCGGCGGTTTTCCGCGCCCTCGAGGTTGCGGAGCAGCAGGCGGTTGTTGGCGGCGAAGTCGTGGCCGTCGGTGGCGTAGCGCGCCGAGTGCACGCCGGGGGCGCCGCCGAGCGCCTCGACCTCGAGGCCCGTGTCGTCGGCGAAGCAGTCCAGGCCGGTGCGGTCGTGCAGGTAGCGGGCCTTCTGCAGGGCGTTTCCCTCGAGGGTCGGCTGCTCCTCGGGAATCTCTTCGGTGATGCCGCAGTCGCGCGGCGTGAGGAGCGTGAAGCCTTCGCCCAGGACGGCCTGCACCTCCCGGAGCTTGTGGGCGTTGTTGGTGGCAAAGATGATTTTCATGGCTTGTGATGCGTTCAGTTGATCTTCTTGTCGGGAAAAAGGTTCGTATAGCGGGCGTGGAAGAGGGCCTCCAGCTCGCGTTCGGCGCGGGAGTACTCCCCGCTGCGGTATTCGGCGGCGATGCGCCCGTCGTCGAGCAGGCGGATGTCGTCCGCAACGGGCGTGAGCGTCGGGAGCAGGTGCGACGTGATGAGGATCGTGGCGCCCTCCTGCCGGCGCCGGAGGATGAGGCGCTGCGCGACGTAGAGGCTCTCCATGTCGAGGCCGTTGAAGGGTTCGTCGAGCAGCACGACCTCCTTGCGCTGCATGAGCGTCGCCGCGAGGGCCAGCTTGCGCCGCATGCCCGCGGACCATTCGCCCACGGGCTGGTCGGCCGGCAGTCCGAAGAGGTCGATCCAGGGTTCGGGATCCGTCCCGGGGTGGTAGTGGGCCGTCATTTCGAGCAGGTCGCGGCCCGTCATGCCGTCGTAGAAGAAGCTCTCGGCGGGCATGTAGGCGATCTGGCTGCGCCGCAGGGGGCGGCCGAAGCGGGTGATGCTCCCCGCGGCGGGGCGCACGAGGCCGAAGAGCGTCTCGAAAAGGGTGGTCTTGCCGGCGCCGTTGATGCCGGCCAGGCCGTGCACGGCCCCTTCCGTGAGGTGCATGGTCAGGCGGTCCAGCACGGTCTTCTGTCCGTAGCGTACGGTGAGTGAATCAATCGTAATCATGGAGGTATCGGTCGAGGTTGCGTTCGGCCCGCACGGCGTAGCCGATGGTGAGCAGCAGCGTTACGGGCAGCAGGGGCGGCAGCAGGAGTCCCAGCAGGCCGATGCGTGCGGCCGTCGAGGGTGCGGCGTCGGGCGTGCGGGGGTCGTAGGCGGCGTATTTGGCCAGCACGGCGTAGGTCATGGCGAGGGCCGCATAGGGGATCCACACGGCGGCCATCCAGGCCGATGCGGGGTAGAGCACGAGGGTCAGCACGGCTGCCGGGAGCGATCCGAGAAAGAGGTTGCGCCATGCCGTGAGGAGCTTTCCGCCGAGCAGGCGCGCGGCCGGACGTCCGGGGAGCAGCAGCAGCGCGAGGGGTTCGTTGCGGGCGTAGAGCTCCGTGGCGAGGAGCGCCGCGAGGCAGAGTGCCGGGAATCCGGCCCAGGGAATCGCGGCGGCGCCGAGCGTCGCGGCCAGTGCGATGCCGGCCGCCGCGGGATGGCGTCGCAGGGCGGCGGTCCACTCGGGGGAGTATCCCGTCCGGGCGATGCGCAGGGCGGCAAGGGGGCGTGTGGCGCGCCGCCGCCGTCGGGGCCAGAGGGCGACAAGGGGTGCCGCGGCGGGGAGTGCGAGTGTCTCGGACCCGCCTCCCGCGAGGGCGACGACACCTGCGGCGGGGAGTGCGAGGAGCAGGTACTCCGCGGCGAGCGTTCTTGCGGGGTGGCGCAGCGTCGTGCGCAGGAGCGTCAGGTCGCGGCGGTGGCGGTGGAGCTGTACGAGCAGCAGCAGCGCGAGGAGGAGGGCCGCCGTAACGTTCCAGCGGGCCACGGCCGCAAGCCCCGCGGCGGCGAGTGCGGCGGCTGCGAGGACCACGGGGAGGAACCACCCCACCTCCCGCAGCCAGCGCCCCGCGAGGCGGATGTGCAGCGACAGGAGGGTCATCCTATTTGACCACTTCGAGTTGTTCGAGCCGGTCGTCGAGGTCGATCTTGTCGATGATCGTCCGCACGAGCAGGTCCATGTCCGAACCTTCGCGGTAGTCGGCCGGGCAGACGTGGCTCACGCGGTTGTCGTGGATCAGCGAGGCCATCTCCTTGCGGGCGCCCTTCTCGGCGGGGTTGTAGACGGCGATGGAGTGTCCGCCGAAGTTCTTGACCAGCCGCATGCAGGGGATGTCGGTGGTTCCGTCGCCGACGTAGATCATGTGTCGGAACGGCACGGGGCGTTCGTTCTCGGGGATGTAGCGGTTCACGAGCTTCGAGTCGAAGACCGACTCGACGCCCTTGTTGATCTTGAAGATGAACTGCGTCTTGTTGGTGTAGTTTACCGCCACGGCGGGCCAGTAGGCGATGCCGTCCACGTCGTAGAGGAACGAGCAGGCGTAGATCTTGCGGAATTCGTGGGCGATTTCGGTGCCTTCGATGATCTCCTTGAGGCCCGAGGAGTTGATGTAGTGCAGGATGCGGATGCCGCGTTCGGCGCCGTAGCGGTTCATGCGCGCGAACCACTCGCGGACCCCGGGGTAGAGTGCCACGCGGCGTCCCGACTCCTGGAAGGCCTCGCGGCGCAGCGACAGCCCCTTGGATTTGGCCTCCTGGATCATGCGGGCCATGTAGGTGAGAACCATGTCGGCATCCTGCGCCTCGGCCAGCGAGTTGGCTTCGGACCAGAATTCGCGGTTGCTCTTGCCCACGGCGGGGATGAAGTCGTACTCCTGCATGTTGCCCGGGGCGAGCGTGCCGTCGAAGTCGTAGATCAGGGCGATGGTGAATCGGAAATCCATGGCAAACATCTTTTTCGTTGAAATTCCAAATATATCCATTTTTCGCTATTTTTGCAAAAAGAGATTTCAAAAAACCGATACGTTATGGAATTCAAGGATTTGTTGGCCGGGCGCCGCAGCGTGCGCAAATATTCGGAGCGGGACGTGCCCCGCGAAGTGGTGGAGCGTTTGCTCCGCGAGACCCTCACGGCGCCTTCGTCGCGCAATTCGCGTTCGACGCGCCTTTTGGTCGTCGAAGACCCCGCGACGGTGGCCCGCATGGCCGCGATGCGCGACTACGGCTCGGGCTTTCTGACGGGTGCGCCGCGTGCGATCGTCGTGCTGGGCGACACGGCGGCGAGCGACCTGTGGAAGGTGAACGCCGCCATCTCGGCCACGGTGCTGCAGCTGGCCTGCGTGGACGAGGGGCTGGCCTCGTGCTGGGTGCATGTCGAGGGACGCCCGCGCCGCAAAGAGGAGCCCGACGGCGAGCAGGCCGCCGACTACCTGCGCACGTTCCTGCCGATACCCGAGGGGTGCGAGCCGCTGTGCGTCATCGCCTTCGGCTATTCGGACTTCCGGCCTGCGCCGCTGCCTCCGGCCGACGACGAGGCCCGCATCATCCGCATGTAGGCTGTGCGCCGCGACCCGAAGATTCGGCCGAAAGGTCCCCGGAGGGTTGCGTTTGCGGAGCCGTTTCGTAATTGTGCCCCGCCTCTTCCCGCAACGAAACGGGCGTCCCGAAACTTCGGGACGCCCGTTTTTCATGCCGTGCGGCGCGCCGTTCAGCGATTGACGACCGGCTTGATGTCCTTGATGCGCAGCTGCGTGGTTACCGTACCGCGGTAGTGGTTCTCGACGATCTGGTAGCAGACGTCGATCGGCCGGCCCGAACGCACCCACTCGAAGTGGGTGGGCTGCTGGAAGGCGATGGCCTGCAGGCGCGTGTTGGGCTTCTGCCGCTGGATGAGGTCCATGCGCAGGTGTTCGTGCTCCACGCCCACGAGCTTCGCGTCGCCGTGGTTGCTGACGCCGTAGGTTACGAAGACGGGCGAGACGTTCCCGGGCCCGAAGGGCTGGAAACGGTTCAGGTCGCGGCGGAAGGCCGGCGTGATGTCCGAGAAGAGCAGCTCGCTGTCGATATCGACCTGCGGCATGAGCATCTGCGGGTCGATGTTCTCCTCGACGTAGGCGTTGAAGCGGCGCGTGAACTCCTCGACATGCTCGGGGCGCATCGTCAGGCCCGCGGCGTACATGTGTCCGCCGAAGTTTTCGAGCAGGTCGGAGCAGGATTCCACGGCCTGGTAGAGGTCGAAGCCCGGAACGGAGCGCGCCGAGCCGGTAACGAATCCGTTGCTCATCGTCAGCACGACCGTCGGGCGGTAGTAGGTCTCGATCAGGCGCGAGGCGACGATGCCCACGATGCCCTTCATCCAGCGCGGGTTGTAGATCACCGTGCTCTTGAGCTGCTTCATCGCGGGGTTCTGCTCGATGTAGTCGTGGGCCTCCTGCGTAACGTGGCGGTCGATCGACTTGCGGTCCTGGTTGTAGGAGTCGATGACGTTGCCGAATTCGGCGGCGACGCTCTCGTTACCCTCGATGAGCAGCTCCACGGCGGCATGCCCGCCCGAGGGCGAGGCGTTTTCGTCGTGTTCGTCCATGCGCATGCGGCCGGCGGCGTTGATGCGCGGGCCGATCTTGAAGACGATGTCGTCGATGGTGATGTTGTGCTTGTCCAGGCCGCAGATCTTGATGATCGACAGCAGTCCCTTCGAGGGTTCGCGGTTGAGGTTCTTGAGGCCGAAGTAGGCCAGGATGCGGTTCTCGCCCACCAGGGGCACGATGTCCGAGGCGATCGAGACGACGAGCAGGTCGAGCAGCGGGAGGATCTGTTCGAAGGGGATTCCGTTGCGCTGGGCATAGGCCTGCACGAGCTTGAATCCCACGCCGCAGCCCGACAGTTCGTCGAACGGGTAGGAGCAATCGACCCGCTTGGGGTCCAGGACGGCTACGGCCTGAGGAATCTCCTCGGCCGGGAGGTGATGGTCGCAGATGATGAAATCCACGCCTTTGGTCTTCGCATAGACAACCTTTTCCGTGGCCTTGATACCGCAGTCGAGGGCGATGATGAGCCCCACGCCCTTGCGGGCGGCGAGGTCGATACCCTTGACCGAGATGCCGTAGCCTTCGGTATAGCGGTCGGGGATGTAGAAGGTCAGGTTTTTATGCCCGATCTGGCGCAGGAACTTGTAAACCAGCGCGACGGCCGTGCAGCCATCGACGTCGTAGTCGCCGTAGATCATGATCTTCTCTCCGTCGCGTACGGCGCGTTCGACCCGTTCGACCGCCTTGTCCATATCCTTCATCAGGAAGGGATCGTGGAGGTCCGCGAGGTCGGGTTTAAAGAATTTCTCCGCCTTTTCTACCGTGTCTATGCCTCTCTGTACGAGTAGGTTGGCCAGCACCGGCGAGATCCGCAGCGCGGCAGCGAGCATAGCTACCGTCGCGGGGTCGCCTTGCGGCTTGACTACCCAGCGTTTTTCTGTAGGCATACGAATTGTTATTTATATATTTCAACATTTAATATCTCACTTAAAAAGTTCACCAGCAGCGCTTTGACTTTATCCATCGGGACGCTGCGGCCGCATTCCCGCACGATCGACGCGACGCCGCGGTCGGTAAAGCCGCAGGGGTTGATGCGCGAGAACCAGTCGAGGTCCGTCGAGACGTTGAGCGCCAGTCCGTGCATGGTAACATAACGCGAAGATCGCACGCCTATTGCGCAGATCTTGCGCTGCCGCCCCGTGCCGCGGGGCGTGATGCCCTCGCCGAGCCATACGCCCGAGGCTCCGGCTATGCGCCCGGCCTCGATGCCGTAGCGACCGACGGTGCGGATGACCGCCTCCTCGAGGGCGTCGATGTAGTCCCGCAATCCGATGCCGAGCCTTTCGAGGTCGAGAATCGGATAGCAGACCAGTTGTCCGGGACCGTGGAAGGTGATGTCCCCGCCGCGGTCGATGTGAAAGAACCGAGCCCCGAGGGCTTCGAGCGCCGCCCGGGGGATGAGCAGGTTTTCGGCATGCCCGCTCTTTCCGAGCGTGTAGACCGGCGGATGCTCGACCGTGAGAATCACGCCCGCTTCGGGCAGCGGATCCATCGCGGAGAGCCGTGTCGCAGCCTCTGCCGTATCTGCGGCTCCGGCCGCCTTTTCAGTTTCGGCTGCCCTTGTAACAGCCCCGGCCTCTTTCTCGGCCCCGGCCCCTCTTTTGCGGGCCAGGAGCTGGTCGAAGAGGCGTTGTTGCAACGCCCAGCAATCCCCGTACTCCATGAGTCCGAGGTCGCGGACGAGCGCCTTCATCGGCTGCCGGCATTTTCCGGAGCGGTGCTCCTGACGCTGCGCAGGGCCTCTTCCGCCATGTAGGAGGAGCGCACGAGGGGTGCACTCGCACAATAGCTGAAACCCATCTCCAGCGCCCGGAGTCGGTACCATTCGAATTTTTCGGGAGTGATGTACGCCGCAACGGGGTAGTGCTCCAGAGTAGGCCGAAGGTACTGTCCGAGAGTTACAATGCGCACGCCTGCGTCGCGCAGGTCGTGCAGCGTCTGCAAAACCTCATCATCGCTTTCGCCGAGCCCGAGCATCAGCCCGCTCTTCGTTACGGCGCCCTTTTCCGCAAGCAGGCGCAGGGTCTCCAGACTGGTGCGGTAGCGCGCCCTGGAGCGTACGAGGGGAGTCAGTCGCTCGACGGTTTCGATGTTGTGTCCGACGATGTCGGGCTTCGACGCGAGGACCGTGTCGAGGAGTTCGCCACGGGCGTCGAAATCGGGAATAAGGAGCTCAATTACGGCGTCGGGATTCTTCGAGCGGATGGCCTCGACGGTTGCGGCCCAGTGGCGGGCGCCGCCGTCCGGAAGGTCATCGCGCGTAACGGAGGTTACGACGACATACCTCAGCTGCATGAGCGCGACGCTTTGGGCGACCCTTTCGGGTTCCCCGGCGTCGGGTTCCAGCGGATGCCCCGTGCGGGTGGCGCAAAAGCGGCAGCCCCGGGTGCAGATGTCGCCCAGAATCATGAAGGTTGCGGTGCGTCGGCTCCAGCATTCCGACTGGTTGGGACACATTCCGCTGCTGCAAATCGTGTGCAATTTGTGCGTTTCGACGATGTGCCGTACTTCCGCCCATTCGGGAGTTCGGTGAAGCCGGATCTTCAGCCATCCGGGTTTTTTCAGTACATCTGCCTTGTCATGCAACTTCGGCATTTAAGTTCATTATTTTCCCAATTGATGCAAAAATAGAAAAAAATATCGGATTTTCCGAGTGGAATCGCTCTTTTTCTTTTGAAGCCCGCGCGGAATGCCTCCATATCCGGCCTTTCATGCACCCCGCCGCTTCCGGAAACGGGACTCTCTTCGCCGGTTCCTTTTCGGCCGGCCGAAGATACGGCTCCTGCTTCGGCCCCTGCCCCGTCTTTTCCGTTACCGCTTCCCGAAAGCCGCTGCCGGCAACCCCGTCCGTACCTCCCGGCCGGCAACCTCCGCTGCCCCCCCCCTCCTCCCAACCCCGAAACAAAAAAGAAGAGACCCCTGCCGGGCGGCAAAGGGTCTCTCTGGTTAGGTTAGTTAGGTCAATGAGAGTGGGGAATCCCACATTCGATAGAACAAAAGTAGTTCGAATTTTAGTAAAAAACAAATTTTCCGACATGATTTCTCACGAAAAGCAGGCACTTTCTGTATAAATCGCAATTAAAAAATTTAAAAAACGGAAAATTTATAAGATTTTCATTAACGTCCGGCCTCCGCGGGCTGCTGTTCCCGGGCCTTTTCGCCGGCGGCCTCCTTCATCTCCGGAGCCGCCTGCTCCGGGTCGCCGTTGCCCGCAAGATGGCGGTGGCGGTAGGTGGCAGGGGTCATCTGGTACTCCTTTTTGAAGAGTTTGATGAAGTGCGACGTGTTGGGGAAGGTGCATTCGTTGCCGATTTCGGAGATCGACTTCGAGGTCGAGATCAGCAGCAGGCGCGAATGCATCAGGCGCTGGCGGATGAACCACTTGTGGGGCGGCATCTGGAAGTGGCGGCGGAACTCCTTCTTGAACGAGGTGAGCGATCGGTTCGTCAGGCGTGCGAGCTCCTCGATCGAGACATCCTTGAAGATGTGGTCGTAGACGGTTTGCTCGAACCCCTTGCGGGCGGTGTCGATATTGCTCAACAGGCGGCTCTTGATGCAGCAGTCCTCGTGCGAGGCGATCAGGTAGATCAGTTCGGTCATCTTGATGCTCTCGCCGGTTTCGTCGGGGACGCCCTCCTCGTCGCGCAGGTATCCGTTGGTGTTGATGAAAAAGTTGCGCAGGGCGTTCCATGCGGGCATGGCGACGTGCGGGCGGTTGCGGCAGTTTTCGCACGAATGTTCGTTCGAAATGTTCAGTCCGTAGGTGATGTTCAGGTGCATGAGGATCCGCTGCAGGTCGTCGGAGGTGTAGTAAAAGAGCACCTCCTCATAGGGGAGCCCTCCGTCGGGGATGTTTTCGATGTAGTGATGCCCGATGCCCAGGTAGAAGACCTCGCCGCGGGAAAGCGTCTGACGCTTGTCGCCGTCGTAGATGTACTTCGTGCCGCGGAGGATGTATCCGATCGCGTAGCGCGACAGGACGAGCGACTGGATTCCGTTGTGAAGCGACTCCTGGTACTTCACGATCATCGGCTGTTGAGCCGACCGGATGGTTGAATTCTTCATGTTAATTGTGTTTAAAGTTTTTCCGAACAAAGCGTTGCGTTACCCTGTTCAACTTCAAATATACAATTAAAACTTTTTATACTACTATTAAAAATACAATAAAAAGGCTTTTGTGGTAAAATAAACCCAATTAATGTACTTTGTAGTCTAAATAGATTATTGTAATATGGATGAAATTACCGCGGAAGCGGCGAGAAGGAGGTAGAGCGGCCAGACGATGGCACGGTTGATTCGGACGAATGAAAAGGGAATAAGCAGGGATGCAGGTACTGCGATCAGGCAGGCGTCGTTTCGGGCGGCGTCGGGGCCTCCGAGGAGCAGCGTGGTCAGCAGCAGTGCGGTCATGTTGAAAATGAAAATGAAACGGGGCTTCATGCCTGTCGTGTAGAATTCCGACAGCACATGGAGTGCCGAAAAGAGTCCGAACAGCAGCATGCAGCCGGCGGGGATGAGTTCGTACAGCGGTGTGCGGAGGAAGAGCGTGAGCGGGGTCCCTGAGGCGAAGTCCGTGCCGATGTGGAGCAGCGGAGCGGAGAGGGTGCCGCCGGCCCCCCAGTTCACATAGCACCAGGCGGCAAGAGGCAGGAGCAGGCCCGCACAGGCTGCGGTGGCTTCACGCAGCGTGCGCCGGAAGATCCACACGGCCGTGGGGAGCAGCAGGACGAGCGGCAGCAGGGCGGGGCGCAGCAGGACGAGCAGGCCCAGGTAGAGCGAAGCCCGGAAGAGGGCGTCGAAACGGTATCCGTTTCCGAACGAGCGGCTGTAGTTCTTGATGGTGAGGGCCAGCAGGAGCGCTTCCGTCAGGGCGGTGAGGAATTCGGGGCCAAAACCCGTGATGCAGAGCAGGATTCCGTAGAGCGGGATGGCCAGGCAGCTGCTGACGCCGTAGAGGTTGGTGCTTACGGCGAGTCTGCCGAGATTCAGGCCGCCGAGCAGCAGCATCAGGCCGCCGATCCATTTTGCCCAGAGGGGGTGGGCCAGCTGGAACTGCAGCAGGAGGTTTTGCGGCATGTCGATGGCGAGTCCGGGGAGTTCCGTTCCGGGATTCGGGGCGGCGGAAGCGGCCGCAGCGGCCGTTCCGGCTGCGACAGGCGCCTCGAGGCCCCACATCGCGAGGAGGGTGATCGCGAGGAGGGTCAGAAAGGCCGGGACGAACGGCTGTCGGGCTATGTCGAATCTCATAGGGAACAGGTATCGCGGCAAATGTAGTCAAAAATGACGAATATATACTATTTTTGCAAAATATGTTGGAAAATCAGTTTCAGTACGACCTGCTTGAGGCGGGATGCGACGAGGCGGGGCGGGGATGCCTGGCCGGCCCGGTCTTTGCGGCGGCGGTGATTCTGCCGCCGGACTTCCATGATCCGCGGCTCAACGACTCGAAGCAGATGAGTGCGCGCAATCGCGAGCTGTTGCGCGTGTTGATCGAGCGGGAGGCCGTGGCGTGGGCCGTGGAGGCGGTGTCGGCGGCGCGCATCGACGAGATCAACATCCTGAATGCCTCCTTCGAGGGGATGTCGCTGGCCGTAGCGCGCCTCGATCCGCAGCCGGGGTTCCTGGCCATCGACGGCAACCGCTTCCACACGCGGCTCGAAATCCCCTATCGCTGCATTGTCAGGGGCGACGGCAAGTATGCCGATATCGCTGCGGCTTCGGTGCTCGCCAAGACCTACCGCGACGCCTATATGGAGCGGCTGGCCGGGGAGTTCCCGCAGTACGGCTGGGCTTCGAACAAGGGCTACCCGACGCGCGAACACCGTCTGGCCATCCGCCGCTACGGTCTGACGCCCTACCACCGGCTGACCTTCAACCACGAGATCGACCAGCTCGAACTCCCCTTCTGATCCGGCGGGTCCTGCGGACAGCAGGGTCGCTCCGTCCCTGCGCGCGGGAATACGCACAAAAAAAACGGGCCGACGCAGAGGTCGGTCCGTTTTTCGTAAGGAATCTACTCGGTCTATCGATAACCCAGCGACTTGGAAGCCGCGTAGGAGATCTTCAGGGCATTGGCCCGGCGCAGCTCCTGCTTGACGTCGGTAACGATACCCATCTTGGTGTACTGGTCGGCCTTGAGGCAGACGGTCATCAACGCGCGGTCGGCTTCGTTGAGTTTGTCGCGCTCTGCGGCGATGAAGTCCAGGATGTCCCGGGTGGATTTGTAGGAGTCGTTGAGCTGGATACGCGGAGCCGTACCGAACTGGGCCTGCATGGCCAGCGTCGGGGGACCGATGTGGATGTAGCTGACGAGCGATTTCTTCTCGAGCTTCTGCACTTCGGTCGCCTCGGGGAGACGGTAGCGAACCAGCAGTTCCTGATCGCGCATGGTCGTCGATACCATAAAGAAGAAGAGGATCATGAAGATCACGTCAGGAAGCGATGCGGTCGAGATGCCGGGCAATTCTTTGTTGCCCTTCTTTTTCATTACTGCCATGGCTTACTTCTTTATGTTACGCGGCTCTGCCTCGGAGATCTTCAGGGGCACGGCCGTGGAGATGGCCTTGCTCTGCTCCTCGTTGAGCTCGGCGAATTTGGAACCGAACTTGCGCTGAGCGACCTCGTCGCGCACCTCGTTGAAGGCGCGGGTGAGTTCGTTCTGCACCATGATATAGGACTGGTAGTTGGTGTCGCGGGTCGTCTGCAGCGACACGACGCCTTCACTCACGGGATAGACCCAGGTGCTGCCGTCGGGAAGGGTGATCTCCTTGTCGATCTTCTCGGGCAGGTTTTCATCATCGAGCGGATTGGTGATGAACTCCTTGGCCTTGTCCTTGAGCTGACCGAGCGTGATGAGCTCCTGCTTGCCCGGGACTCCCGCCATGATGTTGCCGCTACCCGATATGAGTACGAGGAACAGGTTGCGCTCCTTCACCTTGATCTCCTCCTGTTTCTGATCTTCGGGAGGCATGGGCGGAAGCATACGCGTCAGACCCGTATCGGTATTCATGGTAGTGGCTACCAGGAAGAAGATGAGCAACAGGAAGGCGATGTCGGCTTGAGATCCAGCGTTGATTTCCGGAGTTTTTCTTTTGTCTATTGCCATTGCCTAAACTGTTTCTACTTGAACACGCTCCAGATCTCCGTAGCGATGGCCGTCAGGAATGCAGCGACGAAGGCGACATAGGTAACGATGATGCTCGTTTCGGTGATGACGGTCTGGGTGTGTCCGAAGAAGCCATTGTTCTGGAGATCGACGATATTGATCGTGTGTCCTGCCGAATAGAAGTAGGACACGCCGACGATGATGATGATCAGCGCCAGGGAGAGGATGGCTCCCTTGATGCCTTTCGGGTTCTGGATCATTCCGAAGATGGCGCAGAAGAGGGCCGAAGCGATGGCGAATACGAAGAGGGCGTAGCCCCACATCAGATTCGCGCTGATCGCAGCCTCCGAGCCACCCGTGGCGATCGCATAGACCAGCAGGACCATGGTGATGACCAGCAGAACGCCCAGCAGTATGTTAAAAATCTTTTTCATGAGCTAAATGACTTTTCTGCGTTCGATTATTTCTTGTTGTAAGCCGTCAGGATATCCATCAGCGAGATGGAGGAATCCTCCATTGCGTTCACGAGCGAGTCGATCTTGGCAATGATGTAGTTGTAGAACAGCTGAAGAATAACGGCAGCGATAAGACCCATGAGGGTGGTCAGAAGGGCGATCTTGATACCGCCTGCAACGAGCGTCGGGCTGATATCGCCGGCAGCCTGGATGGCGTCGAATGCGTCGATCATGCCGACAACGGTACCCATAAATCCGAGCATCGGGCTGAGGGCGATGAACAGGCCGATCCACGAAATACCCGACTCCATCTGGCCGGTCTGCACCGAACCGTACGATACGACGGCCTTCTCCACCGAGTCGAGGCCCTGGTTGTAGCGGTCGAGACCCTGATAGAAGATCGAGGCGATCGGGCCGCGGGTGTTGCGGCAAACCTCCTTGGCAGCCTCGATGCCGCCCTTGTTGAGAGCCTCCTCAACGCTGGCAACGAGCTTCTTCGAGTTCACCGTCGAGAGCGACAGGAAGAGGATACGCTCGATGGCGACGGCCAGACCGATCACGAGGCAGAGCAGGATCGGGAGCATCCAGCCCCAGCCGCCCTCGAGGAACTTCTGCATCAGAATGTGGTGCATGCTTTCGCCTGCGATCTGAGTTTCGGCGGCAGCTTCGGTAGCTACGGCGGCTGCATCCTGCGCGAAGGCACTAACGGTACCCAGAACAGTGAGGGCAACCGACGGAATCAAAAAGAGTTTTTTCATAGTTGTGTTGGATAAATGATTTGATTAGTTGATTTTTATTAGTTGTGTTTCTTTTTCCGTTTTTTCGTCGTTCCGGCGCCATTGCCCCCACTTTTGCGGGGAGGGCTCCGTGCCGCGAAAATTTTTTGTTAAAAATTCGTCGTTTTTTGTTCCTTGTTTCTCCTTCGGCACCCCGTTTCGGGATTCCGCGGCTGCTTCCGGGCTCTTTGTTCCATGCGGGCCGGCAAACCCCGGAATCCACCTTGGGTTTGCCCACATCTCTGCAAATCAGCCAGTTACTCACGCCCGGGCATTCCTTTTCCCTTAAAACGGGTACGGTACAGGTCCTTTAGCAGTGCGAAATATAGGAAAAAAAATTCGTTCGTGCAATGTTTTAGTCCGTAAATTCTCCGCGCAGCGGACTGCGGAGCATCCGTTCGGTCTCCCCGCGCGGGCGTTCGAGGCCAAGAACATACATGAGTTTGGTTACGGCGGCCTCGGTGGTCATGTCGTATCCCGAGAGGACGCCGCAGCGCTGGAGCTTCAGGCCGGTTTCGTAGAGCTCCATGGCGACCCTGCCGCCATCGCACTGCGTGATGTTGAGCACGATGACGCCGCGGCCGATGGCCTCCTCCAGGGCACGGATGAACCACCCGGAGGTGGGGGCGTTCCCGGCGCCGTAGGTTTCGAGGACCACGGCGCGCAGTCCGGGTGCGGAGAGCATGGCGCGGAGCATCGCCTCATCGAGGCCCGGGAAGAGCTTGATGATCTCGATGCCGCCGGCCAGGCGGGTGGCGATGCGCAGCTCGCCGGCATACTCCGCGGGGCGGAGGATCGCCGGGAGGTTGTAGGCGATATTGACGCCGACCTCGGCCAGCGGGGGGTAGTTCTCCGAGCAGAAGGCGTTGAGGGCCTCGGCGCTGCGTTTCGAGGTGCGGTTGGCGCGGAAGAGGCGGTTCTGGAAGTAGAGCGACACCTCGGGGACCAGCGGTCGGCCGTCGCGGCGGGCTCCGGCGATCTCGATGGCCGTGATGAGGTTCTCGCGGCCGTCGGTGCGCAGCACGCCGATGGGGATCTGGCTTCCGGTGAAGACCACGGGCTTGGCGAGGTTCTCGAGCATGAAGCTCATGGCCGAGGCGGTGTAGGACATCGTGTCGGTGCCGTGCAGGACGACAAAGCCGTCGTAACGGGCGTAGTTGTCGCGGATGATCCCGGCGAGCTCGACCCAGTTTGCCGGGGCGACGTTCGACGAGTCGATGACGGGCGAGAGGGTCCGCACGTCGATATCGACGTTGAGGCGCTTGAGCGAGGGGAATTCGTCGTAGATGCCGCTGAAGTCGAAGGGCACCAGCGCGCCGGTCGCGGCATCGGTCTTCATGCCGATCGTGCCGCCGGTGTAGATAATCAGGATGGAGGAACGCATAAGGTGTTGTATCTCTTGGGTTCTTGTGGGTTCTTGGTCGTTTGTCAATCGTCGAGGGCCTCCACGAGGAAGCTCACCGGACGGAATCCGTCGTTGCAGGAGACCATCGCCGAGGCGGGGTTCTTCATCCAGCCGTCGTAGAGCGACGTGCCGCCGTGCGCGAGGGTCATGACGAAGGGCGAGAGGCTCTGCCAGGCGCTTTCGCACAGCCCTTCGGGCTTCTCCCACCCCTCGGCGATGAACGTCTGCCCCTCGTGCAGGTCGCAGGCGTGCTCGATCGGGTTTTCGTAGCGCTCGATGAGGTCCCGGTGGCAGACCTTGCGGATGACGGTGATGCGTATGCGTTTCATGGTCTTTGTGGATTTGTCTCTGTGGTTTTTTCCCTGTTTGCCGGACTTTCCGTTGCCGGCTTTTCCATCGCCGGCTTTCCGGGTCCGAAGATGCGGGCGGCCGTCTCCGAGGTCATGCGGGCCACCTGCGCGGGGTCGAGCTCCAGGATGCGGGCTACGGCCTCACAGACATGGCGGACGTAGGCCGACTCGTTGCGCTCGCCCCGGTGGGGTACGGGCGTGAGGTAAGGGCAGTCGGTCTCGAGCACCAGGTCTTCGGGGTCCATTTCGCGCACGACCTCCGCCAGACGGCTCTTGCGGAAGGTTACGACGCCGCCGATGCCGAAGGCGAACTCCCCGAGCGTGCGCAGCTCGCGGTAGGTCTCGATGGTGTCCGAGAAGGCGTGGAAGACACCCCGCAGGCCGCGCCCGCGGTACGAACGGATGATCTCGAGCATCTCGGGCCACGCTTCGCGGGTGTGCACCGCAATGGGCAGTCCGTAGTGCAGCGCCAGGTCGATCTGGCGGCGGAAGGCTTCGATCTGCTCGTCGCGGAACGCGCGGCTCCAGTAGAGGTCGAGGCCGATCTCGCCGACGGCGCAGAAGGGCGGGATCCCCGCGGGTGGATTTTCGAGCAGCTCCTCGACGCGCCGTAGCTCCTCCCGCCAGCGGGGGTTGTCGTTCACCGACGTGGGGTGGAGCCCCATCATCGGGATGCAGCGGTCGGGATGGCGGCGGCAGAGCTCGAAGAGGCGTTCGTGGCTCGCGGAGTCGATGGCCGGGAGCAGGAGCCGCCCGACGCCCGCCTCGGCGGCCCTTGCGAGGGACTCCTCGCGGTCGGCGTCGAACTCCGGTTCGTAGAGGTGCGAATGGGTATCGGTCAGTTTCATCGTTTGACATATCGGTTTCCGGGGAGCTGGCGCACGGCTCCCGCGAGTTCGAGCCCGACGAGCAGCGTCGCCGTCATCCCCGGGTCGAATCCGGCGGCTGCGGTGAGCTGCTCGGCCGATACGGGGTCTGCCGCGGGAAAACATCCGAGCAGGGTGCGCTCTTCGGGGGTGAGTTCGGGTGTCGGGGCCTCCGGTGCCAGTGTTGCGGGGTCGGCTCCGAAGTCCCACATCAGTTCGTCGAGAATGTCGTCGGCCGTGAGGACCAGCTGGGCCTTTCGGTTACGGATCAGGTGGTTCGTGCCTTGCGAGGCGCGGTCCGTGGCACGTCCCGGTACGGCCATCACCGAACGGTGGTACGAGTCGGCGCAGTGTGCCGTGAGGAGCGACCCGCCGCTGTCGGGCGACTCGACGACCAGACACCCGGCGCCGAGCCCGGCGATGATGCGGTTGCGGGCGACGTAGAAGGTCCCCTTCTGCCGGGTCTGCGAGGTGAGTTCCGTCGCGAGGGCGCCGCCGTGGTCCAAAATATCGTGTGCTACGCGCGCATGCTGCGCGGGCGTAACGCCCGGCAGGGGGTTGGCGAGGACGGCGACGGTGGGGATCCCCGTGTCGAGCGCCGCACGGTGTGCCGCCACGTCGATGCCGAAGGCCAGCCCGCTGACGATGCAGAGCCCCGGGACACGGCGCGCAAGCCCCTCGACGAGCCGGTTGCACATGTCGATGCCGTAGGTTGTCGCCTCGCGCGTGCCCACGACCGCAAGGCAGCGGGCCCCGAGCGCGCGGACGTCGCCCTGCACATAGAGGACATGGGGATAGTCGGGGATTTCGCGCAGCAGGGCGGGGTATTCGGGATCGGTCGAGGCGATGGCCCGGATGCCGTGCCGTCCGCAGTGGGCGATTTCCTGCTCGGCGGCTGCAAAACCCTTGCGCTGCACGATATTGCGGGCGATGTCGGGGCGCACCTCGGCCCTGCGGACAAGCTCCTCTTCGGGGGCGGCGAAGATCGTCCGCGCGTCGCCGAAGCAGGCGAGCAGATGCACGGCGCCTTTGACCCCGATGCCGGGTGTCATTGTCAGGGCGATATCTTCGAGGACCATGTGTCGGAAGCGGCTTGATTATCGAGGTAAAGGTACTTAAATTTTACCGAATAACGGGTGTGGTACGAAGAAATCGCGTAAAGTTTCCTGCAAGTTTTGCAGAATTGGGAAAAGTTTGTATATTTGCACTCCCGATGTGCCGATTTTGTCCCGGACGCCGAGAAGGCCCGGAGGCCGGAGAGATGGAAAACAGGGATTCTGGGGTGGTTTTCGCCCGGATTCAAGCGGATTTCGGATTGCCGGAACGGGACAATGAAAGGGTTGGGTTTGTGTTGTCCGGTACATGGGGATGGAATTCATTGGTCTGATGGCCGAGTGGCTAGGCAAAGGTCTGCAAAACCTTGTACAGCGGTTCGAGTCCGCTTCAGACCTCACAGAAACCGCGTTGTAGATATCTGCAACGCGGTTTTTTTTTGAATTTGTACGGCATTTGTACGGCAGCGAGCAAATTTGAAGCTTGATCCGGTAAAATAGACAAGCTGTTTGCTCAATTATAATTCTGCTGCTGTTATTTTTTTTGCGGTATATTCCTTGAATACTTCTTCTAAATATTCTTTGGGCATAAATCCTGTCTCAATTCTTTTATGTACGAACAGATTTTGTTCGTAAGTTACTTCGGTAAGAGAGCATGATAGTTCATTTATGTCATACTCATCGGGCCCGAGTTGTGTTATTGGAACGGGTTTAGAATCGCCGTCCGCTTGTTCTTTCCATACATATGTAGCTCGTGACATTACAATCAAAGAATTTCCATCGCTCGAATAAGCGTATTTTACAACTGAATATGCGCGATCTCCAGTTTGATTGCGCCAAAAAACGGCATCATCAGTCAGGTTGGCCGCATACGCCGCCAAAGGATTCCCGGCGAAATGTTGTGGCGTACATGGATATTCGCAAGGTTTGTCGTCAAAAAACGCCCTGACTTGGGCTGCTCCGGGAGTCAAAGATAATACGAGATTAGGGGTTCTGTCTTTTTCGTTCTCGGCCTCTTGACGCACGTTGGATAGGCCATTTTCCTGGAAGCCCGGTTGTTTATATCCCCAAACGCCTAATTGACCTTCTTCTGTAAGTAAATCTGCTTGAGTATCGAGTGTAGAAACTTGGGGTTGCTGGGAATATGAGGTGGATTTCTCGGATGGATTGAAAACCCATGCCCCCAGAGACCCTCCGGAGGGCTCTTTATCGCTTTCGGCCCACTCCAACAAACGTTTTTTACTTACTTGCGCCTCTGCATCGGTTACAGTTCTCATCCATCTGAGGTCGGGCGGCAATTCATTTTCCTGCAATATGGAAGGATTCGCCAGGAATGCTTCGATGCTGCCGCAACGCAATTTGATTCTCTTCCGCGTGATGGGATTGTCGAGTATGTTTTCCAGGCGCGTAACCCAACGAAGATTCTCTACTCGGTTATTCCGACGATTCGTGTCAATATGGTCAACCACATGCTCTTTGGTTGGCTTGGGGCCGAGGAATGCTGTGGCGACAATGGCATGGATCCGAACAGATGCGATTTCCATATAGCCATGTACGATATTGGGCTTCCCGAATGTCCAGAAGTTGTCGTATTTGCGCGGACGCCTTCCATCACGCGGATAGCGGAAGACAGCTCCGTTATCGCGGACGGCGTATCGTTCATCCTTGTAGATGCACTCTGCCTCACGGGTGAAATCGTCAATGTCGGCCATAAAAGTTTTATTTAAGTCGGACTATGTTCCCTAATGTGCTGTCTTTTATTGTGGCTTTGGGAGCATATTTATCGATTAAGGTTTGTACTATAATTTTTTGAGCTTCAGTAATAGATGGGCTTAAAGTAATCTCCATATTGTCTAATGCGTCATCTTTTAAATGCATATCATAGTAATGAAAAGGCAAAGGCTTGTTTTGAAAAAAAACTATGCATTAACCTCATTGATGCGTTAGGATCAGCGCCATTTTGTAGTATGTTGTAGGGGAAAATATAAAGGACGAACCGAACCTCATTCTGAAATTGCCAGCGTTTATTTTTATAAT
>DWWQ01000002.1 GCA_019119615.1 Candidatus Alistipes stercoravium | reverse complement strand
TCAATGAGACGGGCGGCGCCCTGGGCGGCGTGGTGAAACTCGCGACGGGACCGGCGCACGCCGACGGCTTCGGCATGCAATACGTCCAGGGCATCGGCATGTTCCGCACCTTCGACGAGTTCCTGCGCCTGATGTGGGGCAACAGCCGGTGGCAGATCTCGACACGCGCCGTCTACCAGTCCTCGCGCAACGACTACAAATACCGCAACCACGACAAGAAGGAGAACATCTACGACGACCAGATGCAGATCATCGGATCGTACTACCCCGTCGAGCGGAACCGCAACGGCGCCTTCGACGACGTGCACCTGCTGCAGGAGGTCTACTACAACGCGGGGCGCGGCGACCGGCTCGGCATGAACGTCTGGTACATCAACTCGCGGCGCGAGCTGCCGCTGCTCACCACGGACTACGCCGACGAGCGGCGTTTCGAGAACCTGCAGCGGGAACATACGCTGCGCGGCGTCGTCTCGTGGGACCACCTGCGGCACGACTGGAAACTCTCGCTCAAGGGGGGCTACGTCCACACCTGGACGGCCTACGACTACCGCCGCGACCCGGGAAACGGCATCATGACCCCGATGACCCGCTCGCGCAGCCGCCTCAACACCCTTTACGGGCAGGCCGAGGGGAGCTGCTCGATCGACGAGCGGTGGCTCTTCACGGCAAACCTCTCCGTACACCAGCATTTCGTCCGGAGCGCCGACAAGAACATCACCACGCAGGAGGGCAACGAAGCCACGGTCGGATACGACCAGGCGCGGATCGAGATAGACGGAACCCTCTCGGCCCGGTGGCGGCCCACCGAACGCCTGGGCCTCTCGCTCGTGCTGCGCGAGCAGCTGTACGGCACACGCTGGGCAACCGTTCCCGCCTTTTTTGCCGACTGGCTCCTCTCCAAACGCGGAAATCTGGTGGCCAAGGCCTCCGTATCGCGCAACTTCCGCTTCCCGACGCTCAACGACCTCTATTTCCTTCCGGGCGGCAACCCCGATCTGAAGAACGAGCGGGGCGTGGCCTACGAGGCGGGGCTCTCCTTCTCGACAGGCCGCAGGGAGCGCTGCACGCTCGCGGGGTCGCTCACCTGGTACGACCAGCATATCGACGACTGGATCCTGTGGCTCCCGACGACCAAAGGATTCTTCTCGCCCGTAAACATCAAGAAGGTGCACGCCTACGGCATCGAGGCCCGCGCCGACCTCGACGTGGCGCTTTCGGAGGCGTGGCGGCTCGGCCTCAACGGCACCTTCTCCTGGTCGCCGTCGATCAACGTGGGTGAACCGATGAGCCCGGCGGACCGCTCCGTGGGCAAGCAGCTGCCCTACGAACCGGAGTTCTCGGCGACGGTGAACGGACGCCTCGACTGGCGCTCGTGGAGCCTCCACTACCAGTGGTGCTACTACAGCGAGCGCTACACGATGTCGAGCAACGACACGACACTCTCCGGGCAGCTGCCCCCCTATCTGATGAACAACCTCTCGCTCGAGAAACGGTTCACCCTGCCGTGGGCCGGCCTCTCGCTCAAGGGGGCGATCAACAACCTCTTCGACGAGGAGTACCTCTCGGTACTCTCGCGCCCGATGCCGGGCATTCACGTCGAATTTTTCATCGGCATCACCCCCAAATGGGGCAAAAACAGAGACTGACACCATGAAACACCTCACACGCTGCCTGGCCGTCCTGCTGACGGCACTCCTCGCCGCCGGATGCGGATCCCGCCCGGCGGCCGACCTCGAAGATTTCACCCTTCCGGTCTACCGTCCGGCCTACGCCTCGGGCTTCGAGATCCTCGGGGCCGAAGGGCTGCAAAGCACCATCCTCCGCACCCGCACCCCCTGGCAGGGGGCCGAAGGGGCCGGCACGTCGCTCTGCATCCTCCGCAATGGCGAATCCGTGCCCGAGGGTTTCGACGGCGAAGTGCTCCGCGGCGAGGCGCAGCGCATCGTCTGCATGTCCTCGACCCATGTGGCGCTGCTCGATGCGGCGGGCGCCGTGCAGCGGATCGTGGGCGTCTCGGGGGTCAAGGGGGTTTCGAACGCCTGGATCGCGGCCCGCAGCGAAGAGATCGGCGAGGTGGGCTACGACGGCAATGTCGATTACGAACGGCTGCTTGCGCTGCATCCCGACCTGGTGCTGCTCTTCGGCGTGCAGGGGGCAAGCGGCATGGAGCCCAAGCTCCGCGAGCTGCGTATCCCCTTCGCCTACATCGGCGAATACCTCGAGGAGTCGCCCCTCGGAAAGGCCGAGTGGATCGTTGCCGCCGGGGAGCTGGTCGGCCGTCGCGCGGAGGCCGAGGCGCGCTTCGATTCGATTCCGCAGCGCTACGACGCCCTCCGCACACGGGTTGCCGAAGCGGCCGCCGAAGCTCCGAAGGTGATGATCAACTCGCCGTACGGCGATTCGTGGTTCATGGCCTCGCAGGGGAGTTATGTCGCCCGGCTCATCGCCGATGCCGGCGGCGACTACATCTATAAGAAGAATACCTCGAACCGCTCGCTGCCCATCGACGTCGAGGAGGCCTACCTGCTGACTTCGGCGGCCGACGTGTGGATCAATGCCGGGGATTTCGCCACCCTCGACGAGATGAAGGCGCGCCTGCCGCGCTTTGCCGGGGTGGGATGCCTGCGCCGCGGCGCGGTCTACAACTGCGACCGCCGGATGAATCCGAACGGCGGGAACGACTACTGGGAGTCGGGCGTCGTACATCCCGATCTGGTGCTGCGCGACCTGGTGAAGATCTTCCATCCGGAACTTGTCCCGGAGGAGTTCGTCTACTACCGCCGGCTCGAATAAAAGAGACGCCGCCATGACACCGCCGACTCCCTACCGGGCCGAAGATTTCACGGTCATCCTGCCCGTCGCCGACTATGTGGCGCGCTTCCGCGATGCGGAGCGCTTCGCCGCCTGCTGCCGCGCATGCCCCAACTACGGCCGCAGCTGGGGCTGTCCGCCCTTTGCGGAGGATCCCGCCGAGACATTCGCCGGCTATCGCACGGCCCTGCTCGTCGCCACGAAGATCACCCCCGAAACGTCCGATCTACCCATGCAGGAGGCCGCACGGCTGATCCGCCCCGAGCGCATCCGCCTCGAAAGGCGGCTGCTGGAGCTGGAGCGCCGCACCGGCGGCCGGGTCTTCTCCTATGTCGGCAGCTGCCTCTACTGTCCCGAAGGGAGTTGCACGCGCCCCGAAGGGCTGCCCTGCCGCCATCCCGAGCGGGTAAGGCCCTCGCTCGAGGCCTGCGGATTCGATATCGGACGTACGACCGAAGAGCTCTTCGGCATCCCCCTGCTCTGGGGTACGGACGGGAAGCTCCCCGCGTACCTGACCCTCGTCTGCGCCCTCTTCCACAACGGCGAGAGCCCCGTTTGGAAGCTGTAACCGAGCACCGTACGGCAAGTCCCGGACCGTGGCCGGGCGTAAATCGGCATTGGTGTTTTTGAATTTTCTGCAAAATTATACCCCAAACATTTGTATTTTCCGTTTTTTTGCCTCATCTTTGTAAAAGTTATGATCCGAACGCTGAACATACATGCATGGTGGTGGCATTCATTGGCTCTCGTGAACAATGAGTGCGGCTTCCCGTATGTATAGGTGTAAAGAGTACGAACAAGCACAAGCCCGTTGTTTACGAAGTGAACAACGGGCTTTTTTATGCAACATTGCCGTAATTCAAACAACAGACTGCCATGAATACAAAGAAATTCTGCCTGACCGAGCGTCAGATGCCCACCCAATGGTACAACATCGTCGCCGACATGCCCAACCGGCCGCTGCCGCCGCTGCATCCCGTAACGCGGCAACCGGTAACCCGCGAGCAGCTGTCGGCGATCTTCGCCGAAGAGCTTATCGACCAGGAGATGTCCGTCGAGCGCTTCATCGACATTCCCG
>DWWQ01000001.1 GCA_019119615.1 Candidatus Alistipes stercoravium | reverse complement strand
TACATCTTCATCGACTGCTCGCCCTCGCTGGGCTATACGACGGTGAACATCCTGACGGCAGCCGACACGGTGCTCATCCCCGTACAGTGCGAGTACCTCGCGCTCGAAGGGCTCTCGAAGCTCCTCAACACGATCCGCAAGGTCCAGAGCAGCCTCAACCCCGACCTGGAGATCGAGGGATTCCTGCTGACGATGTACATGCGCAACCGCCTCAACAACCAGGTGGTAAACGAGGTCCGCGAGCACTTCGGGGAGCTGGCCTACGACACAATAATCCAACGCAATATCCGTTTGGGTGAAGCGCCCTCGCACGGGAAACCCGTCATGCTGTACGACGCGAGCGCCGTCGGTTCGGCCAACTACCTGAACCTGGCGCGGGAGTTCCTCAAGCGGAACCGCAAACGCAGCAAATAAAACGCACATAGATATGAAACAGAAGGGATTAGGACGCGGACTGGACGCCATCTTCGGCAGCGAGCCGATCGATGCCCGCCTCAAGCCGATGAGCCGGATGGCCGAGATCGCAATCGACGAAATCGTACCCAACCCCACGCAGCCGCGTACGCAGTTCGACGAGGAGGCCCTCGACGAGCTGGCCGACTCGATCCGCCAGCTGGGCGTCATCCAGCCCGTAACGGTCCGCAAGGGTACCGACGGCAAATACATCCTCATCAGCGGCGAACGCCGCTGGCGGGCCGCGCAGCGCGCCGACCTGAAGAGCCTCCCGGCCTACATCCGCGAGGTGGATGACGAGAACCTGCATGCCATGGCCCTCGTGGAGAACATCCAGCGGCAGGACCTCAACGCCATCGAAATCGCCCTGGGCATGCAGCGCCTGATCGACGAATGCCACCTCACGCAGGATGCCCTCTCGGAACGGGTCGGCAAGAAGCGTTCGTCGGTGGCGAACTACCTGCGGCTGCTGAAGCTCCCGGACGAGGTACAACTCGCCCTCAAGGAAGGACTCATCTCGATGGGACACGCCAAGGCCATTGCCGGGGTCCCCGAGAAGGAGCAGCTGCGCGTACTGAAGCGCTGCGTGAAGAAGGGCCTCTCGGTGCGTCAGGCCGAGGAGCTGGTCCGCTCGCTCACCGAAGCCGCCACGGCACGTCCGGCGGCAGCGGACGACGAGGAGTATCCCGAAAGCTACTCGCGGCTGGTCGAGCTGCTCGAACCCTGCTTCTCGCAGGATATCGCCATCAAGCGGACCCGCAACGGCGGCGGACGCATTGTCATCGGCTTCAACGATGACAAGGATATCGAACGCTTTATCGAACACTTCACGAAACGCTCCTGAATCCGGCATGACAACCACGATCCGGCTCCGATTGCTGCTTCTGCTTGCCGCCCTTGCGCTGGGGCTGCCCGCTGCGGCACAGCTGCACCGCGGTACCCGCACCATCATCCGGGGCGGAAAATTCGAAAAGCCGGACTCCCTGCGGGCCCGATACGACTCGCTGCGCTTCGCCGCACTCTCCCGGCAGGTCGATTCGCTGGGGGCCATCGACTATGCGGCCGACTCGGCAGCCGTGGCCCGGCTGCGCACCGACGACCGGCGGACACTCGACTCGATCGCCGCGGCACGCTACGCCGCCGTTCTGGCAGGCCGCGACACGACAGCCAAACGCCCGTTGCTCAAGAAGGGATGGTTCATGAGCGACTCGATGGCCATCTCGAAGGTCTGCTGGCTTTCGACCGTGATACCCGGTTACGGCCAGATATACAACAAGCAGTACTGGAAACTCCCGGTCCTCTACGGCACGGTCGGCGCCGGACTGGCCCTCTATCTGAACGAGAACAAAACCTACAGGCCCCTTCGCCGCGCCTACAACGACTATACGAACGTCAGCCTCGAGCGGTCGCCCGAACTCGACGCCCTGCAGGCGAAGATGATCCGCAGCAACACGCGCCGGCAGCTCTACCTGGGACTGACGATCGCCTCGTACATCTACTTCATCGGCGACGCCGCCGTGAACTACTCGACCAACGAGGTGTCGCAGGTCAAGAAGGCCACCACGCTGGCCTGCATCTTCCCCGGCGCGGGCCAGATCTACAACAAGAGCTACTGGAAGGTGCCGTTCGTCGTGGGCGGATTCGCCTCGATGATCTACTGCATCGACTGGAACAACCGCGGCTACCAGCGCTTCAAGAAGGCCTACAACCAGATCAGCGACTACGAGCAGCACCCGGAGAAGTATCCCGACGGCCCCGTCGATGAGTTCGGCGGGCGCTATTCGGCCTCCTACATCCTCAACCTGCGCAACAACTTCCGACGCAACCGCGACCTCTGCATCATCATCACCGGCGCCCTCTATGTACTCCAGATCATCGATGCACACGTCGATGCCCACCTGAAGGACTACGACATCTCGGACGACCTGTCGATGAACCTCGAGCCGCTGGTGGATGCCACATACGTCCCCACCGCAGGGGGCAACCGTCCGGTATTCGGATTCAACATGAGCCTCAAATTTTAGACGATGAAAAAACTCCTCACCCTCGCGTTGCTGCTCTCGGTCGTCGCTTCGGCCTCGGCCCTCGACCGCAGACCGCGCAAAAAGAGACGCGACCGCCGAAAAGAGCAGACCGAGCAGGTTGCCGCACCCGCCCCGGCACCGGTTACCGAAGTTCCCGCAACGCCGGAACCCGAACCGGAACCCGAGCCGGAACCCGTCAATGACCTCACGCTGGGACTTACGGCCGTACAGGCCGACTCGCTGGTGGCCGTATGGCGCGAGCGGCAGCAGGCGGAGGCCTTCACGGAATTTTTCGACTGCTTCGTGCGCGAGGATTCCACGGCCACGGCCGAGATTCCGGATCCCGTGCTCGACACGCTCTATGCCGAACGGCTGCGGGCCCTCGTCTCGCCCATTCCGCTCCCCTACAACTACATCGTCAAGGGCTACATCAACCGCTACATCAACCCCCGCTACGGCACGATCAACCGCATCCTGGGACTCTCGCAATACTACTTCCCGATCATCGAGGATGCCCTGCTCCGCGAGGAACTTCCGATCGAGCTGCGGGCCCTGCCGATCATCGAGTCGGCCCTCCAGCCGACGGCCGTATCGCCGGTCGGAGCCGTCGGTCTGTGGCAGTTCATGCCCTCGACGGGCAAAAGCTACGGTCTGGAGATCAACTCGCTCGTGGACGAGCGCCGCGACCCGGTGCGCGCCACGGAGGCCGCATGCCGCTATCTGAAGGATCTCTACGCCATCTACAACGACTGGACGCTGGCCATCGCGGCCTACAACTGCGGCCCGGGCAACGTCAATAAGGCCATCGCCCGTTCGGGAGGCAAGACCTTCTGGGAGATTTACGACTACCTGCCGCGCGAAACCCGCGGATATGTCCCGGCCTTCATCGGCGCTTCGTACGCCTATGCCTACCATCGCCAGCACGGCATCGATCCCGAACCGGCGCCCGTGCCCCTGTCGGTCGATACGGTACGCATCGACCACCTGATGCACTTCCAGCAGATCGCCTCGACGATCGACCTGCCGGTGGAGACGCTGCGGCTGCTCAACCCGCAGTACAAGCTCGACATCGTCCCGGCCACGACCAAGGCCTACACGCTGGTCCTCCCGCAGCGCAACGTCTCGCAATATATCGCCCATGAGGCGGAGATCCGCGGAAAGGATTCGCTCTATCTCAAGGAGTACATCAATCCGGCCAATATCGAAAAGAAACGGCAGCAGCAGAGCGGCACGGTCTATGTCGTCAAACGAGGCGACACGCTCGGCGCCATCGCACGCCGCTACCATGTTACCGTCTCGCAGCTCATGCGCTGGAACAAGCTCAAGAGCGCCCACAAGCTCCGCATCGGACAGCGGCTGCGCATCGAAGGCCGATAAGCATTATCGACGGCCATGCTCTCCGATCACGATACCATCGTCGCCCCAGCTACCGCTCCGGGAGGTGCCATCGCCGTCATCCGCGTGAGCGGTGCGAAGGCCCTCACGCTCTGCGACCGCATCTTCCGCGGCCGTACGCCGCTGGCCGAGGCCGCCCCCTACACGGTTCATTACGGAACGATCGTGGATGCGCCGGCCGCCGAAGCCGAATCGCCACGCATCGTGGACGACGTGCTGGCCACCGTCTTCCGGGCTCCTCACTCCTATACGGGCGAAGATTCCGTGGAAATTTCCTGCCACGGCTCCTCCTACATCGTCGCGGAGATCCTGCGGCTGCTGACTGCTGCCGGCGGACGCATGGCCACTCCCGGAGAGTTTACCATGAGGGCCTATCTGGCCGGGAAACTCGACCTGGCGCAGGCCGAGGCCGTCGGTGATCTGATCGCCGCCTCGTCGCGGGCCGCACATGCCCTGGCCACGAACCAGATGCGCGGCGGCTACTCCTCGGCTCTCGAGACGCTACGCGACCGTCTGCTGCACCTGACTGCCCTGCTCGAACTGGAACTCGACTTCTCGGAGGAGGATGTCGAATTTGCCGACCGCCGGGCCCTGCGCCATACGATGGAGGAGATCGGAACGGAAATCGACCGCCTGCGCGACACGTTCGCCCTGGGCAACGCCATCAAGGAGGGCGTTCCGGTCGCTATCACGGGTGCTCCGAATGTCGGAAAATCGACCCTGCTGAACCGCCTGCTGGGCGAAGAACGCGCATTGGTTTCGGAGATCGCCGGCACGACGCGCGATGTCATCGAGGAGCGCATCAATATCGACGGCGTACTCTTCCGCTTTCTCGACACGGCCGGTATCCGCGCCACCGACGACCGGCTGGAACAGATGGGTATCGAACGCACGATGGAGAGTATCCGCCGGGCCCGGATCATCATCCGCATGATCGAGGCCGGAGACATTGCCGGAGGTCGGATAGAGGATTCCATGCCCGGAGTGCGCAAGGATCAGACATTGCTTACCGTCATCAACAAACTCGATCTGCATCCCGACACGACGCTCCCGACAGGGGCAATCGGGCTCTCGGCCAAACGGGGCGAAGGGATCGACGCGCTGCGCCGGGCCCTTCGTAAAGCCGTTCCGACCGACGAACTATACCACGGGGACGCCGTCGTCTCGAACAGCCGCCATCATGCAGCACTCGTCGAGGCCCACACAAGCCTTGCACAAGCGCTTGATGCTCTCGATGCTGGCCTGCCTACGGACCTTTTGAGCGAAGAGATCCGCGATGTGATCCGGCACCTGGGCGAGATTACAGGTCGCGGATCCATCACGCCTGACGAAATTCTGAAGAATATCTTTTCGAATTTCTGCGTCGGAAAATGACGGCTTGTAAACAACCATAATCAGCTATAATCATTTAGAATAAAGTCACTGAATATCAGTGACTTTTGTTTTTGTGTACTTTCCAGTTGCCATTTGGAGATCACGGATTTTCTCCATATTTTCCTACCATATTTCTACCGCGGAGCAAATTCCACGCAATCCGAAATATCACACTGACGCAGTAGTTGACGTGTGTTGACAGTGGTTTACATGTGTGGACAGTTGGGGAAATTAGAATTTATGAAAAACGACGGAAAATAGAGGGAAAATATGGAGGTAAAAAGGATTTGTCAATGGTGCGGGAAGCCCTTCATCGCCAAGAAAACGACGACCTGTTATTGCAGCCCGCAATGCTCGAAACGGGGCTACAAACACCGCATGATGGAGCGAAAGATGGAGCTGCGTCACATGCAGGAGATGCAGGAACTGCGTTCGTCGCTGGAAAAGCAGGAATACTTCACCTTTTCGCAGGCGGCACGGCTGATGGGTGTAAGCCGCCAGTACATCTACAAACTGGTCAAGGAGGAGAAACTCCGCGCATCGCGGCTCAGCGGGAAGATGTCGTTGATACGGCGGGCCGACATCGAGCTCATGCTCAAAAGCAAACCCTATGAGCGGATGGTAGCAAAAAACGACTTTGACATTACCGAATATTACACTGCCGAGGAGATTGCACAGAAATATAAGGTCAATGCCAAATGGGTATGGACTTATACACGACAGCACAAGGTCCCGAAAGTGAGAATCCGCCAGTTCAACTATTACAGCAAGAAACATATCGATGCTGCCTTTGCTAAATATGAGGTGGACTCCGACCTGACGGAATGGTACACTCCCGAAGATATTCAGGAAAAATACGGCATGACACGTGTCGCCATCCGTTCGCATGTCTACCGTAACAACATTCCCTCAAAGAAAGAACACGGGCAGATATTCTACTCCAAACTCCACTTCGACCTCTCGAAAAACTCTGCGGAAGAGAGCAAGGCCGAATACTACACCGTCAAGGAGGCAATGGAAAAATTCAAACTCTCTCGTGACTCAGTGTACGGTATTTTGCAGTT
>DWWQ01000016.1 GCA_019119615.1 Candidatus Alistipes stercoravium | reverse complement strand
AGGATCGTATCCATCATGCCGGGCATCGAGGCGCGTGCGCCCGAGCGTACCGATACGAGCAGGGGCATCTCCTTGTCGCCGAACTTCATGCCCGTGAGGCGTTCGATGTTCTTCATCGCCTTCTCGACTTCGGGCTTGAGCATTTCGATCACGGCCTGCTTGCCGTGCTTGTAGTACTCGGCGCATACCTCCGTGGTGATGGTGAATCCCGGGGGTACGGGGATGCCGATCAGATTCATCTCGGCGAGGTTGGCACCTTTGCCGCCGAGCAACTCACGCATTTTGCCGTTTCCTTCGGCCTCTTTGTTACCGAAGGTGTAGACACGTTTTACGTCTGCCATAGAAAGAAATTGTTTTGATATTTGAATTAAAAAAATTTCAAATTGCCTTTGCCGGGGACGGAAAAATTGCGGCGACATTCTCCGTCTCCGCATCCGATCGCACCAGCCTTATCAAAGGGAATGCGAATATAGAAAAACTTTTCGAAATTACCAAAAAAATCAACGAATATAGACGAATACCGGCAAGGAATAGCCGTAACCGCCGCAATAGACTCTTCCCTTGAAGGTTGCGAGCGGGCTTCCGCTGCGGGGATCGATCAGAAAACGGCGTGCGAAAACATCTGCCGCGACCGTCTCCAGACAGGTGTCCACCAGAATGCGGTCGCGCATTGTCCAGCGGCCCCGGCTGTGTATGGTTCCTCGTCCGGCACGTTCGGCGCGGGCCGTGGCGTCGTGCAGTCCGTAACGGGCGGGTTCCATCGTGGCGCTGCGTCCCAGGACGACGAGCCGGGCCGACGGTCGCTCTTCGCGCAGGTCCCTGACGACCCATTCGGCCATGCGGTTCTCGGCGCAGAGGACCAACCCGACGGTATCGCGTCCGAGCGTTCCCTCGATGTAGAGGTAGCGGCGTCCCGGCTCGACATAGTGCGGAAAGAAGCGGTCGCCGTAGTAGAGCAGGGCGAAGTCCATGCCGTCGAGCGTATTGAGCGTGCGGTGGATGTAGGTGTAGTCGCCGCGGCAGGCCGCCACAAGGTCGCGCACGACCGCCTCGTTCTCCACGCCCCACAGGGCGACGATCTCGAGCGCCATCGAGTCGATCACGGCCGCCGTATTGCGGATCTTGCGCCGGTAGCGTTCCGTATCCCAGTGCCTGCGTCCTTCGGGCGTATACTCTTCGTCGTCGTAGAAGAGCGCCGGCAGGGTGTCGTAGATTTTGTCCACATCGTAGAAGGCGATTCCGGTCTGCACCCGGCGGTCGTTTGTCTGCGGGCGAATCCCCGTCCGGGGCCGCTGGGCCGCAGCCGTCAGCAGGCAGGCTGCGGTCAGAAGCAGACATATCATCTGACGCACGAACATTTTTCGGAGGGGCATCAAAGGGGGTTTTCGGGCAGGAAGTCGCGCGGCGAGCAGTTGAGGTAGCGGGCGATCTTGTTGAGATGGTTGAGATTGTATTTCGAGGGACTCTTCGGACTCTCCACCTGGGAGATGAATCCGTCGCTCACCCCGATTTCGAAGGCCAGGTCGGCTTGCGTAACTTCCTTCGCGATCCGCATTTTTCGGACAGCGCTGCTGACGTATAGATCGAATTGGCTTTTCAGTTTCACAAACATCTTTTTAATGTTGTAAAACTAAATATTATGCCAACGCGGAAATTTAGCTATAACTGGAATAATTCTATGTATAGGTTAAGAATGCCCAATGATCAGACTTTCGTCCGCCCCGCCCCCCCCCTGTGGGGCGGACGACGGATTACATGGTGATCCGATAATGGACGGGGAATTTTTGGGGGAGCAGCAACCTGTTCCGTCTGTATTCGGTTACGCCTCGATGACGCCCGATCCGACCAGCTCCTCGCCGTCGTACCACGCCGCAAACTGCCCCGGGGTGATACCCCGCTGGGGAGTGTCGAAGAGCAGATAGGCCCCCGATTCGCGCATGATGAGCCGGGCTCCCTGCAACGGCTGGCGGTAACGGATGCGGACGGCGAAACGGCGGCATTCGCCCGGAAACATCCGCTTTGCGGGATCGACCCAATGGATCTCCCCGGGCAGGATCCGCAGGGCTGGGCGCCACAGCCCCGGGTGGGCATCTCCTTCGCCGACATAGATGACATTTTGTGCGACGTCCGTGGCCAGAATGAAGAGCGATTCCTTGCGGCCGCCGATGCCGAGCCCCTTGCGCTGCCCGATCGTGTAGAAATGGGCGCCGTTGTGCTCGCCGATCTTCTTGCCGTCGCGCACGGTGTAGTGCCATGGTGCAGCCAGTGTGGCCAGCTCCTCGTCCGATGTGCTGCCGATATCCTCCGGGAGCTCCCGCCGGACGTATTTGGGCCACGACGGAAGGATTTCATGTACGTTGCCGCGCCTTGCGGCGAGTTTCTGCTGCAGGAAGAGCGGCAGATCGACCTTGCCCACGAAGCAGATGCCCTGCGAATCCTTGCGCTTGGCCGTGGCGAGCCCCTGCTCGGTGGCGATGCGCCGCACTTCGGGCTTCAGCAGCCCGCCCACGGGAAAGAGCGCCCGGCTCAACTGCTCCTGCGAGAGCTGGCAGAGGAAGTAGCTCTGGTCCTTGTTCGGGTCGCTGCCGGCCAGCAGCCGGTAAAGGGGTGCACCGTCCTCGCCCGTTACGACCTCCTTGCGGCAGTAGTGCCCCGTGGCGACATAGTCGGCCCCGAGTTTGAGCGCCTCGCGCAGGAAGACGTCGAACTTGATCTCGCGGTTGCACAGCACGTCGGGATTGGGAGTGCGTCCCCGTTCGTACTCGGCGAACATGTAATCGACCACGCGCGTACGGTACTCCTTCGAAAGATCGACGACATGCAGCGGAATGTCGAGTTTCTTGGCCACCAGCTCGGCGAAAAGCCGGTCGTCGTGCCACGGACAGTCGCCTTCGAGTGTGCCGGTGGTGTCGTGCCAGTTGATCATGAAGAGGCCGATGACCTCGTGCCCCTGCTCCTTGAGGAGCCAGGCGGCCACCGAGGAATCGACGCCTCCCGAGAGTCCTATGACTACGCGTGCCATCTGTTCGTTGTTGTTTCGTGTCGGCAGTTTGCTGTCTTGCGGCAGGTCATCTATTCGAGATCGAGCAATCCTTCTGGCAGGACGAAGTGAATCCGCCGCCCTTCAAAGTCGATGTGGGCGATGAACTCCTCGGCGGCGGGGATCAGTACCTGACGTCCGTCGATCTCCAGTTCGAAGAGCGGGTTGGTGTCGCTGTCGTAGTAGTCCGTGAGTGTCCCGGAGACTTTCATCCCCGATCCCGTCTCTTCGGCCTCGACCGCGAATCCGATGAGGTCCTCGAGGTAGAACTCGTCGTCGTCCCCCTCCTCGTGCAGCTCGATGCGGAAATCCAGCCCGATGAGCTCCTGCGCCCGGCGGTCGGTGTCGAAGTCGGCAAAGGTTGCCGTGGCGCCCGTGGCTCCGCGCCGTTCGAAACGCTCGCAGTAGAGCGGAACCTCGAGCCCGTCGATGGTTACCAGAAGCGGCATGTCGGTATCGAATGCCTCGGGGAAAGCGGGGTAGAGCGAGAGCATCACACCGCCGTCCGTGCCGAAGAGTTTGTTGATGCGTCCTGCGGGAGTTGTCATTGCATGGGGATTTATCCGGCGTAAAAGTACGATTTTTTCCGGAGTCCGCAATGCCGCGCTTCATTTTCCTGCCGGCGACAAGGTGCCCTGCCGGTTAAGGATTTTTCGGTTACAGTTCCAGTACGCGGTGCAGGATCGCGGGTTTGCTTTCGACGCTGTTCCCCTCGGCGCCGTTTTCATCGCCGCTGCCATGCAGGATACCTTCGATACGGATGTCATAGTGGGAAGGATCGTCGGCCGTGTAGA
>DWWQ01000015.1 GCA_019119615.1 Candidatus Alistipes stercoravium | reverse complement strand
ATCAGCGCCTTGTCGAGCAGATGAACGCCTCCGGAACGCTCTCTGCCGAGGAGAAGGAGTATGTGCTTTCGCTGCTGACGCATCCCGAAGAGTTGGGAATCGACGGCGAGCGGGCCGGCTATTTCTTCCTGGCTCCGCTTTCCGAGGAGTCGTTCAACCCGCTGTTCGGCGTGCTGCTTCCCGTCAGCGATGCGGCGAAGTTCACCGCCCTGATTGATCGGATCAATGCCGGGAGCGACTTTCAGACCGTGCAGGAGGGCGATCTCTCGGTCGTCCGGATCGGTGAAAAAGAGAATGTTACGGGCCTGTGCGCGTACAATGCCGGGGCGGTGATGTGCTGCTTCGGTCAGGATTCCTACGAGGCGCTGCTCTCCTATGCGAAGGCGCGGTTTGCCGCCAAACCGTCCGAGAGCCTTTATTGTGATGCCACCGTATCGGAGTTCTTCGCCGGGAAGAATGATGTCGATGTGTATCTTTCCTACAAGGATCTGATGCAGTTCCAGAATCAGCTGGCGGTCGGCCCGCTGCCCATGGCCGACGCGCTGGCCGGGATCCGTATGATCGCTTCGATGAATTTCGAGAAGGGACGCATTGCCGCAACGGGGCGGATGCTCTACGCCTCGAAGGAGGCCGAGGAGCAGATGAAGGCATTCTATTCGTATGTCCGTGAACAGCGGGGCGCGCTTCTGAAATACCTTCCTGTAAAGAGTGTTGCGACCGTCGGATTCGGTCTGAATGGCTCGGAATTCTATACGACCCTTTCGCAGATGCCCGGTTACGGCATGATGCTGGCAAACCCGATGGTCAAGCAGGTGTTCGATGCCATTGAAGGGGATCTGGCCATCAACTTTGCGGGTATGCTGCCCGGCGGGGCTTATCCGAAGGCGACGCTGCTCTGCGAGGTGAACGATCCGGCCGTGGTGGACAATCTGGTGGCCGCCCTGCCGGGAATGCCGGTCGTAAAGAGCAGTGAAGGGGCTTACAGCTTTTCGATGAAGGGTATTACGCTCTTCTTCGGCGTGAAGGACAAGGTGCTCTACGCAACGAGCGATGCCGAGGTGAAATCGGCGCTCGACGGGGCAAAGATCGATGCCCTGACCGGACAGGAATCCCTTTTCAAGGGGCATGTTACCGCGATGTGCTTCGATTTCGTACAGTTGAATACACTGCTCGAGACTTATGCGAACATGTCCCCGCAGCTGCGGCCGCTGATGGAGGTGCTGTCGCTCTTTGCCGACATGCAGGCGTGGGGCGCCGAGGACCGCGGTGAAATGGTCGTGCATATGCAGGACAAGGAACGCAATGCGCTGGAGACCATCTGTACGACGGTAAGCGGGATGGTGGCAGCGGCTTTACCGGCCGAAGCCGCCAACGAATAACAACACGAAGAGCGGCCTGCCCGAGCGGGCGGGCCGCTCCCGATTTTGAGACAGGATGGAGACAATCGAGTTGAAAGGGGTGATGCCGGCAGCTTTTGCCGCCGATCCGCTCTCCGTGCGGCATTCCGACGTCTGGCTGCATGATGCCGCATTTCATAAAGGGGCGTTTTATCTGGTGGAGGCGGTCTCCGGAGCGGGCAAAACCTCGCTGTGCAGCTATCTTTACGGCATGCGGAGCGACTATTTGGGCGACGTGCTTTTCGACGGGTGCAATATCCGCAGCCTTTCGCGTGCGGCGTGGGGCGATGTGCGGCGCCGCTCGTTGAGCGTGCTGTTTCAGGACCTGCGGCTCTTCGAAGAGCTTACGGTCGAGGAGAACATCGCCCTGAAAAACGACCTGACACATTTCCAGACGGCGGAGCGGATCGGCGAGCTGCTCGAGGAGGCTGGCCTCGCGGAGAAGCGCACGACGCCCGTGGGGCGTCTCTCCTTCGGGCAGCAGCAGCGCGTAGCCTTCGTGCGGGCCTTGTGCCAGCCTTTCGATTTCATGCTGCTTGACGAACCCGTCAGCCACCTCGATGCGGCCAACGGGCGTATCCTCGCCCGCCTGCTCACCGATGAAGCGCGCCGCCAGGGCGCCGGCGTTCTCGTAACGTCGGTAGGCAGCCGGCTCGAAATGTCTTACGATCATCTGTTGCATCTATGAAACCGCTTTGGAAACTTCTGCGCAGCCATTTGAGCGTGGCGCAGACCGTGGGCTTCGCCCTGGCCGGAGTGGTGGGCATGACCGTCGTGCTGACGGCGCTGCAGGCCTACCGTGACGTGATGCCGATCTTCCGGGCACCCGATTCGTTCGTCCACGGCGATTACCTGGTCCTTTCGAAGCGGGTCGGGACGCTGCAGACCTTCGGTCTGGGCGGCGGCGGATTCAGCGAGGAGGAGCTGCGCGACCTGCGCAAGCAGCCCTTCGTCCGGGAGGTCGGAACCTTCGTGCCGGCCGACTACCGCGTGAAGGGATCCGTGAGTGCCGGAGGCGTCGGCTTTTCGACCTATCTGTTCTTCGAGTCGGTGCCCGACCGGTTCCTTGATGTGGAGACCGAGGCGTGGCGGTTCGATCCGGCACAACGCGAAATTCCGATCATTATACCGCGCAACTATCTGAACCTCTATAATTTCGGATTTGCGCGTTCGCAGGGGCTTCCCCAAATCTCGGAAGGACTGTTCCGGCGTGTTACGCTCGACGTGGAACTCTCCGGAGCCGGTCGCAGCGAACATTTCCGCGGGCGGATCGTCGGATTGTCGAACCGCCTCAATACGATCCTCGTGCCCGAGAGTTTCATCCGCTGGTCGAACGAACGCTTCGGCAGCGGCAGCGGGGCAAAAGATCCGCTGCGCGTGATTGTCGAGACGGAGGGCCCGGCCGACGAGCGGCTGGCCGCATACTTGGCGAGCAAGGGCTATGAGGCCGAGGGTGAGGCGCCCGATGACGGACGTGCCGCCCGTTTCGTACGTCTGGCTGCCTCTGCGGTAGCGGCCGTGGGGCTGGTTTTCAGCGTCATGTCCTTCTATATGCTGCTGTTGAGCATCTTCCTGCTGCTGCAGAAGGAGAGCCGCAAACTCGAAAACCTGCTGCTGCTGGGCTACCGCCCGGGGCGTATCGCCCTGCCGTATGTGTCGCTGACGCTCGGCCTGAATCTGGCCGTGTGGTGCGGAGCCCTGCTGCTGGGCGGGGTGATCCGGGCGCGGTATCTGCCGCTTCTCGAAACGATGCAGGAGGGATACAGTCCTGCCGGCGTGGCCCTTACGATGCTCTGCGGCCTGGTGCTGGCCCTGCTGCTCACGGCGCTCAATGCCGCGGCGATCCGCCGCAGGATCGGACGCCTGGGTATTCGCAAAGAGTAACATCAAACCTTACAGTTATGAGAATCCTATCACCTTCGATGCTTTCGGCCGACTTCGGCCATCTAGACCGCGATACGCGGATGGTGGACCGCAGCGCCGCCGAATGGGTCCATATCGACGTCATGGACGGCGTGTTCGTGCCGAACATCTCCTTCGGCTTCCCCGTGATGAAGGCGATCCGCAAGGCCACGGACAAGTGCCTCGACGTGCATCTGATGATCGTCGAGCCGGAGCGCTACGTCGCCCGCTTTGCCGAGGCGGGGGCCGGGATCGTAACCTTCCATTACGAAGCCACAAAAGATGTTGCGGGATGCATCGGGCTGATCCGCGGGACCGGTGCGCAGATCGGTATCTCGATCAAGCCCGCCACGCCGGTCGAGGTGTTGCGCGAGGTGCTGCCGCAGGTCGATCTGGTGCTCGTCATGAGTGTCGAGCCGGGTTTCGGCGGGCAGTCGTTCATTCCCGGATCGCTCGACAAGATCCGCGCGTTGCGCGCGATGATCCGCGAGCAGGGGCTTCGGACGGTCATCGAGGTCGATGGCGGTGTCTCGGCACGCAACGCCCGCGAGCTGTTCGATGCCGGCGCCGATGCCCTGGTAGCCGGCAGTGCCGTCTTCGGTGCCGCGGACCCCGAGGCCGAGATCCGCAGGATGCTGGAGGCCTGATCGCGATTTCTCGGATTAAATCATTACCTTTGCGGCACATTCCGCCGGAACGGGCCCGCATGCGGCATCCGCACGCGACGGAGATTGAGTTACAGGTACTATGATTTCGCTCGACAATCTTACGGTAAGCTACGGGGGCTGGACCCTCTTCGACAATATTTCGTTTCTGATCAACCCGAAGGACCGGATCGGTCTGGTCGGCAAGAACGGTGCGGGCAAGACGACGCTGTTGCGCATCATCACCGGCGAGCAGCAGCCCACCTCGGGTGCCGTAACATTCAACGGCGACTGCACGATCGGCTATCTGCCGCAGACGATGCGCGTGGCCGATACGACGACCCTTGTCGAGGAGACGGCCAAGGCCTTCGAAGAGGTGCTGCGTCTCGAAGCGGAGATCGAGCATCTGACGCGCGAGATCGCCGAGCGCACCGATTACGAAAGTCCCGAATACGAACAGCTGCTGCACCGCCTGAACGACGCTCAGGACCATTACCATATCCTCGGCGGTGAGACGCGCGATGCCGATATCGAAAAGACGCTGCTCGGCCTGGGCTTCAAACGCGAGGATTTCGGCCGTGCGACGAGCGAGTTTTCGGGCGGCTGGCGAATGCGCATCGAGCTGGCGAAGCTGCTGTTGCGGCGCCCTTCGATCTTCCTGCTCGACGAGCCTACGAACCACCTCGACATCGAGTCGATCCAGTGGCTCGAGGAGTATCTGAAGAACTACAACGGTGCCGTGCTGCTCATCTCGCACGACCGGGCCTTCCTGGACAACGTAACGAACCGCACGATCGAACTCTCGCTGGGCAAGATCACCGACTACAAGGTCTCCTACTCGAAATATGTCGTGCTGCGCGCCGAGCGCCGTGCCCAGCAGCTGGCCGCCTACGAAAACCAGCAGCGGATGATCGAGAAGACCGAGGAGTTCATCGAGAAGTTCCGTTACAAGCCGACGAAATCGAACCAGGTGCAGTCGCGCATCAAGCAGCTCGAGCGCCTCGAACGGCTGGAGGTCGAGGAGGAGGATCTCGCGACGCTCAACATCAAGTTCCCGCCGGCGCCCCGCTCGGGCCAGATCGTTGCGGAGATCCGTGAGGCCGGCATGTCGTTCGGCGCGAAGCATGTCTTCAGCGGCGCGAATTTCACGATCGAGAAGGGCGACCGCATCGCCTTCGTGGGCCGCAACGGCGAGGGTAAGACGACGCTGGCGCGGATGCTCGTGGGGCAGCTGACGCCTACCGAGGGTTCGATCCGCCTCGGGGCGAATGTCAATATCGGCTACTATGCCCAGAATCAGGACGATCTGATGGACGGCGAGTTTACGGTCTACGATACGCTGGACCGGGTGGCCGTGGGCGATATCCGCACGCGGCTGCGCGACATCCTCGGAGCGTTCCTCTTCCGCGGCGAGGACATCGACAAGAAGGTCAAGGTGCTCTCGGGCGGCGAACGGGCCCGTCTGGCGATGGCCCGCATGATGCTCGAACCGCGCAACCTGCTGGTGCTCGACGAGCCGACGAACCACATGGACATGCGTTCGAAGGACATCCTCAAAAACGCCATCCTGAAATACGACGGCACGGTGGTCGTCGTCTCGCACGACCGCGAGTTCCTCGACGGCATGGTCGAGAAGGTCTACGAGTTCCGCGACGGCGGGGTGAAGGAGTACCTCGGCGGCATCTACTACTTCCTCGAGAAGCGCAAGCTGGAGTCGCTGCAGGAGATCGAGCGGCGCGACCCGTCGCCGAAGGCCGCTGCGGCGAAGAGCCCGGCGAAAGGTGCGGGAACGGTCGAAACCCCGAAACCGGTCCCGTCGGGCAAGGCCACCTACGAGCAGCGCAAGGAGCAGGAGAAGCTGCTGCGCAAGCTGCGCCGCAACGTGGAGACGATCGAGGCGGAGCTGGCCGACATCGAGCGGCAGATCGCCGCATACGATGCGAAATTCGCTGCCGCCACCGACTACAACGAGGCCGACTACAAGGCCTATAACGACCTGAAGACCCGCTACGACCATCAGATGCACGAGTGGGAGAAGGCCTCCTACGAACTGGAGATCACCGAAAACGCCTGATCCGGGCCCGATCCGCGGACCTGCCGAACCGATACGACAAAAAAAGCAGAATTATGGAGAATAACCTTGTATTCGGGATTCGTCCCGTGGCCGAGGCCATCGAGGCCGGGAAGCAGATCGAGCGGCTCTACATCCGCAAGGGGGCCGAGGGAACGTTGATGCAGGAGTTGAAGGACCTCTGCGTGCGGCACCGGCTGCGCTGGCAGGAGGTGCCCGTCGAGAAACTCAACCGCCTCGTGCGCGGCAACCATCAGGGTGTCGTGGCGCAGATGGCAGCCATCGCCTATGTGGAGCTTTCGGATATTCTGGAGCGGGTCCCCGAGGATGAGACGCCGCTCATTGTCCTCTTCGACGGTGTTACCGACGTACGCAACTTCGGCGCCATTGCCCGTTCGGCCGAGTGTGCCGGGGCGCACGGACTGATTACGCCGCTCAAGAACTCCGCACCGGTCAATGCCGAGGCGATCCGTTCGTCGGCCGGGGCGCTGACGACGATCCCCGTCTGCCGAGTGGGTTCGGTCCGCAACACGCTCAAGCAGCTGCAGACGGAGGGTTTCCAGGTGGTCGCCGCTACGGAGAAGAGCCGCAAACTGCTCTACGATGCCGATTTCCGCCGTCCGACGGTCCTTGTTATGGGGGCCGAGGATACGGGCATCTCGCGCGAGGTGCTCAAGCTCTGCGACGAGCAGCTGGCCATCCCGATGATCGGCCATATCGAGTCGCTCAACGTCTCGGCTGCAGCGGCCGTGATGCTCTTCGAGGTTGTGCGCCAGCGTATCGGTGAGTAGGCGCTGCAGTTTTCACCTTTTCCGAATTATTGCTGCCATGAAGTGGAATCTTCGCGAGCGGTTTGCGGAGTTCCGGAAGGAGTTTCTGACCGTCGTATGCCGCCATCCGCTGGAACTGCTGCTGTTGCTGGCCCTGACCGTAACGCTGATTGTCTGTCTGGAAATCGACAAGGAACCCAATGGCCCGCGGCTGCTGGTGCTGGGGTGGGGCGCCCTGTTGCTGCTTGTCGTCAATCGTCTGGCCGGGTGCAGTGTCTGGAGGCGTATCTACTGGGTGGCGTGGACGCCCCTGGTGCCGCTCTTCCTTTGGACAGGACTGCCCGAATGGGTCGAATCGACGCAGGCCATCATCACCTTCACGATCCTCACGCCGCTGGCCCTGCTGGCCTGCCGCAGGGCCGTGGCGAACGAGCGTTTCGTGGCCGACGCCCTGGTCTACCTGCGTTCGGCCGTGCTGGCCATGCTCTTCGCCTATGTCGCCTACGGACTCTTTGAGGCGACGCTCTGGTCGGCAGCCTATATCTTCGGATTTGCCGAGGCCCGGTGGGTCGTACGCCTTTCGGCCGATCTCTTCTGCGTGATGCAGCTTTTCGCGGCTCCGATGCTCTTTATGATGATGCTCGACCGTTGGGACGGGGCGCGTTTCGGCTCCTCGCGCGTGCTTGAGGTGCTGCTGAACTGGGTCGTCTCTCCTGCGGTGATCGTCTATGCCGCCCTTCTCTACCTCTACCTGCTTAAGATTCTCCTTACCTGGAGCCTGCCCGACGGCGGCGTGGCCTATCTCGTGTTCGGATTCACGATGACGGCCCTGATGGTCAAAGCCCTCCGCCTGCAACTCGAAAAACCCGCCTTCAACTGGTTTTTCGATCGTTTCAGCCTCCTTTCGTTGCCGATCGTGGCGTTGTTCTGGGTCGGCGTTGTGCGTCGTGTCGGTGAGTACGGTCTGACCGAGCCGCGCATCTACCTGTTGATCTGCGGTGGCGTGATGACCCTCTGCGTCTGTCTCTTCCTTTCACGCCGTGCGGGCCGTTATCTCCATGTGGTGCTGGCAGCATGGGTCGTCTTCTCCGCTGTGGCCTATATTCCCGCTCTGGAACCCGAACGAGTAGCCCTGCGCTCGCAGGCCCGTCGTGTCGAGCGGATCGCCGCACGCCTCGGATGTCTCGATGCGGAGGGCCGTTTGTTACATGCCCCGGTCCGTTTGGCCGATACGGTGCACCGGGAGGATTATCGCGAGCTTTATGAGGCGCTGGAGTATCTCGAACGCGACAGCGCAGCCATCGCCCGCTTCGGAATGGCGGAGTCGAACGAGTTGGCGGACCTCCTCCCCGCGCAGATGCGTGATTATGTGCGGTGGGGTTATCAGTCGGAGATCGACCGGGTTCAGTTATGGATTGAGATGCCGGCACAGGTCTGCATCGATCCCGAGGGGTATTCCCGTTGTTATGTGAACCTCTCTTCGTATGATGCGGGCGGTTATACGTTTGAAAACGATACGCTGCGTATCTGGCTCGGCGAGCCGCATCCCTTGTTGGAGATTACGGGTGCGGAGTTGTTGAAAACGCAGTGTGCAAGGAGCGGTTTCGATCCGGCGCAGGGCGTGGAGCCCGCCCCGGAACAGGCGTTGCAACTGCTGGATTACCGCGACGACCGCTGTCGGATTCTTTTCCAGCAAATGGTTATCGAGCACCGGGATTCGGTCGATAGGCTCTATACGGAGCAAATCCATTCGGTGTGGCTGCGATGACGGCAACCTTTTCCCATCCTCTTCTGGGCGAGGTACTCCTCGTGCAAAGCGCGCGGGCGCGGCGTGTGTCGATCTCGGTGCGGGTCTCGGGCGAGGTACGGCTGACCTTTCCCGTCGGCGTGTCGCAACGGCGGGCTTTGGCCTTTCTGGAGGAGAAACGCGCGTGGATCGAAGCTTCGCGCGAGCGCATGGCCCGCAAGCGGGCGGCCCTGCCGCCGCAGCTGCCGTCCGGGGAGCAGCGTGAGCGCATCGAGGCATTGCGTCGAGCCGCGAAGGCCGACCTTCCGGGGCGGATTGCCCGGCTGTCGGCGGCAACGGGACTCCGCTATGCGAAACTCTCGATCCGCGCCTCGCGCACGAAGTGGGGGAGTTGCTCGGGACAGAACCATATCTCGTTGAGCCTGTTTCTGATGACCCTCCCCGAGCACCTGCGCGACTATGTGATTATCCACGAACTCTGCCATACGGTGCATCACAACCATTCGCCGCGTTTCCATGCGCTGGTGGACCGGCTGACCGGTGGACGTGAAAAAGCCCTCAACCGGGAGTTGAGGGCCTATGCGATCCGTTGAGGGGCGGCGTCAGCGCTCTTCGAAGAGTGCCTTTTCGGCCCGGTAGGTGCATCCGATAAGCAGAATCGAGAGCCCGCAGGCCGCGAGCAGCAGGGCGAAGCCCCAGTCCCATCCGAGGTGCTCGACAAGGGCGCCCATGGCGATATTGGCCAGCAGGGCCGTGCCGAAGAAGTATCCGAAGAACCCGGTGAGACCCGCAGCGGTCCCGGCAGCCTTCTTGGGGGCCAGGTCGAGGGCCTGCACGCCGATCAGCATGACGGGGCCGTAGATCAGGAACCCGATGGCGATCAGCGCGACGTTGTCGAGCAGCATGCTCCCCATGTTTTTCCAGTAGATGCATACGAAGAGGGCCACGAGGGCCATGTAGATCATGATCGTCAGGGCGCGCCGTCCCTTGAAAATCCGGTCCGACAGCCATCCGCAAAGAATCGTGCCCGGAATGGCGGCCCATTCGTAGGCCGAGTAGGCCCAGCCCACGTCGCGGATGTCGTATCCTTTGATATCCTTCAGGTAGGTGGGCGCCCAGTCCAGCACGCCGTAGCGGACCAGATAGACGAAGGCGTTGGCCGCGGCCACATACCAGAGAATCCGGTTGTTGAGCACATAGCGGAAGAAGATTTCCCGGGTCGTGAGCTCCTTTTCAGATCGGGCGTCGTAGTTTTTCGGATAGTCGTTGCGCCAGCGCTCGATCGGCGGGAGCCCCTCGGACTGCGGCGTGTCGCGGATCAGTAGGTAGGCGATGCCGGCGATAGCCACGGCCGTCCAGGCCGGAAACCAGAAGGTCCCCGCCTGCCACGTTCCGAACCAGAGGATCCCGTATGCGGCCATCGGGCCGATCAGCCCGCCGCCGACATTGTGGGCGACATTCCATACGGACATCTTCGTGCCCCGTTCCCGCTGGGAAAACCAGTGCGTCATGACACGGCCGCACGGGGGCCATCCCATTCCCTGGAACCAGCCGATGAGAAACTGCAGGCAGAACATCATGACGATCGACGAGATGCCGGCGCGGGTGCCGAGCAGCATGGTCGCCACGGCTGACAGCACGAGGCCCAGGGGCAGAAAGACCCGGGCGTTGCTGCGGTCGGAGATGCCGCCCATGAGGAATTTCGAGAGCCCGTAGGCGATGGCGTTGGCCGAGAGGGCTATGCCGAGGTCGCCCTTGTTGAAGCCCTGTTCGATCAGATGCGGCATGGCGAGCGTGAAGTTCTTACGCACGAGGTAATAACCGGCGTATCCGATGAAGATGCCGGCGAAGACCTGCCAGCGGAGCTGCCGGTAGCGGCGGTCCACCTGCCCGGCAGGGAGTTGGGTCTTATGGGCGGGAGGTTGGAGCGGATTCCACATGTGAGCCTGTTTTGGAGGTGCTTTCCTGTCCGGCGGGCGCTCATTTTTTGTGAAACGCCCGATCCCGGAGTTTGCGGCACCCCGATCCGAATGTAAAAATAGCAATGTTTCCCCGGATTTCAAAGCGTTGAGTTCCGCACTTCGGCAAAAAAACGGGCTTCGGGAAGAGGGGATTCTGCATTTTGTGGGGGAAGAGATATTGTTATTCCGATATTTTTTTCTAAATTGCATATTCATTCGATATATCATACCAACCATACCGTATTATGAGTAGAACGGACGAAGAACCCAATTTGAGCCTTCCCGAACGGCACAGCCGGATTCTTGCGCTGTTGCAGCAGAGCGGGTCGATCTCCGTGGCACAGCTTTCCGAGCGGTTCCGGGTTTCGGAAGTAACCATCCGCAAGGACCTCTCGTATCTTGAGCAGCAGAAAAAACTCTACCGCACGCATGGCAGCGCCATCCTGATCAGCCCCTATATCAGCGACCGCCATGTGAATGAGAAGGAGAAGAAAAATGTGGTCGAGAAGCAGGCGATCGGTGCGGCTGCGGCGGCCCTCATCGCGCAGAACGACTCGATCATCATCGCTTCGGGAACGACGATGGCCTTCCTGGCCAGGGAGATCAAGCCCGAAGGACGACTCACGGTCATCACGGCCGCGGTTCCCGTAACGCAGATCCTTTCGCAGGATCCCGATATCGACGTGATCCAGCTGGGTGGCATTACGCGTACCAGTTCAGTGTCCGTCGTGGGCCCCTTTGCCGAGCAGATGCTGCGCAATTTCAACTGCAGCAAACTTTTCATCGGCGTGGACGGCGTCGATCCCGAATTCGGTCTGACGACGACCAACATGCTCGAGGCGTCGCTCAACCGGGCAATGATCGAGGCGGCGCAGAAGGTCGTGGTGCTTGCCGACAGTTCGAAGTTCGGCCGCCGGGGATTCAGCAAGATCTGCGATCTGGAGTCCGTGGACCGGATCATCACCGACAGTAATATCCAGCCGCTCTATCTGGAGCGGCTGCGCGAGCGGGGCATCGAGGTTACGGTCGTCGATCTTTGAGACGGCGTCCCTGAAAGGCGAGGCGGCGTACGGGTGTTCCCTGTACGCCGCCTCGTCTTGATGCGTCGGAACTACTCGGCAAGCAGGGCCTGCAGCCGTTCGGGATAGTCGGTGGTGATGTAATCCACGCCTAAATCGATGAAATGGCGCATCTCCTCCTCCGAATCCACCGTCCAGACATTGACCTCGAGCCCCAGGTCATGGGCCTGGGCGACCCATTCGGGATGCTGGTGGAGAACCTCTGCGGCGTAGTCGATTCCCGTAAGGCCGATGCGCCGGATGCTCTGCGGCGAGAGATCCCCGGCCAGGTAGTAGATGCGTGCTTCGGGCAGGCGTTTGCGGAACTCGATGCAGGCGTTGAGCGAGAAAGAGATGAAGTCGGTGCGCTCGAGCAGTCCGTACCGCTTCAGGCGTTGTACGACTTTGCGTACCGCAATATCCTCACGGGGATAGGACAGTGTCTTCAGTTCAAGAATCAGGCGGGTTGCCGGGTGTGCAGCGGCGCATTTCAGATAGGCGTCGAGTGTCGGGATCCGCTCGCCGTTCGGCAGGACGACCTGTGTGATAAGGCGCGCCTTGTCGCGGGCCATGTCGATGCTGACGCCGCGGATCGTCTGGTCGTGATTGACCACCAGACGGTCGTCGCCGGTCAGCCACACGTCCATCTCCGACCCGTATACGCCGATCGAATCGGCCTTGGTGAACGAGGCGATCGAGTTCTGGGCCGATCCGGGGGCGGTCCAGTATCCGCGGTGGGCGATGACGCGGGGTTGGGCGGCGGCATGGAGGCCTGCCGCGAGCAGGGTGGCGAGAAGCAGCGTGTGTCGGATCATGGTTGCGGTGTTTTATCATGTAAAAATACAAAAAAATCGGAGATCCCGGTCCGGGAAGAGCCTCTTTGCGGGCAAACCGGGCGATTTTTGAGCGATTCGGGCCCGGGATGCCGGGAAATTCGGGATTTTTTTGTATCTTCGTATGATGCGAATGCAGCAAACTAACCAACCAACGATAACATGAAAGAGAAAGTCATCAAGAAATTCGAGGAGCTGTTCGGTGCCGGCGCTCTGCTTTACACTTCGCCCGGGCGTATCAATCTGATCGGCGAACATACCGACTACAACGGCGGGTTCGTCTTCCCCGGAGCGGTGGACAAGGGAATCGTCGCGGCGATCCGTCTCAACGGTACGGACCGCGTGCGGGCTTATGCCTGCGATCTGGGCGAGTCGTCGGAATTCGGGCTGAAGGAGGAGGACAAGCCGGCCGAGTCGTGGGCCCGTTACATCTTCGGCGTCTGCCGGGAGATTCAGAAGCGGGGCGGTGTGATCGGCGGTTTCGATACGGCCTTTGCGGGCGATGTGCCCCTGGGTGCGGGCATGTCCTCGTCGGCGGCTCTCGAATCGACCTATGCCTTTGCGCTGAACGACCTGTACAACTGCGGGATCGACAAGTTCGAGCTGGCCCGGATCGGCCAGGCTACCGAGCATAACTACTGCGGCGTGAACTGCGGTATCATGGACCAGTTCGCCTCGGTCTTCGGCAAGAAAGGGTGCCTGATGCGCCTCGACTGCCGTTCTATGGAGTATGCCTACTTCCCGTTCGACCCGAAGGGCTACCGGCTGGTGCTCGTCGATTCGCGCGTGAAGCACGAACTGGTGGGCTCGCCCTACAACGACCGCCGTGCTTCGTGCGAGCGTGTCGCCAAAGTGCTCGGTCAGGAGTTCCTGCGCGGAGCGACGATGGAGCAGCTCGATGCCGTCAAGGATCGGATCTCCGAGGAGGATTACAAGCGTGCCCGCTATGTGATCGGTGAGGAGCGCCGCGTGCTCGATGTCTGCGATGCGCTTGAAAAGGGCGACTACGAGACGGTCGGCAAGCGGATGTACGAGACGCACTGGGGCATGTCGAAGGATTACGAGGTGTCGTGCGAGGAGCTCGACTTCCTGGCTACGGTAGCCGAGGAGTGCGGCGTTACGGGGTCGCGCATCATGGGCGGCGGTTTCGGCGGCTGCACGATCAATCTGGTCAAGGACGAACTCTATGACAGCTTCATTGCAACGGCCAAGGAGCGTTTCAACGCCCGCTACGGCCATGAGCCGAAGATCTACGACGTGGTGATCTCCGACGGATCGCGCCGTCTGGAGTAGCCGGTGGATTGTAACGACACGAAAAAATCCCCGGGCGTTTCATCGCTCGGGGATTTTTGTTGCTCGTGTTTCACTTGCGCCTTTAGGCGGTCTCCTCCTCTTCCAGCAGGCGCTGCATCAGAATTTCGTCGCGGTATCCTTCCGGTGTCAGCTGCCATTGCCGTTTGATACCGATCTCCCGGAATCCGGCACGGCGAAAGAGCCGGAGGCTTGCTTCGTTGTCCGCCCCGACATCGCACCAGAGCTGGTGCAGATGGAGCCTCTCGCGGGCGTAGCGGCAAAGAATATCGAGTGCATCGGCCGCATAACCCCGGCCCCGGTCGTCGGCCCGGTAGATCAGGATACCGACGCCGGCACGGCGGTTGAGCGGGTCGAATTCGAAGAGATCGACGACACCGACGGCCCGTGCGTCGCTCCGCGTCTCGGCAATCAGCCGCAACTGCCCCGTGCGGAAGAGGTCTCCCTGCTGCTGGGCAGCGACGAAGGCCTCCATCTGGGCGCGGGAGAAGGGTTCGGTCGTGCCGCTGACACTCCATACCGAGGTGTCGTTCTCCCAGGCGTAGAGCATCTCGGCATCTGCCGGCTCCACGGCCCGAAGCCGTATGATCCGCCCCTCGAGATTCATCAGATGCCGATCACCTTGTTGCGGATGAGCATCGCCACGCCCCAGGCGTTGGCGCTCTCGGTCATCTTCGAGATGCGGAACTTGGTATCCTTGTAGACCAGGTTGAGCGAGTATTTGTTCGTCGCCGACTTGAGCGGCAGCATCAGGTAGTCGCCCGCAGCCGCAAGGTTGCCGCCGACGATGACCGTCTCGGGATTGAAGGTGTTGATCAGGAAGGCGATGGCCTTGCCGACCTTCTCTCCGGCCTCCTCGATCAACTCGATCGAGAGGTTGTCGTCGTTCATTGCCGCCTGGATGATGTCGTCGATATGGATGGCCTTCTGCTCGTCGTACTGTTTCTTGAGAATGGTGTTTACCCCCTTCTCGATCATGCGGCTCATCTTCTCTTCGATGGCGATACCCGAAACCTCGGTTTCGAGACAACCCTTCTTGCCGCACGAGCAGATGATCTCGTTGTCGAAGAAGGGGATGTGGCCGAACTCTCCGGCGAAGCCGCTCTTGCCGTAGTAGAGTTTTCCGTCCACGACGATACCGATAGCCACGCCGCGGCCCATGTGCAGGTAGAGGACGTTGCTTTCGTCCTTGGATTTCCCGCAGGTGTATTCCGCATAGCAACGGGCCCGGGTGTCGTTTTCGATCAGCACGCGCAGGCCGATGCGTTCCTCGAGAATGTCGCGCAGGGACTGCTCACTCGAAGTGAAGTACTTGTAGCTGCGGCCTGTTTCGGGATTTACGCGACCGGTCATGCAGACACCCAGCCCGAGCATCTTGTTCCGGTCCACACCGCACGAGGCGATGAAGTTTTCGATATTGGTGCAGATGCGTTCGAGGCACTGCGGACGGTCCTGCAGCTCGAACGTGAAGTCGTTCTCCTCCTTGATGATGTTGTTTTGCAGGTCGGTAACCATGAATCGCATGTTGTCGCGTCCGACGTTCACGCCTGCAAAGTAAATGGCCGAATTGGCCAGTCCGAAGATGTTGGGCCGGCGGCCTCCGGGGGTTTCCACCTTTCCCAGATCCGTAACAATGTTCTCATCGACGAGTTCCTGCACGAGCTTGGTGATCGTGGGAACGCTGATATGCAGCTCTTTGGTCAGTTCCGAGAGGGTGCATTCGCCGTTTACCGCCATGTGCGCGATGATGTTGCGCTTGATGATGCTGTTCTTGTGCGAAATGCCTTTCAGCGTCTCGTCCTCCTGCTTGTTGAAGAATTCCGTGAGAGATGTCATTATTATTAGTTTTATTTGATTCCCGTTGCTGCAAATATAATATATATATTTAAATATCCCAAAAATTATTAATAAATTTAATAAGTTATTTTGTGTTTTAAATAATAAAAAACGGAACAATCTGGTTGCCAGATTGTTCCGTTTTTCGTGCGATTCGGACCGCTTACAGCGTCGATTTCGATTCTACGCTGACTTCGGAATTAACCTTGCGGATCAGTCCCTGAAGCACCGTGCCCGGGCCGAGTTCGGTAAACTCCGTAACGCCGTCGGCCAGCATGTTCTTGACGATGTAGGTCCAGCGTACGGGAGCCGTCAGCTGGGCGATCAGGTTGGCCTTGATGGCTGCGGGGTCCGTATAGGGTTTTGCGTCCACGTTTTGGTAGATCGGGCAGGTCGGGGTCTGGAACGGGGCCTCGTTGATGGCCTTTTCGAGTTCCTGCTTGGCGGGCTCCATGAGCGGGGAGTGGAACGCTCCGCCGACGGGCAGACGCAGCGCACGGCGGGCACCGGCAGCCTTGGCCTTCTCGCAGGCGGCCTCCACGGCCTCCACGGCGCCGGAGATCACGAGCTGTCCCGGGCAGTTGTAGTTGGCGGCTACGACCACGCCGTCTATCGAGTTGCAGATCTCCTCGACGGTCTTGTCCTCAAGGCCGAGGATGGCGGCCATCGTTCCGGGCTGCGCCTCACAGGCGGCCTGCATGGCCATGGCACGTTTCGACACGAGTTTCAGTCCGTCCTCGAACGAGAGGGCTCCGGCAACGACCAGTGCCGAGAACTCGCCGAGCGAGTGTCCGGCGACGGCATCGGGTTTTACGCCGAGGGCCTTGGCCATGATAACCGAGTGGAGGAATACCGCGGGCTGCGTAACTTTGGTCTGCTTGAGTTCCTCGTCCGTCCCGGCGAACATGATGTCCGTAATGCGGAATCCGAGGATCTCGTTGGCCTTCTCGAACAGCTCCTTGGCAACGGGAACGTTGTCGTAGAGGTCTTTACCCATGCCGACAGCCTGGGCCCCCTGACCGGGGAAAACGTATGCATGCTTCATGGTTACAGCAATTTTTTTGTTTGCAGGGGCAAAGATACGAATTTATTTCGTATTTTTGCGCCGCAATGGTTCGTAAAGGATCCGGCGAGATCCCGCGCGATTAAATGGGAATGCCGTGAAAATCGGCAGCAGTTCCCGCTGCTGTAAGTCCCGCAATATTGTCGCAACATGCTTTAAGCCACTGATTCTTATTGGATTGGGAAGGCGTTGCGGCAGGGACAAGCCAGAAGACCTGCCTTGTACTCCCGGTATGGGAGCCTCTTTTCGAACGATGACTGCGGAGAACGGTGCGTCGGACTTTGACCCGAATGGGTTTCGGTGCGATCATCGGTTGTATGCGTAAAAGGAGAAGAGTCTGACCAGTTTCCCGGGCGGAACGGTGAATTCATTCACTCTTAACCATATCAAAACGATGAAAAAATTATTCTTTTTGGCTTTTGCGGCATGTGCTTTTGCCGCCTGCTCGGACAACGACGACAATGCGGCCGATCCGACGGTTACGCTGGATTTCGAGAGCGCGGAGCTCGGTGATGGCGGTTATTTGTGGGGCAAACCGAAGGCCACGCAGCAGGAGGATGTCGATTGGCAGGGTAACCCCATGCTGACCAATATCTTCTCGGGAACGCTCTATACCGAGGAGGACGCGTCGGTGAAGAGCTATTTCAACGATTACGGCGGAACGTACGACACCTGGTACGGCTTTATCGTCTCGAACTGCACCGACCGGACGACCGAGGGTTATGCGAACGACAAGAGCGTGTATGCTGCGGGAGGAGCCGGCGGTTCGAAGAACTTTGCCGTGGGTTACTACGATTCCTACGACTCGGCCAAGGGCGCAGGCATTCCGACCATCGAGTTCCAGGGCGAGGTAAAGCCGCTTACGGTGGCGCTTGCCAATACGACCTATTTCTATCTCTGGTTCGAGGGCAGCTCGAAGGCCGAGGTGGTGGATGCTTATGTGATCGTATCGGGCTGGAACAAGGGCACGAAGACCGGCGAGATCCGCGTGCAGATGGCCGACGCCGCCTCGAAGAAGGTGAAAAGCGGCTGGGAGGTTGTGGATCTCAAGTCGCTGGGCAGCGTTACGTCGCTGACCTTCACGACCGAGAATGACGATCCCACGGGCTTTGTACCCAACTATTTTGCCCTTGACGATCTGACCTATCGTAAATAGGACGGGGCGTTTTTCTGCCGCCGGGGCCATCGGGTTCCGGCGGCTTTTTTATGCCGCAGGCCGCCTGACAGCGGCGGCCGGACAACGAAAAGCCCCGCATGGTACCATGCGGGGCTTGTTTCGACCTTCGGAGGATATCAGATCAGATTTTCTTTCTCGATATCCTTGAAATAGCGGTAGGTCGCTACGCGCAACTCGCCGGCGGCCGGCTCGTCGCAGATTAGGATGCCGTTCGGGTGTACCTGCAGGGCCGAGATGGTCCACTGGTGGTTGTACGAACCCTCGACGCCGTGGCGTACGGCTCGGGCCTTCTTGGGTCCCGTGGCGAGGATCAGCACCTTCTTGGCCGAAAGCACCGTGCCGACACCTACCGTCAGGGCCGTCTTCGGCACGAGCGTAACGTCGCCGCCGAAGAAGCGCGAATTGACCTGGATCGTGTCCTGCGTCAGGGTCTTGATGCGCGTGCGCGAGGTGAGCGACGAGAAGGGTTCGTTGAAGGCGATGTGTCCGTCCTCGCCGACACCGCCCATGAAGAGGTCGATACCGCCGGCCTCGACGATGCGGGCCTCGTAGTCGGCGCACTCCTTGACCAGATCCTCGGCATTGCCGTTGAGAATATTGACATTGTCGGGGTTGATGTCGATGTGCTTGAAGAAGTTGTTCCACATGAACGAGTGGTAGCTCTCGGGATGCTCCTCGGGAAGTCCCACATATTCGTCCATGTTGAACGTGATGACGTTCTTGAACGAGACGTCGCCGGCCTTGTGGCGGCGGATGAGCTCCTTGTAGGTCTCCAGCGGGGTTGATCCCGTGGGGAGCCCCAGGACGAAAGGCGACGAGGTGTGCTGTGCCTTGTTGCGGATCTGCTCGATGATGTAGTTGGCGGCCCACTGGGCTACCTGCTGCGGGGTATTTTCGATAATAAGACGCATGGCGTTTGTTTTTTGGACCCGGGAGCCGGTACTCCGGTCGGAGTACCGGCTCCCGGGCAGGTTTGTCGGTTTAGAACATTCTTACGAAGACCTCGATGGCCTGGTATTCGGCCATGCCGAGCAGGTCGTAGAGTTTGGCGGTATTCTGCGTACGCTCCTCGGCCCGCTGCCAGAACTCGCGGGGATCGTCGCCCGGGAAGGGCATGATATCCTTCTGCGAGAGGTGGCGGTAGATGGCGTGGCGCTTCATGATCAGTTCGTCGGGCGACAGGGGTACGGCCATATCGACCATGCCGAGATCCCACTCCATCCAGGCGCCGCGGTAGAGCCACAGGTGGCACTCCTTCATCCAGGCGTCATCCTTGACGACCTCCAGGGCGGCGAGCACGGCCTCCATGCAGGTGCGGTGCGTGCCGTGGGGGTCGGCCAGGTCGCCGGCGGCGTAGATCTGGTGCGGCTGCACCTTGCGGAGCAGTTCGACGATGATGTTGATGTCCTTTTCGGAGAGCTGGCCCTTCTTGATGCCGCCCGTTTCGTAGAAGGGCAGGTTCAGAAAGTGGGCGTTGGTGTCGGGGTTCAGGCCGAAAGAACGTACGGCGGCGCGTGCCTCGGCGCGGCGGATCGACCCCTTGAGGTTGAGCAGCGCACGCGGCTCGGGCTGTCCCTTCTTCTTGCCGGCGATGATCTTCTCGACTTCGGCATAGTGGTCTCCGTAACCCAGCTCGCGCGAGGTATCGATATTCTGCAGCACGACGTCGTCATGTACGGCGACGTTGCCCGACGTCTCGTAGGCCACATGCACGTCGTGTCCCTGCTGTACGAGGCGGATGAAGGTGCCGCCCATCGAGATGACGTCGTCGTCGGGGTGGGGCGAGAAGATCACCACGCGTTTGGGGAAGGGGGTCGAGGAGACCGGACGGGTCGAGTCGTCGGCGTTGGGCTTGCCTCCGGGCCAGCCCGTGATGGTGTGCTGCAGGTCGTTGAATACGTCGATGTTGATCCGGTCGTAGGTGCGGCCCTGCTCGAGCAGCTCGCCGAGCGAATTCTCGATATAGTCGTTGTAGGTGAGCTTCAGGATCGGCTTCTTCACCACGCTGCAGAGCCATACGACGGCCTTGCGGACGAACTTCGGCGTCCATTCGCAGGGGCCTACGAGCCACGGCGTCTGCTCGCGCGTAAGCATCTGCGCGGCATTCTCGTCGATCACCACCTCGATGTCGGAATGGGCCTGAAGATACGAGGCCGGCACCAGACTCGTAACCTCTCCCTCGACAACCTTCTGAACGATTTGGGACTTGTTTTCTCCCCAGGCCATCAGGATGATGCGCTTGGCGCGCATAATGGTTCCGATGCCCATCGTAATGGCCAGTTTCGGGGTGTTTTCAAGTCCGTAGAAGGCTCCCGACTGGGTTTTGCGCGTGTTGTAGGTGAGCTGCACCAGCCGGGTGCGCGAGCGGGCGTACGATCCCGATTCGTTGAATCCGATCTGTCCGTTCTCGCCGACGCCGATAATCATCAGGTCGATCTTGCCCGCTGCGCGGTCGTAGGCCTCGCAATACTCCGATACCTTCTTTTCGGCGATCGTGCCGTCGGGGATGTGGATGTTTTCGGGCTTGATGTCGATGTGGTTGAGGAACTCCTCATGGATGCGGTAGTTGCGGCTCTGCTGCTCGTTGGAGCGGATCGGGTAAAATTCGTCGAGACTGAAGACGGCCACGTTGCTGAAGCTGACCTGTCCGGCCTTGTGCCGTTTTACCAGTTCGTTGTAGAGGCCCAGCGGCGTGCGTCCGGTCGTGAGACCCAGTACGAACGGCTCCGCTGCGGTATGTGCGGCGATCGCGCGGACGATCGTGTCGGCAACATACTGCACGCCGTTGTACTCGTTCTCGTACACGTTTGTACGGATCTTCTCGTAACGGTGGAGAATGTCGCGCGGGGCCAGATCCTTGATCAGCCCGCCGTCCTTCGGAAGTGAATACTTGTTGTTCATACGTTTATTTGGCTAATTTGATACGATCGAAAAATTCGGGTCGGTGGAAGTTGGGCTTCTCCGTCCGTATGGGGCGCCACGACAGGAAGTGGGGGTGCGAGAGGTTGTCTCCGCACTTGAAGAGGTTGGCGCGGATCTCCATGCCGCTCCAGTCCTTCAGGTCGTGCTGGAACAGCGCCTGCGGCGGGATGGCCAGCACGACATGCCAGCGGTTGTCGCCCACGCGCTCCTCGAACGGAGTGCTCGGAAGCGACGTGTGGCGCTTGACGCCTGCGAGCACTTCGGCCGATGCCGGCACGGCCTTTTCGCCCTGGCGGTGTGCGCCGAGAAGCATGTGCCCGATGCACGAGGTCTCGAAGTTGTAGTAGGTCTCTTCGTCGGGCGCGATGAAGATCTCCACGCAGGAGTCGGTCCATACGCGTCCGTTGTCCTCATCGACGAGCGCTGCGGTGTAGCGCTCCGCAACGTCGAAACGCACCATCAGGTAATCGCCCGTGTGGAACATGCGGAAGCGCACGTCGGGCGTGTAAGGGTATTCGTCCGCCCAGTTGCAGCAGGCGATTTTCTGGGATTCGACCGAATCGAAGGCCCGGTCCACGACCTCCCAGTCGTTGGGGCGTATGCCCGTGATCTTGCGTACTTCCAGCATGTCAGTGTCTGTATTTGGCCGCCGTCTCCGTAACGATGCGGCACATTTCGGGGTACTGTTCCTCGATGCTCTGCAACAGCCGGTATTGGGCGTGCGTGCGCACGAGGTTGTGCTCCGCGTATTTGGTCTTGTAGTATTTGTCGCCGTCGATGTAGTCCATCAGGAAGCGCAGCACCTGTTCGTAGGTGATGTAGCGGGCCGCGAAGGCCAGGTGGTCCGTCTCGACGGGCAGCAACTGTGCGGCACGCTGCGAAAGATATCCTTCCGTGTAGGCGCGGAACATTTCGATCGACATGCCGACGCGCGTCAGATCGCGGTCATCCTCGTCGCCCGTGTTGCAGTAGGAGCGTATGGCGTCTCCGAAATCGTTGAGCGAGGTGGAGCGCATGACCGTGTCGAGGTCGATCACGCAGAGCACGTTGCCCTGGCGGTCGAAGAGGATGTTGTTGATCTTCGTGTCGTTGTGCGTAACGCGTGCGGGAATTACGCCCTGCTCCACCAGACTCCAGAACCCGAGCATCTCGGCGCGGCGCTCCTCGATCCAGCCGATCTCCCGGGCCAGCGAGGCCTTGCGGTGCGCGGCGTCGCGTGCAAGCGTCTCGTCCCACTGCACGAAGCGGTGGCGGATGTTGTGGAATCCCTTGATCGTCTCGGCCAGCGGCTCGTCGAAATCCGCCAACTGGGATTGAAAACGGCCGATCCCCTCGCCGCCCTTGCGGGCCAGTTCCGGTGAGTCGGCCTTGTTGTAGGAGATCGTGTCGTCGATGAAGATCGAGACGGCCCAGTATTCGCCCTGCGGGTCGAGGTGGCACAGAGCCCCGTCGCGGGTCGGGATGACGGTCATCGCTTCCCGTTGCGGATCGCCCCCTTCGGCCACCACGCGGCGGCGGATGTGTTCGGTAACCTTGCGGATGTTCTCCATCATGGCCGGGACGTCGGGGAATACCTCCTTGTTCTTGCGCTGGAGAATGTAGTCGGGAGTGCCGGCGCCTGTGCGGATGATGAAGGTGTCGTTGATAAAGCCCTCACCCAGGGAGTCGATCGATTCGATCGCGCCCTCCAGGGCGAAGCATGAGGCAATGGCCTGTAAGTCGGTCTTCATGGTTTTGGCTTGCTTGAATGTCTCTTTCGGAAATCCAAAGTTACGGGAAAAAACGCACAAATGCAACCCGAAACCATGAAAAAGCCCGCCTTTTCCGGAAAAAAGGCGGGCTTGTGCTGTCGGAAACCCCGGTTGGGCGGGATCAGCGGATGCAGCTGGTCAGGACCTTCATCGATCCGTCGGGCGTGAGGCGGAGACTGCTGGCCGAGGCCGGTACGAGCACCGTCTCTCCCTGATGTACGGCAACCGACTCTCCGTTTGCGTCGCGGAGCGTGCCGGCGCCTTCGATGCAGATCACCACGAGGAACGAATCCAGCGTCGAGAGGTCGAGCGTCTGCTCTTCGGTCATGTCGAGCAGCGAGGTGGTGAAGTAGGGGCACGACACGAGCTCCACCTCGCTGTTTTGAGCCGGGGTGTAGTGCGTGCGGTAGTCGGGAAGCACCGTGTAGTCGATGGCCCCCTTGGCCAGTTCGGTGTGCAGTTCCCGGGTGTTGCCGTTGGCATCGCGCCGGTTGAAGTCGTAGATGCGGTAGGTGATGTTCGACGTCTGCTGGATCTCGGCGATGAAGGCTCCGGCGCCGATCGAATGCACGCGGCCGGCCGGGAGGAAGAAGACGTCGCCCGGATGGATCGCGTAGTCGGTCAGCAGGTCGGTGATCGTGTTGTCCTCGACGCTGGCGGCATATTCGGCGGGGGTTACCTGCTTGGCGAATCCCGAACGCAGGTGGGCGCCTTCGTCCGTCGCCACGACGTACCACATTTCGGTTTTGCCCTTCGACTGGTGGCGTTCCCAGGCCAGTTCGTCGTTCGGGTGCACCTGGATCGAGAGATCCTGCCGGGCGTCGATGAACTTGATGAGCAGCGGGAACTCCTCGCCGAAACGCTCGAAGTTGGCCTTGCCCAGCAGACCGGCGCCGTGGCGTGCGATCAGCTCAGGCAACGTCGTGCCGGCTTCGGGGCCCTCGGCAACGACCGATTCGTTGCCCTTGACGCCCGAAAGCTCCCAGCTTTCGCCGACCTGTTTCTGGTCGGAGTCGATCCGTTTGTAGGGGATGATCTTCTCGCCGCCCCAGAGCATCGATTTCAAAATGGGTTTGAACTTGTACATATTATTTGATTTTTTTGGTTCCGTTATTTCTCTGCCGTTCCGCCGGTCGCATCCGGCGTCGGGCTTACTTGTTGGCGTCGAGCTGGCTCAGGGCGAATGCGTAGGCGCCGACCGAAATGGCGCGGCTGGCTCCCAGCTTGGAGATCATCACGCCGACGCGTTTCTGCGGGTCGTAGGCCACATAGCGGTCCGTGCCGTATACCTTCAGCGGGCGCTGCGATCCCTTGGCGAACTCGCGGAACTCCTCCTCGTTGTCCAGATCGTAGACCTTCATCTGTACGCGGTTGAGCTCCTCGCCCTTGATGGTGTGCATCTTCGAGCGAAGTTCCCGCAGCAGGCTGGGCATGATGTACTTGCGGGCCGCGGTGATGCCGCCGCCGATGACGATCAGGCCGTCGATGAGCGTTACGGCCGTGGCCATGGCGTCGCCGGCGATTTCGCCCAGCTCGGCAAAGGCCTTTTTGGCGGCCTCCCGGTCTCCGGGACGCGTGCCGTCGGCGATTTCACAGATATCCTTCGGCTCGAACGTGTGGTTCACATCGCCCGATGCTTCGCCGTAGACCCGTTTGATGGCCCGTACGGCCACTCCCTCCTCGACGATCACTTCGGGCATCTTCTTGTGGCGCAGGCAGAAGGTCTCCACGCAGGAGTTGTCGCCGCGGTTGAGCCGGTGATCGACGACGATACCCACGCCGAATCCCGTGCCGAAGGTATAGCCGATCAGGTTGCCGTATTTCTTTGAGCTGCCCAGCTCCTCGAGCCGGGCGTTCACCTCGGGAAGCGCCCCTCCGAGGGCCTCGCCGTAGGCGAACAGGTCGCCGTCGTTGTTGATGAATACCGGAATGCCGAATTTCGCCTCGAGGAAGGGCCCGAGCGCCACGCCTTCGCGGAACGACGGGAAGTTGGGCAGGTAACCGCCGATAATGCCGTTGGGATAGTCTGCCGGACCGGGGAAGGCGAAGCTGATCGCCACGGGTTTCTCGTCGAGCTTGTCGATGACCTGCTGGAAGCCTTCGACCATCGTGGCGAGGCATTTGTCCAGGTTCTCGGCGTGCGAGGGCAGTGTGATCGGATCGACAATGAATTTGTTGGCCTGCATGGCTCCGAATACCAGATTCGTACCTCCTGCATCGAGGGTGATGACCACCCGGTTGTCGTAACTGTACATAGTGTTTCAGGTTTGTCGGGACCGGTTGCGGACCGATCGTTCCGGCGGCTTCGGACCGATCTGCAGGTCTGCAGGCTGCCGGTCGGCCCTGCCGAGGGATCGTTCCCTTCACCCGCGGCGGGAGCCGGACTCTCCGGACCTGCCGCAACTGTCCCGGTTGTTAGGTTCTATCCCTACAAAGGTATTGAAGATCCTCCGTTTCTGCAAATTCTCGGGAGCCGATTTTCCGTCGGCCCGCACGATGGCCCGCTTGTTGCGCGTCAATCCGGCATGCAGTGCTTCAGCCGGTCGAAGAGATCCTCCACATGCAGCCCTTCGCGCATCATCCGGCGGGCCTTTGCCTCGCCCTCGGGCGTGAGGCTGAAGAACATCTGCCGTTTGTCGTTGCGGTTGATCTCGCGATGGATGTAACCCTTCTCCTCCACGGCCGTGATGACCTTCGAGACGCGGGAGTTCGACAGCCCGATGTATTCGCTGATCGTGCCGGCCGACTTGGCCTCCCCGCCTTTCAGGCAGCAGAGCAGCATGGCTTCGTTGATCGTAATGTCGTGTACTTCGGCAAACTCCTTCTCGAAGAGGTAGAGCGTCTTGTAAATCTCCTTGATGATGCAGATCGGTTCCATGTCGGGCGGGTTTGTGTTTTCCGTGTCAAAGATACGGATAATTTTCGGTATTTATATTTCCTACTGGAAAATATTCGATGAAAATCAAGCCTCCGCAACTCCGGTCTGTCGAAGCGGCGGAGGCCGATATCAGAAGAGGTATTTTTCGTGCTTGACCTTGCTGACCAGCCGGTAGATGTCTTTCCAGGCATCCTCTCCGAAGGTCGTACCCACGACCTCGATCACCTTGCCGGCCGTGATGGCGCCGATCGTGCCGCACTGGCGCAGCGTCAGGTCGTCGCACAGACCCGAGAGGAATCCTGCGGCGTAGAAGTCTCCGGCGCCGGTGGTGTCCACGCGTTTGGCGGCGGCCATGATGCCGACATGCACCACCTCGTCGCCGCGTTTGATGAGCGCACCCTTCGTGCCGATCTTCACGACGGCGAGCCCCGCCATTTCGGAGATCGCCTGCAGGGCATTCAGCGGCTCCGCTTCGCAGGTGAAGGTCTTTGCCTCGTCCTCGTTGGCGAAGACGATATCGACATATTCACGGACCAGGTCGCGCAGGAACGTGAGGTTCTCGGCCACGATGTTGAAGCTGGCCAGGTCGATGGCCACCTCCAGTCCGCACTCCTTGGCGCGGCGTACGGCTTCGAGGATCAACTCGTGGCTCTGCACCAGGTAGCCCTCGACGTAGAGGCAGTCGTATCCTTCGAAAATCTCGGGCTTGATCTCTGCGGCCGAGAGTTCGAGGGCGGCGCCGAGGTGGGTGATCATCGTCCGCTCGCCGTCGGGCGAGATGAGCGACACGCATTTTCCCGAGCGTTCCGTACCGCGGAAGATCATCGGTTCGATATTGAGGTTCTCGAGTGCCTGGATGAAGAAGTCGCCCGTAGTGTCGGGACCGACCTTTCCGATGAATCCGACCCGGCATCCCAGTTTGGCCATGGCGCGGATCGTGTTTCCCGCGGAGCCTCCCAGAGAGAGCGAGTAGGGCAGTCCGGCCACCGATTTCGAGATTTCGGTCTGTAGCAGGGAATCGACCAGGCTCATCGAGCCTTTGGCCAGGTTGAATCGCTCCAGCACGGAGTCGTTCTTCAGATTGACCAGCATGTCCGTCAGAGCGTTGCCGATGCCGATTACGCGTTTCATTCGCTTGAGTTCGTGGTTTTTTAAGGGTTATGATCTTGCGAAGCGGCCCGGATGTCGGGCGCTTCGCCGGATCGTGGGGGATTATATCGAGAGGATCTTTACCAGGTCGAGGGCGCTGCGGTCGATGCCCTTGTTGTGCTTGACGGCCTTGGCAAAGGGGACGTAGACGATCTGTCCGTTACGCATGCCGATCATCACGTTGCGCTGCCCGTCGAGCAGCGCCTCGATGGCGGCCTCACCCATGCGCGAAGCCAGGATGCGGTCCACGGCCGTCGGCGATCCGCCGCGCTGGATGTGTCCCAGAATCGTTACGCGGGCGTCGTACTGCGGGAACTCCTTCTTGACACGTTCGGCCAGCGCCGTGGCACCGCCTGTCTGGGGGTTCTCCGCGACGATCACGATCGCCGAGTTCTTGCTCTTGCGGAATCCGTGGTTGATGAGTTCGGCCAGCTGGTCCACTTCGGTATCCATCTCCGGGATGATGGCCGCTTCGGACCCGGTGGCGATGGCGCTGTTGAGTGCCAGGTAACCGGCCGTATGTCCCATCACTTCGACGAAGAAGAGCCGCTCGTGGCTCGATGCCGTGTCGCGGAGTTTATCGACGGCCTCCATGATCGTGTTGAGGGCCGTGTCGTATCCGATCGTCGAGTCGGTGCCGCCCAGGTCGTTGTCGATTGTTCCGGGCAGTCCGACGATCGGGACGTTGTACTCCTGGGCGAAGAGTTCGGCACCGGTCAGCGAACCGTCTCCGCCGATGACCACCAGGGCGTCGATGCCTGCCGCCGTCATGTTCTCATAGGCGGCCTTGCGGCCCTCTGTGGTCGTGAACTCCTTGCAGCGGGCGGTCTTGAGGATCGTTCCTCCCAGCTGGATGATGTTGCTGACGCTCTGGGATTTGAATTCAACGATCTCGTTGAATACCAATCCCTTGTATCCTCTCATGATTCCCTTTACGGTGAATCCGTTGTAGATTGCGCTGCGCGTTACCGCGCGAATTGCCGCATTCATTCCGGGGGCGTCGCCGCCCGAGGTCAGGATGCCTATGCATTTGATTCCGGCCATACTCTCATATGTTAAAACAAAACCGCCCAAAGATAGGCATTTTTTCGGCTTTCTCAAAAAAATACGGACGGCATCCGAATGCCGTCCGCAAACGTTGCAGATCAATCCGTGCGTGTTATCGTGCTATTGTGCGCTGTCGTCCGATTCCGGCGCCGCGGCTTCGAGCGTGATGCGCGCCGAGTCGCCCTGTTCGTTGGCCTGGGCCCGGAGCGAGAAGACCTTCTTGCCGTCGGAGGTGATCTGCATGGCGCCCTCGTTCTTATCGACGGTGATGTCGAGAGCCTGTGAAGGTACGGTGATGTGCACCGAGTTGCGGCCTTCGCTCACGATGCTTTCGTCGTCGTACTCTTCGAGCAGCTGTTCGAGGGTCGTGGTGTTGTCGTCGATCGTGATTTCGCGGTGCAGGACATCCTTGAGTACGCTGTGCTGCTCTTTGATCCGTTCGCCGACATTCTCCTTGATGGCTACCGTCGCGCAGGCGATGATCGTGGCGATCCATACGAGGAAGATAGCCAGCACGACCTTTCCTCCGGGCTTGCGCGAGGCGATCAGGCACATCAGCACATAGATCAGCAGGATGGTCGGTATCAGGCCGACGAAAACGCCCAGAATGGGTACCCAGAGCGAGAGATCCCAATCCATGTTGAGCGTTTCGGGACCTCCGATCAGGATGGCGATCAGTCCGATGATCAGGGCGCAGGCGAGCATGATCAGGCCGAAGACGATCAGCCCGGCAAAGAGCTTGAGCAGAATGAGCACGACTTTTCCGAAGATCGAGACGGCTTCGGCCACGATCGGCTTGGCCTTGGCGTCGGGGTCGTTGTTGGCAGCGGCCGTTGTCGTTTCGCCGATGGACTGGGCGGTGATTTTCTCGCCGTTCATCTCGAGTTTCTGCCGGGCCGTGCGTGCGGCCGGTACGGCGAACCACATGATGAAGTAGCAGATCAGGAAGACGCCGAACAGATTGCCGAACATCGGGCTGGCCCAGTGCAGGAAGGGAATCCATCCGAAGCAGGAGAGCAGCAGGGGCAGGAAGAGCGCCATGCGCACCCAAACGGGGTCGATGTCGAAGTACTTGCCGATGCCGGCGCAGACGCCGCCGAGCTTGGCATTCTCCGTGTCGCGGTAGAGGCGGCGCGGAATGCGCGGCGTATCGTTGTGCAGGTCGGCATCCGTCGCGTCGGAGATGTCCTCGGCGGATCCCATTTGCCGGATGATGTTCAGGATGAGCGGCTTCTCGACGATGCGCGTGTTGTCCTGCGTCGAGAGGATCAGTTCGGCGATGCGGGCCTCGATGTCGGCGACGATCTCCGTGCCGTCGGCCGAGTTGCCGTAGGTGCGTTTCAGGCTTTCGAGATAGGCTTCGAGCGCTTCGTAGGCGTCGGCATCCAGCGTGAAGGCCACGCCCGAAATGCTGCATTTCTTAACCTCTTTCATGGTGTTTGCTCAATTAACGGGTTTGACGGATGCTGCCGCCGCTCGAGCGGCTCAAATCGGTGGAGCAGTCTCCCTTGTACTCGATGGACGAGCCGCTGGAGGCTTCGGCACGGAGTTCTTCGGTGCAGTGGATCGAGGCGCCGGAGCCGCTCGATGCGTCGATGGCGTAGCGGGCTACCTGGAATTCCGGAGCGCTGAATTTGGCTGCAGAGCTTATTTCTGCCGTGCATTTGTTCGCCGCGCCCGAAAGGACGACCTTTGCGGCACTCGAAACATCGACCGTGCACTCTCCGGTCTTGATGGCTGCCTTGATCTTTGCGGCACTCGAGGCGTCGATTTCGCAGACCTCCGTATTGACGGCTGCTTCGATCTGCGCGGCACTTGAGGCGTCGATCGAGAAGATCTCTGCGCCGAGAGCCGTCCGGCAGATGATCTTCGCGGCGCTTGAGGCCCGGAGCGATCGGATCTTGCCGTTTGCGGGGACATATACCTTGACTGCCGCATTCGAGATTCGCTTCACCTTTTTGTCGATCGAGATCTGCAGGATGCCGTTTTGTTCCCGGACAATGACATGGGGCATGAGCTTCTCGGGAGCCTCGATGCAGATCTGCGGTGTGGAGTCCGCGGTGATGAAGACCTCCACGGCGCGTGCGGCATGGACAGCCCGGAAATCGGGAGCGGGGAACGTCCGCTCGATCTGTCCGCCTCCGGAGTAGTCCGATTCGTCGAGGCATTTCAGGTTGTGTACGCAGCTCGTGCACCCGGCCAGGACGGCCGATGCCGCCATGAGCCCGATGATGACCAGTATCAAAAGAATCTTTTTCATTTTATGGGAAATTTTGACGGGTTTCGTTATGCTTCTTCTTCCTTTCCGTAGCGGATCACGCGGATCTGTCCGACGAGTTCGTCCCACGCATCATCGAGCGTGCGGAGATATTCGCGTCCCTTCTCCGTGAGCGAGTAGTATTTGCGGGGCGGTCCCTGCGGAGACTCTTCCCAGCGGTAGGTGAGCAGGCCGGCGTTTTTCTGCCGGGTGAGGATCGGGTAGAGTGTACCCTCGACTACGATCATCTCGGCCGCCTTGAGTTCGGCGATGATCTTCGGAGCGTAGGAATCCTCGCGCGAGAGTATGGCGAGGATGCAGTACTCCAGAATTCCCTTGCGCATCTGCGCTTTTACGTTGTCTTCGGCCATATCATTCGGATTTTAGCTGTTTCGGGGCCTTGGGCACGATCAACCAGAGGATGATGTAGGCCCAGAGCGAGAGGCCGCCGAAGAGAATCAATACCAGGGTGGCGATGCGGACCAGCGACACGTCGAGCCCGAAGAAATCGGCCAGTCCGGCGCATACGCCGGCGATGATGCGGTCCTGCGAGCGGTATAACCGTCTGTTGTCGTTCGTTGCCATAGTCTATCGTTTTTTGTCGTTGAAGGAAAATTTCTGCATGGGTTCCTCGGGAATGACGATCCAGAGGATGAAGTAGGCCCAGAGCGAGAGGCCGCCGAAGAGGATCATCAGCAGCATGAACAGGCGGATCATCGTCGGGTCGGCGTCGAAGTAGGCGGCCAGGCCTCCGCAGACGCCGGCTATCGAGCGTTCGCGGCGCGAGCGGTAGAGTTTCCGCGGTGCGGGTTGCGGCGTTTCGGCCGGGTCCGTATCGGCAGCGGGGCCATCGTCCGCGGCTCCGTCGCGCCGCTCTCCGAAATCCGAAGGGGCTCCCAGCTGCTTCATCGTCGCGCGTACGGTCTCGATCGTGATGACCCGCATGGGGGAGGTGATGCGATCGCGGAAGATCTCGGCAATGCGGACCTCGATGTCGTCGATCGTTTCCGCCTCGTCCTCCGGCAAACGGCTCCGGATATCGTTCAGATAACTGCGGAGGAGCCGGCTGGCATCCTTGTCGAGTGTGAAGGCCTCGGAGCCGATGTTCAGGGTAACAGTCTCTTTCATAGTAACAAAAGTATTGTCGCCGGTTGGAACCTTGCGTGTTTGGCTATTTTTACAATGCAAATATAAAACTAATTTCAGTATTATGCAATACAAAGTACTAATTTTTTTGAAAATATTTCTCTTTTTCCGATTCGGCAGGTGTTTTTGGGGATTTCGGCCGGTTTTCGGTACGGCGGAACGGAATTTTTCGTACCTTTAAGATATCAAACCTTAAAACCTACCTGCTATCATGAAATTCTTTGTCGATACGGCGAATCTCGACCAGATTCGCGAAGCTCATGCGATGGGCGTGCTCGACGGTGTTACGACCAATCCGTCGTTGATGGCCCGGGAGAATATCCGGGGCGAGGAGGCCTGCCGGCGCCACTATGTGGAGATCTGCCGGATCGTGCAGGGCGACGTGAGTGCCGAAGTGATCGCCACGGACTTCGAGGGGATGGTGCGAGAAGGGGAGTCGCTGGCGGCGCTCGACCCGCATATCGTCGTGAAACTTCCGTGTACGGCCGAGGGAATCCGCGCCGTGCGCTATTTTGCCGACCGGGGGATCCGTACGAACTGCACGCTGGTCTTCTCCGTGGGGCAGGCCCTGCTGGCCGCCAAGGCGGGGGCGACTTATGTGTCACCGTTCGTGGGGCGTCTGGACGACATCTCGGAGGATGGCGTGGAACTGGTGGCCCATATCGTCCGCGTCTATCGGACCTACGGCTTCAAGACGCAGGTGCTGGCCGCCTCGATCCGCCACACGCGCCATATCATCCAGTGCCTCGATGCCGGGGCCGACGTGGCGACCTGCCCGCTGGCCGCGATCAAGGGTCTGCTCAAACATCCGCTGACGGAGAGCGGCCTGGCACAGTTCCTTGCCGACCATGCGCGGGTGAACGGCTGACCGGAGCCGGGTGTGCGGGCGGAACCGATCTAAAGGGGTTCCGCCCGCTTTTTGTGGAAAAAATCGGGGCTGGTGTTGCGTTCCGGAGTTTTGTTTCGTCTTACGGGTAAATGGAGAAATTGGAGTTCGACCGGGATATCGTACCGCTTCGTGATCGGATGTTCCGCTATGCACAGAGCCTGCTGCTCCGTGCAGAGGAGGCGGAGGATGTCGTTCACGATCTGCTGGAGCATTTCTGGCGCGACCGTGACCGGCTGACGGTACGGCGCGATGCGGTATCGTTCGTGATGACCTCCGTGCGCAACCGTTGCATCGACCGCCTGCGGCAGCGGGAGGCCGTGCGGCGACGCCGGGAGACGGTCGCCACCACCGCGGAACGCGCAACGACGCACGATGCCGATGCTTGGGAAGCCCGCGAACTGGTGCGCCGGGCAATGGTGCGGCTTCCCGAGCGGCAGCGCGAGGCGCTCCATCTGAAGGATATCGAGGGCTTCCCGACCCGGGAGGTTGCCGGAATCCTCGGTTGCGACGAAGCTCAGGTCCGGGTTCTCCTTTCGCGGGCCCGCTGCGGATTGCGGGAGATATTGAAAAAGATGATCGACCATGAAAAAGGAACGGAAAGAACGGATCGATGAGCTCCTGGAGCGCTATTTCGAGGCGCGGGCCACGGAGGCCGAGGAGTCGGAACTGCGCGGATTGCTTCATGACGGGGAGTCCGTGGACGAACTTCCTGCCGAGGTGCGCCTGCTGTTCGGCGGGCTGGAGGCACTCTCCGCGGAGCGGATGCCTGAACCGGCTGCCGGACGACAGATCCTGCGCCCCGCACCCGTACGGACCCTGATGCGGCGCATCAGCCCGTGGTGGGGCGTTGCTGCGGCTGCTGTGGTGGCCGTCGGCGTGTTCCTTTGTGCGGGATGGCTTCGTGAACCCTACTGCTATATCGACGGCCGGCCCGTCTACGACCGGGAAGTCGCTATGCAGGCGACTGCCTATTTCGACGCCTTTGCAACGCTCGGGTCGTCCGAACGGATGGTGGAAGATCTGATGGAAACCCTTTAAATTTTCAGGATATGTACAAGAAACTTGCTGTTACCGGATTTTTTCTGTTATGTTCCCTGCTTTCGGCCGCGGCGCAGCAGCGCGATTCGCTGCGCCTTCTCCCGCCGTCGCCGTCCGCCGAGGCCGGGGAGCCGATCGGTGAGGTGGAGAGCGACCTGGTAACGATGCGGCGCGGCAGCGACAACAACAGTATGGTCCTCGAAGTGGCGGGGTTCGGCATTACGCTCTCCGGCCTTACGGATGAGCGGCTCAAACAACGCGATTCGCTGATTCGCCGCTCCCGGGTCAATTTGATTTTACTCGGCGCCAGAGAGACGGGTCTCAATATCCTGACAGGAGTTGATTACGGAGCCTATCCCGACGGAACGGAGGATTTTTTCGATATCCGCGCCGGCAAGTCGTTCCACTTTTCCACGCTCCTGGCCGGGCTGGACTGTGAACTGGGAAAGCGGCGCCGGTTCGGCTTCTCGACCGGTTTGCAATATACGGTCGATAACTACCGGCTTTCGGACAATTCGATTACGCTGCGCCGGGAGCAGGGCATGATCACTCCAGAGCCTCTTGAGGAAAAGGCCGACAAATCGAAACTCCGCATCACGTCGCTGGGCATTCCGCTGAACTTCTCTTATCAGGCTGCCCGCCATCTGGATCTGTCGCTGTCCGGATATTTCGACTTTACGATGGGAGCCAACTCCATCTACAAGAAACCCAAGGTGAAGAGTTCGCTTTCCGGGGTCAATGCCTTCCGGTTCAGTGTGGGCGGTGCCGTTACCTATTATCGCATCGGAGTCTATGTCCGTTACAGCGTAACGCCGCTATTCGCCAGCGATGCGGGCCCGAAGGTCCGCCCGATGTCGATCGGACTGTTTTGCCGTTTTTAATTAAGGTGAGCCATGAAACGTATTCTCGTATTTCTGTTGGCGGTGATGGTTTTTATCCCGTATCTGGCCCGGGCACAGAGTGTGGCGTGGCCGTTTTTCGACCGATATTCGAAAACCGAAGGCTATGCCAGCGTGCAGCTCGAACGCAAGATGATGCGGATGATGAGCCGCCAGGCCGCCGAAAAGGGCGACGAACAGTTGGCCAAGCTGTTGAACGGCATCCAGTATATCCGGATCGTGGCATTGAAGGAGGGCGACAGGGCCCGGTTGCTGGAGGATGTCGAGGCGCTCACAACGAACCCGCTTTACGATTTTCAGCTGGTCATGTCGGAGTCCGAGTCGGGGCAGGCTACCCGGTTTTACCTGCGTGAGTCTCCCCATTCCTTCAATTCGGAGTTGCTGATGCTGACCTACGGGGAGAAGGAGACCGTGGTAGTCAATATCTATGGAGAGTTCGATCTGCAGCAGGTCGCGCGCCTTTCTACCATCCGTCCGAAACAATAAAGAATCCGATATGGTAAAATCCCGCATGTTCTTTTACATGCGGGATTTTTATGTGCGGGTTCTTTTTGTCGGGGCGGCTGTTTCGTGCATATCGGGTCTGTTTCCCGTAAAGAAACGATCCCGACCTTTCGGGCCGGGACGGTTTTCATGGAGTATCGGATGGACGTTTAGTCCTCGAACTTTGCCGAGAGGAACTCGCGGTTCAGACGGGCGATATGCGCGATGGAGATCTGCTTGGGGCACTCGGCCTGGCAGGCACCCGTGTTGGTGCAGTTGCCGAATCCCAGCTCGTCCATCTTGGCAACCATTGCCTTGGCGCGGCGTGCACCCTCCACGCGGCCCTGGGGCAACTTGGCGAGCGACGACACGCGGGCTGCGACGAAGAGCATGGCGGAACCGTTCTTGCAGGTTGCGGCGCAGGCACCGCAGCCGATGCAGGCGGCGGCATCCATCGACTCGTCGGCATCGGCCTTCGGGATGGGAATGGCGTTTGCGTCGGGCACGGAGTTCGTGCGTACGGAGATGAAGCCTCCGGCCTGCAGGATCTGGTCGTATGCCGAGCGGTTCACCACGAGGTCCTTGATGACGGGGAAGGCAGCCGAACGCCACGGTTCGATGGTGATCGTGGCGCCGTCCTTGAATTTGCGCATGTAGATCTGGCAGGTCGTGGCACCCTGGCTCGGGCCGTGTGCGTGGCCGTCGATGTGCAGCGAGCACATGCCGCAGATACCCTCGCGGCAGTCGTGGTCGAAGGCCACGGGCTCCTTGCCCTCGTGGATGAGGTTGTTGTTCAGAATATCGAGCATCTCGAGGAACGAGGTGTCGGCCGAAATGTTCTCGACCTTGTACGTTTCGAATGCGCCCTTCGATTTAGCGTCCTTTTGACGCCATATCTTTAATGTAAAATTCATAGTTTGATTCGATATTAAAGTTTAACGTCAATAGGGATTAGTCCTTGTAGTTGCGCTGTGCGGGGTGTACGAACTCGAAGTTCAGGGGCTCCTTGGTCATCTCGGGAGCCTGGTCTTCGCCCTTGTACTCCCAGACGGCCGCATAGGTGAAGTTCTCGTCGTCGCGCTTGGCCTCGCCCTCTTCGGTCTGATGCTCCGTGCGGAAATGTCCGCCGCACGACTCTTCGCGGTTCAGGGCGTCGCGGGCCATCAGCTCGCCCAGTTCGAGGAAATCCGCCAGACGGATCGCCTTCTCCAGCTCTACGTTAAACTCGTTCTCCTTGCCTACGACCTTCACATCCTTCCAGAACTCCTTGCGCAGGGCCTGGATCTCGGTAATGGCCTTCTGGAGCGACTCCTTCGTACGGGCCATGCCGACGTTCTCCCACATGATGTGGCCGAGCTTCTTGTGGATGTCGTCCACGGACTGCTTGCCTTGGATGGCCATGAGCTTGGCGATCTTGGCGCGCACGCCCTTTTCGGCCTCGTCGAAGGCCTTCGTGTCGGTCTTCACCTTCGGAGCCTGGATCTTGTGCGAGAGATAGTCGCCGATCGTGTAGGGCAGTACGAAATAGCCGTCGGCCAGACCCTGCATCAGGGCCGAAGCGCCCAGACGGTTGGCACCGTGATCCGAGAAGTTGGCCTCGCCGATGGCGTACAGGCCCGGGATCGTGGTCATCAGGTTGTAGTCCACCCAGATGCCGCCCATCGTGTAGTGCACGGCGGGGAAGATCTGCATCGGCTGCTCGTAGGGGCTTACGTCGGTGATCTCCTCGTACATGTCGAAGAGGTTGCCGTAACGCTGCTTGATGATGTCCTTTCCGAGGCGTTCGATGGCGGTCTTGAAGTCGAGGAATACGGCCAGACCCGTCTCGTTCACGCCGTATCCGGCGTCGCAGCGCTCCTTGGCGGCACGCGAAGCCACGTCGCGCGGCACGAGGTTACCGAAGGCCGGATAGCGGCGCTCCAGATAGTAGTCGCGGTCCTCTTCGGCGATGTCCGACGGTTTCTTGGCACCCGAGCGGATTGCCTTGACGTCCTCGAGCTTCTTGGGAACCCAGATACGGCCGTCGTTACGCAGCGACTCCGACATGAGGGTCAGTTTCGACTGCTGGTCGCCGTGTACGGGGATACAGGTGGGGTGGATCTGCGTGAAGCAGGGGTTGGCGAATCCGGCGCCCTTGCGGTAGCACTGGAAGGCGGCCGAACCGTTCGATGCCATGGCGTTCGTCGAGAGGAAGAAGACGTTGCCGTAACCGCCGGTGGCGATGACGACGGCGTGCGCGCCGTGGCGCTCGATCTCACCCGTTACGAGGTTGCGGGCGATGATACCGCGGGCCTCGCCGTCCTCGATGACGATGTCGAGCATCTCATGACGCGGGTAGCTCTTCACCGAACCTGCTGCGATCTCCTTGTTGAGGGCAGCGTAGGCGCCGAGCAGCAGCTGCTGTCCGGTCTGGCCGCGGGCATAGAAGGTACGCGAAACCTGCGCACCGCCGAACGAACGGTTGGCCAGCAGACCGCCGTACTCGCGGGCAAAGGGCACACCCTGTGCGACGCACTGGTCGATGATGAGGTTCGAAACCTCGGCCAGACGGTATACGTTGGCTTCGCGGGCGCGGTAGTCGCCGCCCTTGATCGTGTCGTAGAACAGACGATATACCGAGTCGTTGTCGTTCTGGTAGTTCTTTGCTGCGTTGATACCTCCCTGAGCTGCGATCGAGTGGGCGCGGCGGGGCGAATCCTGGATGCAGAAGACCTTGACGTTGTAGCCCAGTTCGCCGAGCGAAGCGGCTGCGGAGGCGCCTCCCAGACCGGTTCCGACGATGATGATGTCGAGCTTGCGCTTGTTTGCGGGGCTTACGACCTTGATAGCTGCCTTGTGGTTGCTCCACTTCTCGGCGAGGGCACCGGCAGGAATTTTAGCATCTAATTTTAAAGCCATATCGTTTGTGTGTTTATTGTTCTACGAATTGATTAGCAGGCGCCTGCGATGCAGGGGCAGAAGAAGTAGACGAGTACCACGGCGGCAAATCCGAGGAATATGATCGTCGCCACGATGTTGGCGATGCACTTCAGACGGGGATACCAGGTATCGTTGGCCCAGCCCACGGTCTGGAACATCGACCACACGCCGTGCGTGAGGTGGAACCACAGGGCGGCGAACCAGATGAGGTAGAGTACGACGTAGTACCACTGCGAGAAGGTGTAGGCGATCAGTGCGGCGCCGTCGGTTACGGCCAGCCCCAGCGAGTTGGTGTGTCCGCCCAAGATCTCGACGAGCTGCATCTTCGCCCAGAAGTTGTAGAGGTGGAGTGCCATGCCCAGCAGTACGATCACACCCAGAACGAGCATGTTTTTCGAGGCCCAGGCCACACCGGGCTCCTGGACGGTTACGGCATAGCGCTGCGAGCCGCGTGCGCGGTAGTTGTTCAGCGTAAGAATGATGGCGTAGATGAAGTGCACCACGACGCCCAGCGCCAGAACGACCGTACCGGCCAGTGCGTACCAGTTGGCACCCAGGAATTCGCAGATCATGTTGTACCCTTCGGGAGAGATGATCGCCGTTACGTTCATCGACATGTGGAAGAGGATGAAGAGCACGAGGAAGCAACCCGTTACGCTCATTACTAACTTCTTGCCAAGCGAGGAATTAGATAGAAAACAGCTCATAATGGTTTAAATTTGTTATTTTTGTTAATGATTTGTGTTTCCGTTCCGCAAAGATAGCCATTGTTTGCGTAATAACAATAGAAACGAACGGGAATTTTGCGATTGAAAACAGGGATTTATGACGAAAAACGAACTGCGCCGGGAGATGAAGCGGCGCAATCTCTCGCTGACGGCCGGCGAGCGTGCGAAGAAGTCGCGGCGGATCTTTTCCCGGGTGGAGCGGCTGCCCGCATTTGCGGCCGCCCGGACGGTGGCTTTTTTCTGTGCGCTGGGCGATGAGCCTGAGACGCTTCCGGCGCTCGAACGGTGGCGGGGCCTGGGCAAACGGATCGTCGTGCCGCGTGTCGAGGGCGAGCGGATGGCGTTTTTCGAATATATCTCCGAAACGCTGTGCGCCGGAGCTTTCGGTATCTGCGAACCGGGCGCCGGGGCCGGGCTCTGCTCTCCGGCGGAGATCGATTTTGTCGTGGTTCCCGGCACGGCCTTTTCCCCGCAGGGGGCGCGCATGGGCCGCGGCCGCGGATATTACGACCGCTATCTGTCGCAACGGGAGTTCCGGGGTGTGAAGGTGGGGGTGTGCTATGCCCACCAGCTTGTCGAAACGCTCCCCGTCGAGCCGCACGACGTGGCGATGGATTGTGTCGTAACGGAGTGCGCGACGTATGTCCCGGGACAGGATGCCTCCTCTCCGCGCTGATCCCGCTCGCTCCCGACACATATAAGAAATATTTGTTACTTTTGCAACACTTATGGCCGCATCCGAAAAATCCGATCTGAAGGAGCAGGTCGCCCTGTTGCCCTTGTCCCCCGGCGTCTACCAGTTCGTGGACCGCAACGGGACGATCATCTACGTCGGCAAGGCGAAGAGCCTGCGCAAGCGGGTCTCCTCCTATTTCGTGCAGTCGAAAGAGCACAGCGCCAAGGTGCGGGTCATGGTGCGGCAGATCGTCGAGATCCGCCATATCGTCGTCGGCAGCGAAACGGATGCCCTGCTGCTGGAAAATTCGCTTATCAAGAGCCTGCAGCCCCGTTACAATATCCTGCTCAAGGACGACAAGAGCTATCCGTGGATCGTCGTGCGCCGGGAACCTTTCCCGCGCGTGCAGTCCACGCGCCAGGTCGTGCGCGACGGGTCGCAGTACTTCGGTCCCTACGGTTCGGTGATGATGCAGCACAGCGTGCTGGACTTCATCCGCGAGGTGGTGCCGCTGCGGACCTGCAAACTGAACCTTTCGCCCGAGCAGATCGCCCGCGGACGTTATACGGTCTGCCTGCAGTACCATCTGGGCAACTGCAAAGGCCCCTGCATCGGAGCGCAGAGCGAGGAGGAGTATGCCAAGCAGGTCGGCATGGTCGTCTCCGTATTGCGCGGCGATCTGCGTCCCGTACGTCGTTACCTTGAGGGGGAGATGGAGCGGGCGGCTTCGGAGTTGCGTTTCGAGGCGGCGCAGCGCTACAAGCAACGGCTCGATGCACTGGATCATTATGCCGGCAAGTCGGTGATCGTCAGCGCGAAAATAACCGATGTCGATGTCTTCTCGCTGCTTCCGGACGACGATGTGGCCTGGTGCAATTTCGTGCGTATCCGCCACGGCTCGATCGTGGGCGTCTCGACGGTGAAACTCTCGACGGGCGTCGATGCCGACGAACGCGACATGCTTACGCTGGCGATCCAGCACATCGTCGAGCATGTGGCCGGCGGCGAACTGGCCCGTGAGGTGATCGTTCCCATGTTGCCTTCGACGACGCTGCTCTTCGACGGCGTTACCTTTACGGTCCCCAAGCGGGGTGAGAAGCTCGATCTGCTGGAGTTTTCGCGCAAGAGTGCCCGGATCTACCGTGCCGAGCAGCTCAAAAATCTCGAGATCCGCAATCCCGAACGGCACACCGAGCGGCTGATGAATGCCCTGCAGCAGGAGCTGCGCCTCGACCGGCCGCCGCGCCATATCGAGTGCTTCGACAACTCGAACCTTCAGGGAAGCCATCCCGTGGCTTCGTGCGTCGTGTTCCGCGACGGCAAGCCTTCGCGCAAGGAGTATCGCCACTTCAATATCAAGACGGTCGAAGGCCCCGATGACTACGCGTCGATGCGCGAGGTGGTCTACCGTCGTTACAGCCGTCTGCAGGCCGAGGGTGCCGAGATGCCCGATCTGGTGATCGCCGACGGTGGCAAGGGGCAGATGGGTGTGATCCACGAGGTGCTGAAGGCCTTGGGTCTTGACATCCCGATTGCCGGACTGGCCAAGGATGACCGCCACCGTACGGCGGAACTCTATTGCGGTTATCCGCCTCTGCTGGTAGGGATGCGGCCTACCTCGCCGTTGTTTCACTTCCTGACAAGCATCCAGGACGAGGTGCACCGCTTTGCCGTTTCGTTCCACCGCCAGAAGCGGAGCAAGGATTTTATTCATAGTGAACTGGAGCGTATTGAGGGGATCGGTGCCAAAACGATCGAGACGCTGTTGCGGCATTTCCGGTCGGTCGAGAAGGTGCGGGCGGCCAATATCGAGGAGTTGGCGGCGCTTGTCGGCCCGTCGCGGGCGAAAAAAATCCGGGACTATTTCGAAAAGTAACCGAATTTTTTGAAAAATAACGAAATTGCCCTATCTTTGTCGTCCCGATTCACTGCTGTGCAGCATGAGCCCGGATGGCGGAATCGGTAGACGCGTTGGTCTCAAACACCAATGACAGCAATGTCGTGCCGGTTCGACCCCGGCTCCGGGTACAATATGAGAGGCGATGACTTGGATAAAGTCATCGCCCCTTGTTTTTGTTCTTTGTGGTACGGGCCTCGATTGATCCCGTTTTTCGGGATCGTGTCTTATCCCATGCGGTAATAGCTTGGGCTCTTATGCGGCGGAGGTGCGTTTGCGCATCCTGCGGCGAAGGATTGTCCCGGCACGCAGCAGGGTACAGAGAAGCAGCAGCAACATCTCTTTTACACTCTCGTTTGGTTCATCACTGTATTCGCTATTCGGCGTTATCGGAACCGCCGGTTCCCGTTGCTCCTTCCTTTCGTTTTTCACTCTTTTAATTGGCTGCAGATCGCAGCCTTCTACCCTTATCCCTCCAACGAAAGGAGTCTTGCAAACGGGGCCCGGCGGCCGATATGACGCCTCAATCCGTCATTTCGATGCTGACCTCGGTATAATATGTACCCGAGCGAATATAGAACGGATAGCTGTTGCCTCGTGCGGCATTCGGATCGATTATCTGGACGGTTACCTGTCCGGCTTCTTCGATGAATTCGAGCGTTTGGCTCTTCCGTGCTGCGAATTCACGAGATCCCTGGATTCCCTGCAGGTCGATGACCAGCGAACGTTCGCCTGCGAGCGATACTTTGTAGCGCTGTTTCCATTGCGGCAGGCCGTGCTCTTCGGGTTTGTGCAGCGTGTAATAGATGCGTACGCCCACGGGGGTCTGGTCCTTGTAGAGCCGTTCGGGGATATATGCCCGGATGTACTCCGCAGCGACCGACAGGGCCCATTTCCCCGACGGGAACTCCTGCAGCGAGATGTCCTTGCAGATGAAGTATCCGTGGCGGGGCTGTGCGGCGATACGATCCGTGAACCCATCAAGTCGCAGCGCCCCTATGGCATCCACTCCCGTCGTAGGGCCGGCATCGACGAGTGAGTAACGGTCGGCTCCCGCAAAGCGGTGCTCGGCATCGAGGTATAGGGCTTCGCCGAAGAGAGTCCGCCCGTGATTCTCATCATACATGTCAAACTGCATTCCCTGCGGAGTCTCTGCCGGCTCTTCCGTAGGCCCGGAACTTTCTATCGTGAATTCGATCTGCTCCTTTTTACCCGGAACAATCGTCCGTCCGATGGCCCATATCCGGTAATTATCCATGTCCCGCTTTTCATATATTACAAAAGTTACGAAACGGTTGCCCTGTTTCAGCCAGGTCGCATACGGGAGCCGGTATTCGACTTTGCCGTCGGATCGGGTCTTTGTCCGGTCGGCGGGTTGCGTATTGCGGTCCTTTTCAAACCGCTCATAGCCTTTTTCATCGAAAATCAACACGGAAACACCTTCGATCGGAGCCCCTTTGTCATCATGCACCCAAATGCGGGCGACGGCATCTTTCCCGGATGAGGGGCCATCCCCGGACTCCTTTTTGCATCCTGCAGACATCAGGCTGACACCGGCGAGAAGCATGGCTGCAGCAAATTTTGTTTTCATATCGTTTTTCATCTCTTTTCCCTGACGTGTGATCGGCGTATTTGTCGATGTTTGCAGACGGTCTCATGTCGATCGTTTCCGGTTGCAAAAATAGCAGGTCCGTATCGTTCGAGTGTTGCGATACGGACCTTGCAATCTAACAGTCGTGTTTTTTTATCGGCTGATTGTCATAGTGTTGTGCTTGTGTAATCCGGCTTGTTTCTAACAGAGGGCTGACAGCTACTTCAGCAAGGCGATAAATTGCTCCTTGTGTGCCGATTCCGAGCTTCTGATTCGGGATTTGATCCGGGATTTGCGGGCGTAGATGTTGGCGACGCTCTCCTCCATGAAAAGGCTGATGACCTGCGGGGAGAAACCTCCGAAAATGTAGCAGAGCAGTCTTTGGTCCGACTCCTTCATGCCGGGGAAGTCGGAGCGGAGGTGTTGCATGACTCCGTCGTGTGCCAGATTTACGATCTGCTCGAGCTCCTGCAGCATGTCGCCGTTTTCGGCGAATCCGTCGATGAGTTTCTTTACCTGCCGGACCATGGCGGCTTGTCCGGATGCCGTGTTTTCCCGTTCGTACAAGGCCTTGCCGAGATGGTTTACGATATCGAACCGGGATGCGATAACCCCTTTCAGCCGGCTTTCTTCATGCCGTTTTTGCTCCATCTCATCCGAGAGACGGCGGTATTCGGCCTGTACCTCCCGGACAAGCAGCAGGTAGCGTTCGTTGCGGATCTTGTGCAGGCGGATCCGTTGCCGAAGGAGATATCCCGCGATGCCGAGGAACAGAATCCCCGCGCCGATAAGGATGAATTCGTGCTTCCTGCGGTTTTTCAGCCGATAATCATAAAAGGCGGTGCGTTCCCGGAAATACTCCTTCTCGATCATACCGGCCGAGTTCTGCAGGGAGGTGCGGGTCAATGAGTCGTTCAGGCGGATAAACCGGTTTATTTGCTGCGCGGCTTCCCGGTAATCTCCGGCCATGGTCCAGGCCTTGTATGCGGTGTAGAAGAGCATAGGTTGCTCTTCGGGGACCGACGATTGCCGGATGGCCGCTTCGATGGTGCGGCACGCAAGGGTCGGCTGGTTGCGCAGCAGTTGGGTTTGGGCCTGCATGCACATCCCTGAAACCGTCGTATCCCGATGTGCGGCATATTCGATGCGTTGCAGCAGTTCTTCGGGGATGCGAACCGTATCGGTTATGGCGTAGAGTGTGGCGAAGTAGCCGAGACTTTCCCGGATCAGCGTTTCGTTGTGCATCTCGTCTGCCAGCTCCAGTGCCATTGTACAATCGCGGTGTGCCCGCGTCAGATCGTGCATCCGGATTGCAGAGCCCGTCATTCCCAACAAGGCCTCCGCCGTATGATCCGCATCCTCCAGGCGCAGGAACAGATCGCGGGCTTCCCGGTAATAGCGGTAGGCCCTTGTGAAGTTCAACTCGTCGTGGTAGACCTTGCCGATGCGCAGGTACAGCAGACCGAGATAATGGGGCTCATCGATATGGCGGAGTTGCTCTTCAACCTCCAGAAACAGGCGCAAGGCTCCGGGTTTGTCGCCTTGCCGCAGCCTGTTTCGTGCCTGGTAATAGAGGACGCGGCATTGATTCCGCTCCTGCTGGGGGTGTCCCTGATAATATTCCCGGGCGTACCGGAGCAGAGAGTCGGTATCTTCGTTACGGGATGTGCGCTCCACGGCTTCGGCATACAGCAGGGCGTATCGGGCCCGGATGGCCCGGTTGCCGAGCATTTCGGGTGAAATGCCGTTCAAAATGGCGAGCGCATCATCCGGAGCGGTCGCAAGCGTCTTCTCGACTTGTGTAAGGATGTTCGCAGCCCGGTCCCGATTTGCGCATCCGGGAACCAGAGCGCAGATGAGGAGCAGCCCGTATATGTGTCGTTTCATCTCATTCGGCCTGTCATTGTGGTCCCGAAAATAGTCATTCGGGGCAACATTTGCAAATTCCGGCTCTCATTATTGGGAGGCAGGGGCCCCTCCGAAACTCTTTTTGAAAAATCCCGGTGATTCTCCCTTGCCGGATCCGCCGTCGGCTTTTGCAGGAGATTCGAAAGCGGCATGTCGCTCCGGTTACTTATATATAGGGTCGTTCGTTTTTAGGGTGGGATGCCGTTTCGGAATATGTCTCCCGTATTCGGGCAATGTGCCTTAAATAACCCTCTGAAGGTGCATATTTGACATTCGGAGAGGTCGTTTCGGCTCTTTTTTTGGCTGATATGACAATCGCAATTTTGAAAATATCATTACAGATTGTAATTGAATTGTCATATATTG
>DWWQ01000014.1 GCA_019119615.1 Candidatus Alistipes stercoravium | reverse complement strand
CGTATGGTGGGGAAGTTGGTCAGCATACCGCCTGCCCAACGCTCCGTGACGTAGGGCATACCGACGGCTGCCACCTTTTCGGCAACAATCTCCTTGGCCTGCTTCTTCGTGGCGACGAACAGCACGCGACGGCCGCTCTTGGCGATCTGCTTGATGGCAGCGGCCGCCTCGTCGATCTTCAGCACGGTCTTATGCAGGTCGATGATGTGGATGCCGTTCTTCTCCATGAAGATGTACGGAGCCATTTTGGGGTTCCATTTGCGCTTCAGGTGTCCGAAGTGCGCACCGGCTTCCAGTAATGTATTAAAATCTGTGCGTGACATTTTAACTCGTTTCGTTGGTTAATTTTAATTCTCTTTTCTTCAACCCTCCGGGTAGCAGTCCGACTGGTCCCGATGGGTTTTCCGCGGCGCGGCAACCGGGCGGTAATACGCAATATATAATATAGGTAGTCCTTCCGATTTGAAACCGACGCCGTGCTTGCCGAATTTTCCGGTCGTGCGTGCGTATTAACGCTTGCTGAACTGGAACTTGCGACGTGCTCCGGGCTGTCCGGGCTTCTTACGCTCAACCTCGCGGGGATCGCGCGTGAGGAATCCGGCCTTCTTCAGCACCGGACGCATCTCGGCGTCGATCTCGCACAGTGCGCGTGCGATACCCAGACGAGCGGCCTCAGCCTGTCCCTTGATACCACCTCCGTCGAGGTTGATCACGATGTCGTAATTCTCGGCAGTGTTCGTGGCCAGCAGCGGCTGCTTAACCTGGAACTGGAGAATCTCGAGCGGGAAATAGGCTGCAAGCTCCTTGTGGTTGATTGTAATCTGACCCTTACCCGGCTTCACGAATACGCGAGCCACAGCGGCCTTACGACGACCTACGGTGTTTACAACTTCCATAACTCTTACTTAATCTCGTTTAACTTAATGGTCTTCGGGTTCTGGGCGGCGTGCGGATGCTCGGCGCCGGCGTAAACCTTCAGGTTCGTGAGCAGCTTCTCGCCCAGACGGGTCTTCGGAAGCATACCCTTTACGGCTTTCTCCACAAGGAAAGTCGGTTTCTTGGCCAGATAGTCGGCCGGGGTGGCAAAACGCTGACCTCCGGGATATCCGGTGTGTCGGGTGTAGACCTTCTTGGTCATCTTGTTGCCCGTGAGCTTCACCTTCTCCGCGTTGATGACGATGACATAATCACCGCAATCCACATGGGGCGTGTAGCTGGGCTTGTTCTTGCCTCGGAGGATCTTCGCGACCTGCGATGCAAGACGTCCCAATACCTCGTTCGTAGCGTCGATGACAATCCACTCCTTGGTTACCGTCGATGCATTGGCCGAGATAGTCTTGTAGCTTAATGAATCCACTGTGTTTTACGTTTAAATTGAACTTGTTGTAATCCTTATCCCGCACATTGCGGGTGCGCAAAGGTACGAAAAAGTTTTTGATCTGCAAAACAGGATCAAAAGCGATTCTAAAATATTTTTTTCGGGCGGGGAGACTTCGGCCGCAAATTCCGGAATTCCGCCACAAACCCGGATGGAAACGGCCTGCCGTGGAAAATTCCGGGAGCCGTCGGCCGGGTGCGGACATGGAAAAAGCCGGATCGCTCCGGCTTTTTCCCTATTGCGCGGAACCGCACGGCTCCGCATCGTATGTCCTTCTATCCGAGGAACGACAGCAGGATACCCGCAGCCACCGCCGAACCGACGACACCGGCTACGTTGGGACCCATGGCGTGCATGAGCAGGTAGTTTCCCGGATCCTCTTTCTGACCCTCGACCTGCGAGACGCGCGCTGCCATCGGCACGGCCGAAACGCCGGCCGAACCGATCAGCGGGTTGATCTTGTTGCCCTCCTTCGAGAAGAGGTTCATGAACTTGGCGAGCAGCACGCCGCCGGCCGTACCCAGACCGAAGGCAATGACGCCCAGCACGAGGATACCCAGCGTACGGAAGTTGAGGAACGCCTCGGCCGTAGCCGTAGCACCCACCGTGAGACCCAGGAAGATCACCACGATGTTCATCAGCTCGTTCTGCACGGTCTTGCTCAGACGGTCCACCACGCCGCACTCCTTCATCAGGTTGCCCAGCATGAGGCAGCCGATCAGCGGAGCGGCACTCGGCAGCAGCAGCGCGATGATGACGGTGATGACGATCGGGAAGAGGATGCGCTCGAGTTTCGACACGGGACGCAGCGTCTGCATCCGGATGGCACGCTCCTTCTTGGTGGTCAGCGCCCGCATGATGGGGGGCTGGATTACCGGAACAAGGGCCATGTAGGAGTAGGCGGCCACGGCGATCGGGCCGAGCAGCTCGGGCGAAAGCATCGAGGTGAGGTAGATGGCCGTCGGGCCGTCGGCACCGCCGATGATACCGATCGAACCGGCCTGTGCGGGCGTGAAGCCGAGGGCATAGGCTCCCAGGAACGTGGCGAAGATACCGATCTGTGCAGCGGCACCCAGCAGGAAGCTCTTGGGATTGGCGATCAGCGGTCCGAAGTCGGTCATGGCACCCACGCCGACGAAGATCAGACAGGGATAGATACCGAGTTTCACACCCAGGTAGAGGTAGTCGAGCAGACCGGCGTTGGCAACGAAGATATCCCAATGCACATGTCCGCCCTCGAAGAGTTCGGTGTGATAAAGGTTCGCGTCCGGAAGATTCGTGAGCAGCATGCCGAAGGCGATGGTAAAGAGCAGCAGCGGCTCGAACTTATGCCGGATGGCCAGGTAGAGCAGGAAGAACGCAACGCAGATCATCGCGACGTTGCCCCACCCCATTTCGGCGAAGAAACCCGCGATTCCGGTGGAACCCGCGAAGTCCCGCAGGCTGTTCCACACGAAATCGGAGCCCGAGGTCAGCAGTGTACACATAGTTATTCGATGACGATTAAGTTATCACCTTCCATAACCGTGGCGCCCTGCTGGACGAGCACCTGCTTGACAACACCGGCACGGTCCGCGTCGATATTGTTCTCCATCTTCATGGCCTCGAGGATCACGAGCGTCTGGCCGCGCGACACGGTATCGCCCACATTGACCTTGACCGACAGCACCGTACCGGGCAGCGGGCACTTCACGGCATAGCCCGAGCTGGGAGCTACCGCGCTCAAACGGGGCGACGGAGCAGCCGTCGCGGGAGTGATCATCGCGCTGTTGGCGCCTTTGGCTGCCGGTGCGACCTGCGGCTTGGTCGAAGCCGCAGCCTTGGCCCCGCCGATCTCCACCTCGTACGATACGCCATTGACGACCACATGGGCCAGCGTCGAAGCCTCATTGACGTCGTCGATCTGCACGTCGTAATTATGTCCGTTGATTTTCAGAGAGTAATCTTTCATTGCTTTTTAACTATTTTCTGTCAGGCATCTGGGTTAAACCGTGAATTTTGGAATTCCAGGGCGAATAGGCACGCTTGATGCTCAAGATGGTCAGCACCTCCGACTCGCGGTCGTGCAGTTCGCTGCGGAAGATCTTCAATGCCGTAGCGATGGCGGCGATCTCCTCGTCATGCAGCTGCGCCGGAGCGGATGCCGGATTCAGGGCGTTGCGGCGTGAGAATGCGGCTCCGAAGCCTTTCATCACGAACACCAGCAGCCACAGCACGAGGAACACCAGGCAGATACTGATGAGCGACACCCACAGCATCTCCGACCAGCCCCAGTCCATAACCATTAATACGTTCATAGTCATGCGATTTTATTACAGGGGGATGTTGGAATGCTTCTTCGGCGGATTCTGCAGGCGCTTCGTTGCCAGCGACTGCAGGGCGCGGATGATGCGGAAACGCGTGTTGCGCGGCTCGATCACATCGTCGATATAGCCGTAGCGGGCGGCATTGTAGGGGTTCGAGAACTTGTCGTTGTACTCCTTCTCCTTCTCGGCAATGAAGGCGGCCTTCTCCTCGGGCTTGTCGGCAAGCTCCTTGAGCTCCTTGCCGTAGAGCACCTCGACGGCACCGCTGGCACCCATCACGGCGATCTCGGCCGTAGGCCATGCATAGTTGATATCGCCGCGGATGTGCTTCGACGACATGACGATGTAGGCGCCACCGTATGCCTTGCGCAGCGTTACGGTAATCTTCGGCACCGTAGCCTCGCAGTAGGCGAAGAGCAGCTTCGCACCGTGCGTGATCACACCGCCGTACTCCTGGGTCGTACCCGGCAGGAAGCCCGGAACGTCCACGAGCGTTACGATCGGAATGTTGAACGCGTCGCAGAAGCGCACGAAGCGGGCCGCCTTGCGGCTGGCGTTGATATCGAGCACGCCGGCCATGAACTTGGGCTGGTTGGCGATGATGCCGACCGACTGCCCGTTGAAGCGGGCGAAGCAGGTGATGATGTTTTTGGCATAGCCGGCAGCCGACTCCAGGTACTCGCCGTTATCGACGATCGCACGGATCACCTCGGCCATGTCATAGGGCTTGTTGGCGCTGTCGGGGATAATCTCGTTGAGCGAATCCTCCAGACGGTCGATGCGGTCCGTGCAGATGGCCAGCGGAGCATCCTCCATGTTGTTCTGCGGCATGTAGGAGATGAGCTTCTTGATCAGCTCGATACCCTCCTCCTCGGTATCGACGGCGAACTGTGCCACACCCGACTTGGTGGTGTGCATCACGGCACCGCCGAGCTGCTCCTGCGTTACGTCCTCGCCCGTTACGGTCTTCACGACCTTCGGGCCCGTGAGGAACATGTTCGAGGTCTCTTTCTTCATGATGATGAAGTCGGTCAGCGCGGGCGAGTAGACCGCACCGCCGGCGCAGGGGCCGAAGATGGCCGAGATCTGCGGGATGACACCCGAAGCCATCACGTTGCGCTGGAAGATGTTGGCATAGCCGGCCAGGGCGTTCACACCCTCCTGGATACGGGCACCGCCCGAATCGTTCATGCCGATGCAGGGGGCGCCGTTGCGCATGGCCATGTCCATGACCTTGCAGATCTTGTCGGACATCGACAGCGACAGCGAACCGGCCGTTACGGTGAAGTCCTGTGCGAAGACATAGACCAGACGGCCGCCGATCGTTCCGTAGCCCGTTACCACGCCGTCGCCGAAGGCATGGCTCTTGTCCATGCCGAAATCGTAGCAGCGGTGCGTTACGAACATGTCGAACTCCTCGAACGAACCCTCGTCCAAAAGCATCTGGATACGTTCGCGCGCCGTGTACTTGCCCTTGGCATGCTGGGCGTCGATACGCTTCTGGCCACCTCCGAGACGCGCTGTTTCGCGGTTCTCGATGAGCTGGTTGATCTTATTCTGAATTTCGCTCATAATGAATGGTTGGTTATTTTTTGTTCTTGTTCTCGCAAAGTTCGGTCAGGATGCCCTGCGTGGATTTCGGGTGCAGGAAGGCGATGGTCATACCCTCGGCGCCCTTGCGCGGCGTCTTGTCGATCAGGCGGATGCCCTTGGCCTCGGCGTCGGCAAGCTGATCCTCGATATTCTCGCAGGCGAGTGCCATGTGGTGGATACCGATACCGCGGTTCTCGATGTACTTGGCGATCGTCGAATCCTCCGACGTGGGCTCCAGCAGTTCGATCTTCGTCTGGCCCAGCATGAAGAACGCCGTGCGCACTTTCTGGTCGGCGACCTCCTCGATCGCATAGCACTTCAGACCCAATACGTTCTCCCAGTAGGGAATGGCTTCATCCAGGCTCTTCACTGCGATGCCGAGATGCTCGATATGAGATACTTTCATGACTAAATGGATTTAAGTTTGTTATATGTTCCGTATAGATTCGATACGCTTTTTTTGCGCACACAAAGATAGGAGAATTCTTCGGGATTCGCCAATATTCAGACGACTTTTTTTAGCCCTTTTTCCTTCGGCGGGTCGGCGAAAATGTCCCGAACGGCAGGTCGGCATGCCGATTTCCGCCCGAAGTCCGGGAAAGTGGCGGCAAAGGCGTTTTTTCGCTTATCAAAAGAGAATTTTGCGGGCTTCTGACAAAATTTCGTTATCTTTCGGCGTCAAACACGCGCCACGATGACCCGACAATTGCTCCATACGCCGCATCCGGTCCGCAGCGGGAGCCCCTCGTCCGGGCCCTCCATCCCTGTTTGACAAACCGGCAACCGAAAAACATCCATAAAATGTCGTTCACCAAGATAAACCACTACGAAAAGGAGTATGCGGATACGCATCACGACACGGCGCTCAATGTCTCGGAAGGCGTTGAAGACCAGCCGATCATAAGCCCTTATTTCACGCGGCGCAAGAAACGCGCGCTTTCGACCGACGAATATGTCGAGGGGATCCTCGCGGGCAACATCACCACCCTCTCGCAGGCCATCACGCTCGTCGAGTCGTCGAACCCCGCGCACTACGCCCAGGCCCAGGAGATCATCGAACGCTGCCTGCCCCACGCCGGGCATTCCGTGCGCATCGGCATCACGGGCGTGCCGGGCGCCGGGAAATCGACCTTCATCGAGGCCGTGGGCAACATGGTAACCTCCCTGCGGCACAAGCTGGCCGTGCTGGCCATCGACCCCTCGTCGGAGCGCAGCGGCGGCTCAATCCTCGGCGACAAGACCCGCATGGAGAGCATCTGCCACAACCCCGACATCTTCATCCGCCCTTCGCCGTCGGCCGGATCGCTCGGCGGCGTGGCCCGCAAGACGCGCGAGACGATCGTGCTGTGCGAAGCGGCCGGTTTCGACGTCATCTTCATCGAGACGGTGGGCGTCGGACAGTCCGAGACGGCCGTACACTCGATGGTGGACATGTTCATGCTGCTGCAGATCTCGGGTGCGGGCGACGAACTGCAGGGCATCAAACGCGGCATCATGGAGATGGCCGACATGATGGTCATCACGAAGGCCGACGGTGAGAACCTCCACAAGGCCGAACTGGCCCGCACGCAGTTCCAGGGGGCGCTGCGTCTCTTCCCGGTACCCGAATCGGGCTGGCGGCCCAAGGTATACACCTGTTCGTCGGTGGCCGAAACGGGACTCGAAGAGGTCTGGAAAGGCGTCGAGGAGTACCTCGACCACATCCACGCCAACGGCTATTTCCAGCACAACCGCAACCGGCAGAACAAGTACTGGATGTATGAGACGATCAACGAGGCGCTGCGCAGCAGCTTCTACCACGACCCGGCCGTCGAGGGAAAGATCGCCGAATACGAGCAGCGTGTGCTCGACGACCGGATCTCCTCGTTCATCGCTGCCAAGGAGCTGCTCGAACTCTATTTCAAGGATCTGAAGTAGAAGGCTCCGGAGAACGGAAAAACCGCCTGACGCATGTTTTCGTCAGGCGGTTTTTCATTTCGGAGCATGCGGCCGGGATATCCGGCTATGCGTCGAGATCCTGCTTGAGGGTCGGGAGGCGCAGGCCGAAGCGTACGGAGATGACCCGCACGGCAATGACGCTCACGGCCGTAACGATCTGAAGCATCGCCCCGGAGAGACCCAGGGCAGCGCCCCCGCCATAGACCAGTCCGCCGAAGACGCACGCCAGGGCGTAGATCTCCTTGCGGAAGATGAGCGGCTCCTCGTTGATGAGGATGTCGCGCAGCACGCCGCCCGCGGCACCCGTGATCGTACCCATGATGATGGCCACCCAGAGCGGGAATCCCGCCGTGAGGGTCTTCTCAACCCCGACGACCGTGAAGAGGCCCAGACCGATGGCGTCAAAGATGAAGAACGTATTGTTCAGATGGATCAGATGGCGGCCGCCGAGAACCACGATGCCCAGGGCGAAGGCCGTAACGATCAGATAGGAGCTGTTGAGCATCCAGAAGGGGGTTACCGAGAGCATCAAATCGCGCAGCGTACCGCCGCCGATGGCCGTCGTGAAGCCCACGACGTAGGCCCCGAACCAGTCGAAACGCTTGGCCGAAGCCAGACGGATGCCGCTGATCGCAAAGGCCAGCGTACCCAGAATTTCGATGAAGGTGAACAGTGTCATGACAAGGCGGCTCCGTGCGGAGTGTTCCGCCGCACGAAGCCGCCGCAAAGATAGCGCAAATTTTTACTTTTCCGCCGCCGCGCGGAGCAATTCATCGATCAGCGGAGGCACTCCCTCGGCCGCGCGTTTGCGCACGACGGTCAGCGGGTTGCGGATGCCGGCCGTATCGGGCTGCCCGGGATCGACCAGGAAGATCGGAATCTCCGGACGGACATAACGCACGAGCGACGCCGCGGGATAGACCGCGAGCGACGTTCCGACGACGAGCATCAGATCGGCCTGCTGCGCTATTTGGGCGGCCCGCTCGAACATCGGCACCGACTCGCCGAAGAAGACGATATGCGGGCGCAGCAGCGAGCCGTCGGGGGCCGTGGCGTCGAGCGTCTGCTCCCACCCTTCGATCGGAACGACGAGATCGGGATTGCGCGACGAGCGCAGCTTGCGCAGCTCGCCGTGCAGGTGCGTAACGCGGGTCGAGCCGGCCCGTTCGTGCAGGTCATCGACATTCTGCGTTACGACCTCGACGTCGTAGGCCTGCTCGAGGCGGGCGATGGCCTCGTGCGCCGCGTTGGGTTGCGTCGTGAGCAGTTCGCGGCGCCGCTTGTTGTAGAATTCGATCACCAGAGCCCGGTTGCGCGCCAGCGCCTCGGGCGTGCAGACATCCTCGATGCGGTAGTTGGCCCACAGGCCGTCGGCATCGCGGAAAGTCGCCAGACCGCTGTCGGCACTCACACCGGCACCGGTGAAAACCACGATTTTTTTCATAGGTTCGGAGGTATTTTCCCAAAAACAAAGATACGCACTTTTTCCGCACGTCGTACCGCGCAACCGGCTCCGGGCACAAAAAAAGCGTCCTGCACGGAACGCTTTTCTGCAACTGCCATGTCCCCGCTATTCGCGCGGCGCCGTCAGTTTTACGGGAAGGGCAAGCGCCCCGGCACAAAACAGTTTCAGCAGAATGCCAAAAACAGCATGCACCGTCTGTCCGTCCTCCGTGAAGAGCATCTCCAGCTGCGGGGAACAGATTGCGACCAGCGCCGCTACCGACAACAACACGCCGAACCCGCGCAAAAGCCGGTTCGCAATGACGCTCCGCTGCTTCTGCCTTTCGATCCAGCGCGACAGGGGATTTTCATCGTCCTCCTCAACTTTCTCTTTAGCCAACCGCCTGTCGGCCGAGCCCCAGATGCCGACAACCCACCACAGCGACACAATCCCCGCCGCGATACCACCCTTGGCCAGCGCTTCGGTTACGGGCAAATCAAGGGTCCGCAGCAGGAAAAGGGAGAGGAAGGTGATGACCGCCACGGCAGGCAGTCCGAGCCACAGCCGCCCGCGGGCATGGAGGAACCTCGTCAATTGCTCGCGCAACTGCTCCCCCTCCTGCTGATTCCGGGCAACGGACTCTCCGATCCGGTTGCGGAGGCGATCCTTGAAACGACCGTCGCCTGCCATATTGTCAAAAGGATTCTTGTTCATGATTCGGGTTCGTTTTTGGGGTTCTTCGACGCGGCCGGCGACGCCAGCATTCCGTCCGGAGCAGCGGCACGGGCGGCCTGCGGGCGGGGCTTCTTCAGCCGCCCGCTGCGTCGCAGCGCATCGGCGATGATCCACTGGAGCTGGCCGTTGATCGAGCGGAACTCATCCTCGGCCCACGCCTCCAGTGCATCCATCGTCGCCGCATCGACTCGCAGCACGAAACTTCGGGTATTTGTCTCACGCGCCATCCGATCAGTGGTGAAGGGTTCCGGTATTGACTACGGGCTGCGCCGCCTCGTCGGCACAAAGCACCACGAGCAGGTTCGAGACCATCGCCGCCTTGCGCTCCTCGTCCAGCTCGACGACCTGCTCGTCGGCGAGACGGTCCAGCGCCATGTGCACCATCGATACGGCCCCCTCGACGATCTTCTCACGGGCGGCGATCACGGCGTCGGCCTGCTGGCGGCGCAGCATCACGGCGGCAATCTCCGGCGCATAGGCCAGGTAGTTGATACGCGCCTCGACAACCTCGATACCGGCCATCGCCAGGCGCTCGTTCAGTTTCGTTTCGAGCTGCTCGTTGATCTCCTCGCTGTTCGAGCGCAGCGTCAGCGTCTCCTGCTTCGTGCCGTTGTCATCGTAGGCATAACAGCCGGCCACCTGGCGCAGCGCCGCGTCGCTCTGCACGTTCACGAAATTCTGCAGCACGTTCATGCGCGCCGAGGCCGAAACACCCTGTCCGGGAGCCGCCGGCGCCGCATCGATCTCGAAGACCGCCTTGTAAATGTCATCGCGCTTGATGCGCCACACAAGCACCAGACCGATCAGGATCGGGTTGCCCGTCTTGTCATTGACCTTGATCGGATCGACATTGAGGTTGCGCGCCCGCATCGAGATCGGCTTGGCCGACATGAAGGGATTGACCCACCAGAAGCCCGTCTCGTAGAACGTGCCGCGGTAGTTGCCGAAGAAGACCATCACGCGCGCCTCATTGGGCTCCAGCAGCATGAAGCCGCACAACCCGATCACAACGGCAGCAAGCCCCACGGAGCCCGCTACAACCATCGCCACCCCGCCCGGCAGCGAAGCATCGGCACGCAGGGCGCCCAATACGATCAAGACGATGAATCCGGCCAGCAGAAGCAGTTCGCACGCCAGCGCCACGAATCCGTTGGCTTTCCAGCCACCATAGACGAAGTTTTGGTTTTTCATATTCGTAATGATATTATTTTGATATCACAAATCTATAACATTTTCCGGGACGTTCCAAATTTTTCGGTCATTTTTTCGACTTTTTTTTCGACAGCCGCCGGAAGGTTTTCCGGGCGGCCCCGAAATGCCCGCACGGGGGCTCTGGCACAGTTCGTGCAACCCGACAAGGCGGAATAACCACAACATCAAAAACTGAAAAGTATGGATCTCATGAAACACCTGCACGATGAGACGCTGACCGACGTATTCGGCACACGCGAAATGCGTTCACCCGCCCCCACGGAGTTCATTCCCAAGGGAAAGACAGCCCCCGAAGTGGCCTACCAGATGGTCAAGGACGAGACCTACCCCCAGACGCAGCCGCGTCTGAACCTCGCCACGTTCGTTACGACCTACATGGACGACTACGCCACACGGCTGATGAACGAGGCGATCAACGTCAACTACATCGACGAAACGGAGTATCCGCGCGTGGCGGTCATGTGCGGACGCTGCATCAACATCATCGCCAACCTGTGGAACACCCCCGAAGAGGCGGAATGGAAGACCGGCGCCGTAGGCATCGGCTCCTCGGAGGCCTGCATGCTGGGCGGCGTGGCCGCGTGGCTGCGCTGGCGCGCACGCCGCAAGGCCGCGGGCAAACCCTGCGACAAGCCCAACCTCGTCATGAGCGCCGCCTATCAGGTCGTCTGGGAGAAATTCTGCCAGCTCTGGCAAATCGAGCTCCGCACCGTACCGCTCGACGAAAAACACCCGACACTCGACGTCGATGCCGCCCTGAAGATCTGCGACGAGAACACGATCTGCATCGTACCGATCGCCGGCGTTACCTGGACGGGGCTCAACGACGACGTCGAAGCCCTCGACAAGGCGCTCGACGACTACAACCGCAAGACCGGATACGACATTCCGATCCATGTCGATGCCGCCTCGGGCGGTTTCATCCTGCCGTTCCTCAATCCGGGCAAGAAGTGGGACTTCCGCCTGCGCTGGGTGCAGTCGATCTCCACATCGGGCCACAAGTTCGGACTGGTCTACCCGGGTCTGGGATGGGTCGTATGGAGGGACAAGAAGTACCTCCCCGGAGAGATGTCCTTCTCGGTCAATTACCTCGGAGCCAGCATCACACAGGTAGGACTGAACTTCTCGCGTCCGGCGGCGCAGATTCTCGGCCAGTACTACAACTTCATCCGGCTGGGATTCGAAGGATACAGGGAGATCCAGCAGAACTCGATGGATATCGCCGCCTACTGCCACCGGGCCATCGGCGAAATGACCTGCTTCCGCGTATTCGCCCGGGAGGTGGTCAATCCGCTCTTCATCTGGTCACTGGATCCGGCCTACGAGAAAAAAGCCAAATGGACGCTCTTCGACCTGCAGGCGAAATTGCAGCAGAGCGGGTGGATGGTGCCGGCCTACACGATGCCTGCGACCATCGAACAGACGATCGTCATGCGCATCGTCGTCCGGCAGGGCATGTCGCGCGATATGGCCGACATGCTGCTGCAGGATATCTGCAACGCCGTGGAGGAGTTCGAGGCGCTCAAATACCCCACGCAGTCGCGCCTGAAGTACGAAAAGAACGAAAAGCAGAAAGGCAAGGTCTACACGCACTGACGTTCCGCCCGACCGGAACACCGCAAAAAAGGGTCCGGCACGACACCTCGCGCGGGCACCGGCGGCCGACATGGCGAAAAGAGATGCGCTCCTGTTTCGGACGCATCTCTTTTTCACATCCGACCATCCGGACGCTTCCCCGGGCAAAACAAACAGCATCCGCAGAATGCGGTCCTTGACCGGACCGAAAAAAAAGCGTAACTTTACCGCGTTTTACCGCGCAGAGCCCCGCATGGAACACGCATTCAACATCTTTCTGATCATCATGGCGATCCTGGCACTCTTCGTCTTCATCGCCCTGCACTTCTTCGAAGCCGGATACGGCTACCTGTTCGACCGCCGCTACGGCCCGCCCGTACCAAACCGTATAGGCTGGGTGGTCATGGAGTCCCCGGTATTCATCCTCATGTGTGTGCTCTGGGCCGCCTCGGACCGCATGCTGCAGGCCGCGCCGCTCACGCTCTTCCTGCTCTTCCAGGCGCATTATCTCCAGCGGGCCTTCATCTTCCCGCTGCTGATCCGCGGCAACTCGAAGATGCCGCTCGGCATCGTCCTCATGGGCACGCTTTTCAATACGCTCAACGCCCTGATGCAGGGCGGCTGGATCTTCTACGTCTCCCCGGCGGACTACTACGACGGATGGTTCGCAAAGCCCTATATCTATATAGGCGGCGCACTGTTCCTCGCCGGCATGGTCATCAACCTCCACTCGGACTACATCATCCGCCACCTCCGCAAACCCGGGGACACGCGCCACTACATCCCCCGCGGCGGCATGTTCCGCTACGTATCGTCGGCCAACTACTTCGGCGAGCTGCTCGAATGGGTCGGCTTCGCCATCGCCTCGTGGTCGTGGGCCGGGGCGGTCTTCGCCTGGTGGACCTTCGCCAACCTGGCGCCCCGCGCCGCCTCGCTGCGCCGCCGCTACGAACGGGAGTTCGGCGAGGAGTTCACCCGCCTCAAACGCAAACGCATCATACCCTTCATATACTGACCCGAACCATGTCAAACCTCTTCACCCCCTATAAGCTGGGACCCGTTACGCTGCGCAACCGCACGGTCCGCTCCGCGGCGTTCGAATCGATGGGCAAGGACTTCGGCCCCACCGAACAGCTCAAGCAGTACCACGTCTCGGTGGCCCGCGGCGGCATCGGCATGACGACGCTCGCCTACGCCGCCGTATCGCGCAGCGGCCTGTCGTTCAACAAGCAGTTGTGGCTGCGGCCCCAGATCGTCCCGGGGCTGCGCGACATCACCGACGCCATACACCGCGAGGGTGCCGCCGCCGCGATCCAGATCGGACACTGCGGCAACATGACCCACTACTCCACAGCCGGACAGATTCCGATCGGCGCCTCGTCGGGCATCAACCTCTACGCCTACACCCCCGTGCGGGGTATGCGGCACCGCGAAATCGAAGAGGTCGCCCGCGACTTCGGGCGCGCCGTACGCACGGCCCACGACGCCGGATTCGATTCGGTGGAGGTGCACGCCGGACACGGTTACCTCATCTCGCAGTTTCTCTCGCCCTACACGAACCGCCGCCACGACGAATACGGCGGATCGCTCGAAAACCGCATGCGCTTCATGCGCATGTGTCTGGACGAGGCCGTAGGCACCGCCCGGACCTGCGGCATGGCCATCACCGTCAAGCACAACATGTACGACGGATTCAAGGGCGGTATCGAGATCCCCGAGAGCATCGAGATCGCCAAGGTCATCGAGTCGTACGGCGTGGACGGCATCGTTCTCTCGGGCGGATTCGTCTCGAAGGCCCCGATGGCCGTCATGCGTGGACTGATTCCGATCTACACGATGAGTTACTACTCCCCGTGGTGGCTCCGCTACTTCATCCGCTGGTGCGGGCCCTTCCTGATCAAGCAGTTCCCCTTCCGGGAGTGCTATTTCCTGGAGGATGCCAAAAAGTTCCGCGCCGCCCTCAAGGGGCCGCTGATCTATGTCGGGGGACTGGTCAGCCGCGAAGGCATCGACCAGGCGCTCGACGCCGGCTTCGAGCTGGTGCAGATGGCCCGGGCGCTGGTAAACGATCCGGCCTTTGTCGAGGAACTCCGCACGGGCGACGAAACGACCCGCAGCGCCTGCGACCACCGCAACTACTGCATCGCCCGCATGTACTCCGTGGACATGAAGTGCTGCAAACATTGTCCCGACCTGCCACGCAAGATCGTTAAGGAACTCAACCGCCTGCCCTGATGAATGCCCGAAACCATACGACAGGCCGCAAATGCGGCGCCGTGCAGCCGGGCTCGGCCTGGGCCCTCGTAACGGGCGCCGGATCGGGCATCGGGCGCTGCTACGCGCTGCGGCTGGCGGCCCTTGGATACAACCTCGTGCTGGCCGGAAACCGGGCGGAACCGCTCGAAACGGTCCGCCGGGAGATCGAGGGCGCCGCACCCGGCATCCGGATCCGCACCGTCGCCATCGACCTGGCACGCATCGGCGCCGCCGGAGAGCTGCACGATTTCACCCGGCGCGAAGGGATCGACATCGACGTCCTGATCAACAACGCCGGCATCTTCTCCTTCTGCGATCTGCTCAACACCCCGGCAGAAAGGATCGAACGGATCATCCTCCTGCACGACCTGACCAACACCGAGATGTGCCGGCTTTACGCCGCCGACATGATACGCCGCGGCAAGGACGGCCATATCCTCAACATGTCCTCCTATTCGCTGTGGATGCCCTTCCCGGGACTGTCGCTTTACAGCGCCTCGAAAGCCTACCTGCGCGCCTTCTCCGTGGCCTTTGCCAAGGAGGTGCGCGAGGCGGGCATCCGCGTTACGGCCGTATGTCCGGCCGGCGTGGCAACCGACCTTTACGGATTGACGCCCCGCTGGCAGCGTATCGGGATGAGCGTGGGAGCCCTGATCTCGGCCGATGCCTGCGCCCGCCGCGGACTGCGGGGCCTGTGGCGAGGCCGACGCACCATCGTACCCGACTGGTGGAACCGCCTCTGGATTCCATTATGCAAGCTGCTGCCCATGGCGCTCATCGCCCCGCTGCGGCGTTTCACCATGCAATTCCAAAAGTAGATATTGGTCGGTCGATCTCCCGCAACGGGATTTTTCCTATCTTTGTGCCGCCCGAAACGGGCCCGAACAAGAAGCAAACCATCCTATGGAATCCATCAAAAACGTAGTATTCGACCTGGGCGGCGTGCTGGTTCCGCTCGATATGGAACGTTGCATCGCAGCCTTCCGGCACCTCGGCATGGATGCCGTAGCCGAACTTATCAACCCCTGCTACCCCGCCGAGATGCTCGGCCGGCTCGAACACGGCGACATCACCTTCCACGAAACCTGCGACGAGATGCGCCGCCTCTCGAACCGGCCCGACATCACCGACGAACAGATCGAATGGGCCTACGGCGAATTTCTGAATCCCATACCGGTCAAACTGCTCCGGCAGATAGAGGCGCTGCGCCGACGGGGAATCCGCACCTATGTACTCTCGAACAACAACCCCGCCTCGATGAACTTCGTCGAAGAGATGTTCCGCGCCGACGGACACGACATGGAGTACTATTTCGATGCAGCCTTCCTCTCCTACCAAATGCACGAACTGAAGCCATCCGAGGCAATCTTCCGCCAGATGATCGACGCCAGCGGCATGATCCCCGAAGAGACGCTCTACATCGACGACGGACTGAAAAACATCGAAACGGCACGCCGTCTCGGATTCGCCGTTTACATGCCTGCGTCCGGTGAGGATTTCGGACATGTACTGGAGACGATTGTCTCCGACGAAATCCAATAACAAGACGGTGGAAGCCGCAGCGTCTTACGGGTTATTTCACTGCAAAAATTGGCTTTTCGGGAAAAAGCGGTTATCTTTGCACTCCGGAATCGGGGGATTCCTATCCGGAAGGGATTCCATCCGGAAAAATCCAGCCCCCTCGGAAATAAAATTCCGCAAACCGTAAGATATCGGGGTGTGGCGCAGTCCGGTTAGCGCACCTGCTTTGGGAGCAGGGGGTCGTGGGTTCGAATCCCGCTACCCCGACCAGTTGAAAAAAAAGCACTTGTATGCATACAAGTGCTTTTTTCTTTCAAGGTCCGCAAAAAACAGGCTTTACAACCATTCGGAAGGCTTCGGCATAATGCGGGATGGGTTCCGGAAAGATTTTTTCGGAAATTTATTTTGCCATTTCGGATTTTAAAGTTATCTTTGTGCGCTCTTAAAACAATAAGGGCATTGTTCGGGGTGTAGCGCAGTCCGGTTAGCGCGCCAGCTTCGGGAGTTGGAGGTCGCTGGTTCGAATCCAGTCTCCCCGACCCAATCAGAAAACCCTTTGCCTTGAATTGGCAAAGGGTTTTTCACATTATATGCCCTTCCGACATCCTGTTTTTTCGCAGGGTATCATACAACAAGCCGCCATTTATGCTATCTTTGTCCGCCGATGCAGCATCCCGGAATCCAGACACCGCTCGATCCTCCGAAAACGGGAATCGGCATCCGGCGGAATGGATGGGTAGCGGCAGATTACGATTCACTCAAAAATTATTATCGACATTTTACCATGACCAGAACAGAAAGACTTGTGATGAAGGGACTGTTCCTGCCGATCCTGATTTCGGCAGTCGCGCTGACGACCGTCTCCTGCTCGAAGGAGGATGTTCCGGGCGATCCCGAGGGGACCGCCATGCTCAACATGTACAATGAACAGAACGGAAAGACGATCCTCGACGATTCAGATATCTATATCAACAATGCAGGAAACTTCATCAGCCCGTCAAGCTGCCAAATCTTCATGCTGGACAAACGGTCGGGACTGGGCGATGTACAGGTCTCCACACTGAAGAATCCTGCGCCCGAAGTGGCCGTAACGGAGGGATACGGTTATGTTGCCGTGCGGGGAGCTACTGCCCGGATGTTCACGTCGCAGTGCACCGCCCTGCCGCTTGATCCCTCCCTGGGTGTAAATTATCTCAAATTCTATGTCGCGGACGATATCGAAGATGACGAGCGCGGGGACCTGGGCGCCGTTGTGAAGTTCGTTATCGAGAATCCCCGGACCTACTGGCTGCCCGAGTGGGGCTCGACGCCCTACAAGTTGGATTATTCGTCGAAAAACCTCGGGGAGAAGATTGCCGTAACCCTGCCTTCCGACAACTTCGAGGCAGAGTTCGATGGCGAAGGTGAGCTCGCATGCGAGAAGCAGGGGCGCAAGCTGGTCTTTACGCTGCTCGAATGGCCGTCGTACGGCTCCGGAACGACCTACTACACCTTACGGCTGCGCGTCGGCGAAAGCTATACGGAGATCCGCGTAGCGCTCGATTATTGATGGGGCGGGAGGAGATTCCGCTCTGTTCGAAAATCACGAAAACGCCCGGAGATCGAAAGACTCCGGGCGTTTCTGTCTACTCGGACGACTGCCCTTCGCGGGGACGGAGCAGCCGGACGACTTTCGCGACGAGCCACTCGTAACCGCTGCGGGCCGCATAGGCCACCTCATAGACCGTCTCGATCTGCGTCCGGATCCTCCGCAGCTCTTCACAGATCGAAAAGCGGTAGATCGCCAGGGCGACAAGTGCGAAAAACGCACCGATGATAACAGCCGAAAGGACGAACGATCCGGTCAGCGACGACAGCCATACGACAAGCGCCGTAAGCACCATCAGCATGGCTGCCAGCACCGAGATTGCAAAAAGGAGCAGTGCGGCGACAAGATGGCCGGAGGCGGAACGGTCGTTCATGGTCTGCGGCGGTTTACTTCTCTTCGCACTGACAGCGGATTTCGTCGATGCGGGTCTCGACCTCTCCGATCTTCTCCTGGACACGATCCAGCTCGTCGCCGACAAGGTCCTTGATTTTCCGGCGGAGTTCCGGGCCCGACTGGGGCGTGAGGAGCATCGTAAGGGCCGATCCGAGAATCATGCCGCCCACGAGCGATGCGATAACAATGCCTGTGTTTTTCATGGTAATGTGTTTTTATGCCGTGGGAGGTGTTGCAAAGTCCGGGCCAAAAGGCTACCTTTGGAGTATGAACGCAGATCCCCGGACAACGGCGGCCTTTACGGGCCACCGCACCTATGACGGCGCAGCCGCCGCGTCGCTCGCCGCCGCCGTGGAGCGGGCCTATGCGCGGGGATACCGCACCTTCCTTTCGGGCATGGCCGTCGGATTCGACCTTGCGGCGGCCGAGGCGGTACTGGCGTTTCGTGCGGAACACCCCGGGGTGCGGCATGTGGCCGTCATTCCCTTCCGCGGACAGGAGGAGCGTTTTTCGGCCGAAGACCGGGCCCGATTCCAGGCCGTCGAGGCCGCGTCGGACGAGGTTGTGATCCTCTCCGAGACGTTTCACCGCGGGTGTTATGCCGTACGCAATCGCTTTCTGGCCGATAACGCCTCGCTTGTCCTGGCCTGGTACGACGGCTCCCCGGGCGGTACGCGATATACCCTGCGCCGGGCCTTTGCCCGGCGCTGCGAGGTATGGAATCTCCACCCTTCGGCCGCACTGTCGATCCGGACCGCCGATCCCGAACTCTTCTGATATCCGTTCGTCTCTGCCAATACGAAAAACCGGAGCATCGTGCGATGCCCCGGTTCGTTGTCGGATCCCTTCGGGAAATTATTTCCAGTTGAGAATCTTGTGGAAGTCGTACTCCTCGGGGTTGGCCACATACTTCTTGGCAGCCTCGTAGTCGGCCGGCGTGATGGCGTTGAGGATGTTCTCGACCACCGAGGTGAACTTGTCCGAGTTGATATCGACCAGACGGGGCGGAATCTTGCCCGTCGTGGGATCCTGCAGGTCCTTCAGGTAGAGCGGCGATACGTTGCCCTCGGAATCCACATAGACCATGCAGCCCGTCTTGCCCTCGGCGAAGAGCTTGTGCACGCCGATACCCAGCTCCGAGCAGTAGGTCAGGTCGTAGGCGATCGGGGTCTGGCAGCGGATCTCGTAGCCGAGTTCCACGGGGCGGCTCTTGACCTTGATGCCCAGTTCCTTGAGCTTCTTCTCGATCATCTCGTTGAAGATGTGCGCCTTCGAAACCTTGCCCAACTCGGGGTGTCCGTGCTCGTCGTAGGTGAAGTGCACGCCGCTCTTGCGGATCTCCTCGTCCGAAAGGGCGTGGAAGACACCCTCCGAGATGACGGCGGCGCCGTAGTCCATACCCATGATCTTGCGCTTGATGATCGACGAGATCACGAGGTTCACGATCTTCTCGACGGTAATCTCCGTCTTGTTGAACATCTCGGGGATGACGATCATCGGGTAGTGGCAGGCCTCACCGATACCGAAGGCGAGGTGGCCGGCCGAACGGCCCATGGCAGCCAGCACGAACCAGTTGCCGCTCGTACGGGCGTCCACATAGACGGCGCGGGCGATGACGGCACCCTTGTCCTTGGCCGACTCGTAACCAAACGTAGGCGTGCCCTTCGGAAGGGGCAGGTCGTTGTCGATGGTCTTCGGGACGTGGATGTTGGCGATGGGGTACTTCTTGGCCTCGAGGAACTTGGCAATTCGGTTGGCCGTCGAGGCGGTATCGTCTCCGCCGACCGTAACGAGCAGTTTCACGTTGTTGTCGGTGAAGAACTTGAGGTTGAAGTTGTTCTCGAAATCGGCGTCGGTCGGCTTGAAACGGCTCATCTGCAGGAACGATCCGCCCTGGTTGAAGATGCCGTCGGCCATCGGATAGTCGATATCCACGGTGCGGGGCGAGGGGTTGAACAGTCCCGTATAGCCTTCGTGCAGGCCGATTACGCGGTAACCCTTGCGGAGGAACGTCTTGGCGACGCTGCCCACTACGGTATTCATGCCGGGGGCCGGTCCGCCGCCGGTCAGGATTGCGATTGCTTCTTTCATGATCTTGATAGGTTTATTGTGTTTTTTGAACCTGTATTCCGGACTAAAACCGCCCAAAATTACGACATATTTTTCAAAACGACAAGAAAAAAGAGGCTTCCCCCGATGGAAAGCCCCTTTGAGAAAATCGGTAATTATAGTTTACTCAACTACAGTTACGTTAATGGCCTGTTCTCCCTTGGCGCCCGTGCCGATTTCGAACTCGACCGTCTGACCTTCGTTGAGCGACTTGAAACCCTCCTTCACAATTCCCGAAAAATGTACGAAAATCTCCTTGCCGTTCTCCGCCGTAATGAATCCGTAGCCTTTCTTGCTATCGAACCATTTTACTCTGCCTGTCATAAAAATTGGATTAAAATGTTATTAGGTTTTACAAAGAAAGAGAAAAAACATTGATTTTCAAAACAATTCGATCTTTTTTTTCGGTTTTGCACAAAAAATGCTATCTTTGTAAAATACTAAATCGATGATTCATGAGCAGACGGTTGAAATGGTCGATCCTGGCGCTGCTGGGTTTCTCCACGGCGTGTTCCTCGGTGAAAAACACCGTGAAAAACGATCCGGCAACGGCCGAACAGGCGGATTCTACGGCTGTCGGGGGCAAGGAGCGTCCGCAGATCATTGTCATGTACGGCGTGCGGCCTCCGGTCGGGGATCCGCTGCGGGACCAGCGCCCCGCCGAACGGGTCGAATATCCGCAACAGCCCGCCGCATCGGATCCGGCCGACTCCGGCGCTCCGGCCGCCGGCACCGTGAAAAACGGTGGCGACGGGACATCGCAAACCGGCCGCTGACCCATGCGCGGCCGGCGTTTGGGCCTCCGCAAGCGTCTGGCCCTCGATCTCTTCTCCGATCTATACCGGGAACGGGTGCGTGAGCACCGTCTCGATACGCTCTTCTGGGAGTGTACGCTGCGTTGCAACCTCTCATGCCGCCATTGCGGCAGCGACTGCCGCACGGAACCCGGAGTGGCGGACATGCCTCTGGAGGATTTCCTGCGCGTGCTCGACGAGGAGGTAACGCCCCATGTCGATCCGGCGCAGGTGCTCGTTGTCATCTCGGGCGGCGAGGCGCTGGTACGTCCCGACCTGGAACGGGCCGGGGCGGAGATCACCCGCCGCGGCTATCCGTGGGGTATGGTTACCAACGGGCTGGCGCTCACCCCGGAGCGGTTTCGGGCCCTGCTCGACGCCGGGCTGCGGAGCCTCTCCGTAAGTCTCGACGGCTTTGAATCCACACACAACTGGCTGCGCGGCAACCCGCACAGCTATGAACAGGCGCTCGATGCCGTGCGGATGTGCGTGCGCGAGTCGTCGCTTTCCTTCGACGTCATAACCTGCGTTACGGCGCCTCTCGTTCCGCAGTTGGAGGCTTTCCGTGACCGGCTCGTCGCCGAAGGGGTGCGCCACTGGCGGCTCTTCTCGATCTTCCCGGCAGGACGTGCCAAAAACGACCCGAAACTCCGTCTTACGGACGAAGAGTTCCGTACGCTGCTTGAATTCATCCGTCGTACGCGCCGTGAAGGGCGCATCGATGCCAGCTATGCCTGCGAAGGATTCCTCGGCGGCTACGAAGCCGAGGTCCGCGACCACTTCTACCAGTGTGCCGCGGGGATTTCGGTGGCCTCCGTCCGGGTGGACGGGGCGATTTCGGGCTGCACGTCGATCCGCGCCAACTTCAATCAGGGCAACATCTACCGCGACCGTTTCTGGGAGGTGTGGCAGACCCGCTTCCAGCCTTTCCGCGACCGGGAGTGGATGCGTCAGGGGACGTGCGGCGACTGCCGCATGTTCCGCTACTGCATGGGCGGCGGCATGCACCTGCGCGATGACCGGGGCGTATTGCTCGGCTGCCATTACCACCGGCTGTAAAAACCGTCGGGAAGCCTTTCCGCAAAAAAAGCTGGGCGGATTCCGCAATGGAATCCGCCCAGCTGCTATCCAGCGTCAGGACTATTTGCCGAAGTAACGCTTGTAAAGGCCCTCGAAGCCCTTACCGTGGCGCGCTTCGTCCTTGGCCATCTCGTGTACGGTGTCGTGCACGGCGTCGAGGTTCTCCTCCTTGGCCATGCGGGCCAGACGCATCTTGTCCTCGCAGGCGCCGCACTCGGCGTTCATGCGCTTGTAGAGGTTGGTCTTCGTATCCCAAACCACCTCGCCGATCAGCTCGGCGAACTTCGAGGCGTGCTCGGCCTCCTCCCAGGCGTAACGCTTGTAGGCCTCGGCAATCTCGGGATAGCCCTCGCGGTCAGCCTGACGGCTCATGGCCAGGTACATGCCCACCTCGGTGCACTCGCCCATGAAGTGGTTCTGCAGACCCTCCCAGAGCTCCTTGCTGGCGCCCTTGCCGTCGCCGATCTTATGAACGGTAACGAAATCCAGATCGCCTTCCTGCTCTACGACCTCTACGAACTTATCCTTGCCAACCTTGCACATCGGGCACTGCTCGGGTGCCTCGGGTCCTTCGTGAATGTACCCGCATACGGTACAACGCCATTTCTTTGCCATAGTTTTTTCTATTTTAATGTGTGTGTTTGTGTATCGTGGTTTTTATCGCTACAAAGGTAACGATTCCCTGCAAAGATCATGCATAAAATCGATCGTCTTTTTTTATGGCCCGATAAGCAAAACCTATACCCGACCCGGAAACATACCGAACGGCTATACCCCACCCCGCAAGATCGGCGGGTCATCCCCGGCGGTCGATCACCTCCTCGATCTGCGGAACCGAGGTCGAATCCTTGACCAGCACGCGTTTGTCGCGGTCGAAAAGGTAGAGCGCCGGGATGGCGTGGAAATCGTAGGTTCCCTCCTCACGGATGACACATCCCCGGTCGTAGGCGTTGATCCACTTCGGCGGAATCTGATCCGCATAGTCGCGCCAGGCGGCCAGATCCTCATCGGGATAGAGCGCCAGCACAAGCAGCCGTCCCCGTTCGATCATCTCCGAGAGCATGGGCGACGCAGCGATTTCCTCGCGGATCTCGCGGCACATCGTGCAGCCGGGATTATTGACAAAAAGCAGGACATACTCGGCATCCAGCCCGTAAAGGGTTCCCGAGGCGCCCGAAGCGAGCGTATAGCGGAAATCGTTGGCCGGCTGCCCCACACGGTTCTGCAAAGCCATGTGCAGGTCGTATTCCGGGGCGATCCGCTCGTATTCATCGTACCAGGGAGCCGCCAGCAGGGCCCGCAGCACGGGAATGTAGAATTCGTCGTTGCGCAGCGGCGAGTTGGGGTCGTGCAGCACCCCGTCGGCCAGCATCGCGAAGTAATCCATCATCCGGCGCGACGAGGAGGCGCGGCGCATGAGCGAGTCGATCGGCGCACCGTCCGTCGGACGGTCCGAGAGCAGTACGACATAGCGCGCAAAGGCTTCATACATCTGCGCCGTGTCGATCCGCTCAAGGAACAGCGTATCGGCAAAGTCGAAAGCGTCCCAGTAATGCGCCTTCAGGTAATCGCGCTGCCCCTGCCCGGTCAGGTTGGCCGGAGGCATGGGGACACGGAACGTGGCCGGTGCGGCAGGCGAGGCGGCTTCCGGTTTTTTCGTACGGGTGCCGCACGAAACAAGCAGGAGGGCAAGGACAAAAATCGATACTGAACGGCGCATAGGCAAACAGGATATCGGCTACGCAACAAAGATAGGAAATTCCGCCGGTATTTCACCCGCACCGCCCGGTTTTCGCACCACCGGATTTTTGCACGGTAGTTGCACTCGTTGCAACGTTCCAACAAAAACAACGCATATGGATGTAAAAAAAGCTACCTTAAGCAAGGGGTTCAAGTTGAGCGTCATGACGCTGGCCATCATGAACGTTACGGCCGTCGTCAGCCTGCGCGGACTCCCGGCCGAAGCGGTTTACGGCCTCTCATCGGCCTTCTACTACCTCTTTGCGGCCATCGTGTTCCTCATTCCCACGGCGCTGGTCGCCGCCGAACTCGCCGCGATGTTCTCCGACAAGCAGGGAGGCGTCTTCCGCTGGGTCGGCGAGGCATTCGGCGCCCGCACGGGATTCCTGGCCATCTGGCTGCAGTGGATCGAATCGACGATCTGGTATCCCACGGTGCTGACCTTCGGCGCCGTGTCGATCGCCTTCATCGGCACCAACGAGACACACGACATGTCGCTGGCCTCGAACAAGCTCTTCACGCTCCTGGTCGTCATGGCCATCTACTGGGCGGCAACCTTCATCTCGCTCAAGGGAATGGGCTGGGTCGGCAAGATCAGCAAATGGGGCGGCATGGTCGGCACGATCATCCCCGCAGGCCTGCTCATCATCCTGGGCATCGTCTACCTGGCCACGGGAGGCACGAACCACATGGATCTCTCGCAGGGATTCTTCCCCGACCTCACGAAGCTCGACAACCTCGTGCTGGCCAGCAGCATCTTCCTCTTCTATGCCGGCATGGAGATGATGGGCATTCACGTCATGGACGTAAAGAACCCCACGCGCAACTACCCGCGGGCCATCATCATCGGCTCGCTCGTTACGGTCTGCATCTTCGTGCTGGGCACCTTCGCCCTGGGTCTCATCATTCCGGCCAAGGATATCAGCCTCACGCAGTCGCTGCTTATCGGCTTCGACGACTATTTCCGCTACCTGCACCTTTCGTGGGCCTCGCCCGTGATCGCCATCGCCCTGATGTTCGGCGTGCTGGCCGGCGTGCTGACCTGGGTGGCCGGTCCCTCGAAGGGTATCTTCACCGTCGGCAAGGCAGGGTATCTGCCGCCCTTCTTCCAGAAGACGAACCGTAACGGCGTGCAGAGCAACATTCTCTACATCCAGGGGGCGATCGTAACGCTGCTGGCGCTGCTTTTCGTCGTGATGCCCTCCGTACAATCGTTCTACCAGATCCTCTCGCAGCTCACCGTGCTGCTCTACCTGATCATGTACATGCTGATGTTTGCCGCGGCGATCGTCCTGCGCTACCGCATGAAAGCGACCCCGCGGCCCTTCCGCCTCGGCAAACGGAACGGCATGATGTGGCTGCTCGGAGGGTTGGGATTCCTCGGATCGCTGCTGGCTTTCGTATTGAGCTTCATCCCGCCCGGACAGATCGCCACGGGCAGCAACACCGTATGGTATTCCGTGCTTGTCATCGGCTGCCTGCTCGTCGTCGGCGTCCCGTTCGTCATCTACGCCCTGCGCAAGCCCTCGTGGCGCGACCCGCAGGCCGCAGCAGAATTTGCACCCTTCCACTGGGAGCAGCCGGCAGCCGCATCCACCCCGCCGCAACAGGCATCCCAGCCTCGCAAATCCCGTAAACGAACCACCCCACGCAACGTCTAAAAATACCTGTCCATGATTCTCAAACTCGACAAGCAGCAGATCCGTACGGTCCTCGAAGAGGCCTACGCACGCTGCAAAAACGACACACAGGGGAAGAATGCCGACTACATCCCCTATCTGGCCGGAGTGCCGGCCACGCTCTTCGGCATCGCAGCCTGCCTGCCCGACGGAGAACTTCTGACGGTCGGCGACACGGACTTTGCCTTCGGCATCGAGTCGGTCTCGAAGGTCCCGACGGCCCTGCTGGCCATGAGCCAGTACGGCGCCGACACGATCCTCCGACAGATCGGGGCCGACGCCACAGGGCTGCCCTTCAACTCGATCATGGCGATCCTGCTCGAGAATGACCATCCCTCGACGCCGCTCGTGAATGCCGGAGCCATCGCAGCCTGCTCGATGATCCGTCCCACGGGTCAGTCCGATGCCAAATGGAAAGCCATCAAGGAGTTCATCGAAACGCTCACGGGTTCGCGGATCGCCGTCATCGACGAACTCTACCGGTCGGAATCGGAAACCAACTTCAACAACCGCTCGATCACCTGGCTGCTGCGCAACTACGGACGCATCTACGACGATCCGGAGCTTTCGCTCGACCTCTATACGCGGCAGTGTTCGCTGGGCATCACGGCCCGGCAACTGGCCGTCATGGCGGCGACGATCGCTTCGGGCGGCGTGAATCCCGTCACGCACCTCAAGGTGTTCGATGCGGCGCTGACCCCGAAGATTACGGCCCTGATGGCTACCGTAGGCTTCTACGAACATACGGGCGACTGGCTCTTCACGACAGGACTGCCCGCAAAATCGGGTGTCGGAGGCGGCATTCTGGCCGTCGTGCCGGGCGTCATGGGTCTGGCGGCCTTCGCGCCCCCGCTCGACGAGGCCGGCAATTCGGTGAAGGCCCAGAAGGCGCTGGCCCATATCGCCGACCGCCTCTCGCTCGGGCTTTTCAACACGACGCACGGCATCGTTACCGAAACGGCGGCCGTCCCTGCTGAAGCCTGATACCGGCCGGATGCCGGAACGAAAAGGAGCCTCCCCAAATCGATGGAGCGGCTCCTTTGTCAGCGCTGCGGATCGGATCAGAAGCGGTAGCGTATACCGGCCAGGATCGATCCCGAGGCGCCGATACCCGCCTCGGCATAGAGCGCCAGACGGCCGCCGACGGTAATGCCGATGGGCGACACCTGATAGGCGAAGCGCGTGGCGCTCTCATCCTTCGCATCCTCGATTTCGGCCTTCGAGAATACGGCGCCTATGGCACCCCGCGAGTAGAGCGTGATGATCTTCAGGTTGAGCCACGTCCACTTCACATTGGGCATTATGGCCCAATAGCGGTTCTTGATATCGGTACCCGTACTCCGGATCTTCTGGTCATTGGTCGAGCAGACCACCTGGGCACCGATGCTCAACGGCCCCAGCAGGCGGAAGTTGTAGCCGACCGTAACGGCACCCCATCCCGAAATATCGGTCTTGGCATCCGAAACCAGGTCCTTGATCGCACTGAACGAATCGCTCCAGTTCGATGTGGGGGCATATCCGTACGATACGGTGATTTCACTGCGGTGATCCTGCGCGAAAAGGGGCGTGCAGAACAGCACGGCGGCGGCAAGGAACAAAATCTTCTTCATAAGGCTCTCTGTTTTAGAACGGTTTCAGACAAATATACGTCAAAAATCGTGCGCATACAAATTTCCGCCGCCGGAAAAAGGCTCCCGCAGCACCGCACCATCCGGCAGGGGCCTCCGGACGCCGACAAAAAGGGCGTCCCGGCACTGAACCGGAACGCCCCGCATTTGACGGGCAGACGATCTTACTCTTCGCTGCCTACGGCGTGGAACAGCTCGACATCTTCGGTCGAGGAGTTCATCACATAGGTATAGGCCTCCGAGATCTTGCCTTCGGCCAACTTCGAGAAGATGCGCGCCGAGGCAACATACTCCTCCGACTGGCCGGCCTGACGGGCCAGCAGGTAGCTGATGATGATGTGTCCGGCAGTCTCGACCAGACGGCGGGCATGGAAGTCCTTGAATCCGGCGCACTCCTTGTCGCCGGCCTCGACGCGGGCCACCATCTCCGAGAACTTCACCGTCAGCGTCTTCAGCTTCTCGACGATCGGCTGCATGGCCTCCGGGTACTCTTCGGCGGCGTAACGCTCGATCTGCTCCATGAAGGTGCCCTTCGTTACGGCGTTGATCGCCGCCACAACCTGCAGCTGCGACGTTCCCTCGTAGATGTTCATGATGCGGGCGTCGCGGTAGAGGCGTTCGCAGGGATAGTCCTTCATGAATCCCGAGCCGCCGTGGATCTGGATGGCGTCATAGGCCAGCTGGTTGGCATACTCCGACGAGAAGAGCTTCACGAGCGGCGTGAAGCCGTCGGCCAGCCGGTTGTAGAACTTCATCTCCTGACGCTCCTCCGGTTCGAGCGAACGCTCGTGCGAGATGTGCGTATACTGCTTGTAGACCTCCACGAAACGGGCCGTCTCGTAGAGCAGCGCGCGGGCGCCCTGCAGCTTGGCCTTCATGTTCGAGAGCATCTCCGAAACGGCGGCAAAGCGGATGATCGGCTTGCCGAACTGCTCACGCTCGTGGGCATACTTCAGCGCCTCGCGGAAGGCGGCCTCGCAAAGGCCCACCGACTGTGCGCCGATACCCAGACGGGCGGCGTTCATCAGCGACATGACGTACTTGATCAGACCCATCTTGCGGTCGCCGACCAGCTGGGCCGGAGCGTTCGTGAAGACCAGCTCGCACGTCGGCGAGCCCTTGATGCCGAGCTTGTTCTCGATGCGGCGCACCTTCACGCCGCCGTCGCGCTTGTCATAGACGAGCATCGACAGGCCGCGGGCGTCGGTCGTACCCTCCTCCGTACGGGCCAGGACGAGCGAAACCTCGCCGTCGCCGTTCGTGATGAAGCGCTTCACGCCGTTGAGCAGCCAGGTCTGCCGCTCCTCCGACCAGGTGGCCTTCAGCATCACGGCACCCAGATCCGATCCGGCATCGGGCTCCGTGAGGTCCATGGCGCACGTCGCGCCGGCCGACACCCACTTGAGGAATTTCTCCTTCTGCTCCTCCGAGGCAAACTCGTTGAGCGTCTCGGCGCAGTCCTGCAGGCCCCAGATGTTCTCGAAGCTGGCATCCGCACGGGCCACCATCTCGTTGGCCATGACGAAGCAGATGAGCGGGAAGTTCAGTCCGTCGTACTTGCGCGGGAGGGTCATGCCGCTCAAGCCGGCATCGACCACGGCCTTCATATTGCGGACCGTACCCGAAGCATACTCCACATGGTCGTTCACCACACGCGGACCCTCGTGGTCCACACCCTCGGCGTTGGGGGCGATCACGTCGCCGCACACCTCGCCGGCGATCTCCAGCACGCGGCGGTAGGAGTCCATCGCGTCGTCGAAATCCTGCGGCGCATAGTCGTAGAGCGCCTTGTCGGCGAAGCCGCGTTCCTTCAGTTCCACGATCTTCCGCATCAGCGGATGATCCAGATGGAACTGCAAATCCTTGTTATCTGAAAAGAAATTAGCCATTACTTCGAGTTTTGCTTGTAGTACTTGATCATTTTCGGGATAATCTCGTTCACGTCGCCCGTGATGGCGTAATCGGCGATCTTGTTGATCGGCGCATCGGGATCGGAGTTGATCGAGATGACCATCGACGACTGGTCCATGCCGGCCGTATGCTGGATCTGTCCCGAGATGCCGCAGGCGATGTAGAGCTTCGGACGCACCGTAACGCCGGTCTGTCCCACCTGACGCTCATGCTCCGCGAAGCCGGCATCGACCGCCGCACGGCTTGCGCCGACCTCGGCACCCAGCACGTCGGCCAGGTCGTGCACCAGCTTGAAGTTCTCCTTCGAGCCCATGCCGTAGCCGCCGGCCACGATGATCGAGGCGCCCTTGATGTCGATCTTGCGCTCCTCGATCTGACGATCGACGATCTTCACCACCAGATCCGTATCCTTGACAAACTTCCGCCAGTCGATCGGCTTCACCTCGCCGGCTGCGGGCTGCGCGGCGCACTCCTTGCGCATCACACCCTCACGCACGGTGGCCATCTGCGGACGGTGGTCCGGATTGACGATCGTGGCGATGATGTTGCCGCCGAAGGCGGGACGGATCTGATACAGCAGGTCCTTGTACTCCTTGCCCGTCTTGGCGTCCTTGTGGTCGCCGATCTCGAGCTGCGTACAGTCGGCCGTCAGACCGCTGTGCAGCGCCGACGACACGCGCGGCGCAAAGTCGCGGCCCACGGGCGTAGCGCCGAAGAGCGCGATCTGGGGCTTCTCCTGCTCGATCAGCCCGCACATCACGGCCGTATGGGGCAGCGTGCGGAATGGATCGAAGATCCCGTCATCGGCCACCCACACCGTATCGGCACCGTATTTTGCCAGTTCCTTCTCGATACCCGCGAGGTTGTGGCCCAGGACGACGGCCTCGGTCTTCACACCGAGCCGTGCGGCCAGCTCGCGGCCCTTGGTCAGCAGTTCGAGACTCACGTCGGCGATCTTGCCGCCCTCCATCTCGATATATACGAATACGTTGTTCATCTCCAAAGTGCATTAACCGAGCGTGTGGCTCGCGATAAGTTCGACCATCAGTGAATTGATATCCTCGTCCGACGCCGTGAGACGCTTGGCCTCCTTGGCCGCGAAGACCACGTTCTCGATCTTCTTGACCTTCGTGGGCGAACCCTGCAGGCCGAGCTGCGCGGGATCCGGATCGACATCCGCGGGAGCCCACTCGACAATCTGCAGGTAGGGCGTCGCGGCGGCACGCTCGGCAACGGGCGTTCCGGCCGCTGCGGCGATCTCCGACGTGGCGAGCGCATATTTGTACTTCATCACGCGCTTGGCGTTGCGCGGGCGGCACTCGGCGGCCGATGCATTGACGGTGATGACGGCCGGCAGCGGGCACTCGACCGTCTCGACGCCGTGCTCCAGACGGCGCTTGATAACCAGCGAGGACTCCTTGATCCCGACGATCTCCTCGGCATAGGTAACCTGCGGCAGGCCGAGTTTCTCGGCCACCTGGGGACCTACCTGCGCCGTATCGCCGTCGATGGCCTGGCGTCCGGCGAAGATCACGTCGGGCGCGATCCTGCGCAGGGCGCACGAAAGGGCGTAGGAGGTCGCCAGCGTATCCGAGCCGGCGAACTCGCGGCCCGAAAGCAGGTAACCGCCGTCGGCGCCGCGGAACATCGCGTCGCGGATGATGTCGGCGGCACGCTGGGGTCCCATCGTCAGGATATGGACCGTCGATCCCTCAACGGCATCCTTGAGCCGCAGCGCGGCCTCGAGGGCATTGAGGTCCTCGGGATTGAAGATGGCCGGCAGCGCCGCGCGATTGACCGTCCCTTCGGGCGTCATCGCATCCTTGCCCACATTGCGGGTGTCGGGCACCTGCTTGGCCAGTACTACGATTTTCAATGGTTGTTTCATAGCAGCTATTTAGGTATTGAACTATCTTTCGATCGTCTCCCCGCGGTCGGGACCCACGGAGATGAATTTCACGGGAACGCCTGTCTCGCGCTCGATGAATTCCACATAGCGGCGGAACGCCTCGGGGAAATCCTCGTAGCGGCGGCACTGGCGCAGATCGCACTTCCAGCCCTCGAAATCGGTATAGACGGGCTTCACGCCGTCCGTAATCTCGTAGGGGAACTCCGTCGTGCGCGCTCCGTCGATCTCGTAGGCCGTGGCCACGCGGATCGTATCGAAGTCGTTCATCACGTCGGACTTCATCATGATGAGCTGCGTTACGCCGTCGATCATGATCGCATACTTGAGGGCCACCAGATCGAGCCATCCGCAACGGCGCTTGCGGCCGGTAACGGCACCGAACTCATGGCCGAGCTGGCAGAGCCGCTCGCCCGTCTCGTCGAAGAGTTCCGTGGGGAACGGGCCGCTGCCCACGCGCGTGCAGTAGGCCTTGAAGATACCGTAGACCTCGCCGATGCGGTTGGGCGCCACGCCCAGACCGGTGCAGACGCCCGCACAGACCGTGTTCGAGGAGGTTACGAAGGGATACGAGCCGAAATCGACGTCGAGCAGCGTACCCTGCGCACCCTCCGCGAGGATCGACTTGCCGTCGGCCAGGCAGCCGTTCACGAAATACTCGCTGTCCACGATGCGGAAGCGCTTGAGGTACTCGACGGCCTCGAACCACTTGGCCTCGAGCTCCGTGATGTCGTAGCTGTAATTCAGGCTGCGGAGGATCTGCTCGTGGCGCGCCTTGGCCTTCGCGTAGATCGCCCGGAAGTCGGGGTTCAGCAGGTCGCCCACGCGCATGCCGTTGCGGCTGACCTTGTCCGTATAGGTCGGGCCGATACCCTTGCCCGTGGTGCCGATCTTGGAGCTGCCCTTGGCGGCTTCGTAGGCGGCATCGAGCATGCGGTGCGTCGGAAGGATCAGATGGGCCTTCTTCGATATGACGAGTTGGCGGGTCAGATCGTGGCCGCTGGCCGCCAGCGCCTCGGCCTCCTCGCGGAACAGGATGGCGTCGAGGACCACCCCGTTGCCGATGACGTTGGTCTTCCCGCCCTGGAAAATGCCGGAAGGTATCGAACGCAGGATATATTTCTCACCGCCGAACTCCAACGTATGACCCGCATTGGGACCGCCCTGGAAACGTGCGACGACTTCATAGCGGGGAGTCAGCACATCCACGACCTTTCCCTTGCCCTCGTCCCCCCATTGCAGGCCGAGGATTACATCTACTTTTTTCATCGTAAACGGTAAAAGTTTAGTGCAAAAGACATTTTTTGCATCCAAAGGTACGAATTTTTCTTCGAATAGCGCCATGCCGGGCGGGTACTTTTCAACAAATTGTGAAAGAATACCGACCATCCGCATCACAACCCGGATACCGGTTGCGGGCAGAAACGGCATACGATCAAAAAAAGCCGGAGATCGGGTCTCCGGCCTTTTGTTTCCGAGATGGGAATGCTTTTCTGCACGCCGCCGTGTCAGCGTTCGACGACCTGCGTCGCCCCGTCGTAGCGGAGCGACGAGATCTGCTGCCCGGCAGCGATATAGAGAATCGCCAGATCGGCGCATCCGCGCACATCGACCAGCTCCATGTTCCGGGCGCAGGGCGCCACGTCGAGCGTTACGAAGCCGCAGTCGCAGCCGCCGAAACGCACGAGCGAACCGTTCGACGACAGGTCGAGCTGCCGCAGCGGATTGCCGCCGACATCGAGCGAGACGAGGCCGCGCAGCCCGCCGACCTCAAGCGTCGCCAGACGGTTGTGCGAACAGTCGAGCCGTTCGAGATGCGCGAGCATACTCACGTCGAGCGCCGCAAGATCGTTGCCACTGCAGTCGAGTTCGCGCAGGTTCGAGAACTCGGCGATGTCGTAGAGCGTCGCAACGCCCAGCCCCGAGCAGTCGATACGCACGACCCGCTGCGCTTCGTAGCGCGAGATGCGGCCGTTGCCGTCGAGATCGAACTCGCGGAGGCAATAGGTTTCGAATGTCTTGTCGGAAAATACGGGATAGATGTACCTGTTCTCCTCGCGACGTTCGTCGTCGGCCAGGCCGCAGGCCCCGGCCGCCAGCATCACGGCGCAGCAGAACAAACACCTCATACGGATCAGATATCTACATCGTCGTCGGAGCTCTCCATGCCCTCCGAAGCCTCGTCGTCGCCCTGGATCTCGTCCGCTCCCTTGATGTCGTCGTCGTAGTAGTCCTTGTCGTCGTCGTCCTGCGAATGGTCGTCGATCTTCACGTCGATCTTCACCAGATAGGAGATATCATCGGTCTCGAAGGGCACGGCATAAAAAAAGTCTCCGTTGGGTTTGTCCACCCGCATCATCGCGTCGGTGAATCCCAGGGGATACTTTTCCTTGACCTCGTCCTGCAGCTCCGCACTCAGGTTGTGAAAGCTCGTTACGATATGTTTCTTTGCCGTATTCTGTTTAGCCATAATTGTGCTTCGAAATTTTCTGCAATTATACGCAAAATTTACATATCGCACGGCATTCACAATTTTTTTTTGCATTTTTTTTGATTTTGCCCCCAGTTCCGGACAAATTGTGTACCTTTACGCGGGTTATACTTATATCATGATACGCGAGCGGATCGAGGAGCTGCGCCGGCAGCTCGACTACCATAATCACAGATACTACGTCGAAAACGCCCCCGAAATCTCGGATTTCGAGTTCGATGCGATGATGCACGAGCTCCAGCGCCTCGAAGCCGAACACCCCGAATATGCCGACCCCACGTCGCCCACGATGCGCGTCGGCAGCGACCTCTGCGCCGAATTCCGGACCGTCCGCCACCGCTACCCCATGCTCTCGCTGGGCAACACCTACTCGACCGACGAACTGCATGAATTCATCGAGCGCATCGAACGCGAAGTCGGTCCGACGGACTACGTCTGCGAACTGAAATTCGACGGCACGGCCATCTCGCTCACCTACGAGCACGGGCGCCTCACGCAGGCCGTAACGCGCGGCGACGGCGTTGCGGGCGACGACGTTACGGCCAACGTCCGCACGATCCGCTCCGTGCCTTTGCGGCTGCGGGGCGAGGGATGGCCCGAACTGTTCGAGATCCGCGGCGAGATCCTCATGCCCTACGCCTCGTTCGACCGCCTCAACGCCGAGCGCGAGGCCAACGGCGAGCCGCTTTTCGCCAATCCGCGCAATGCGGCGGCCGGAACGCTCAAACAGCAGGCCTCGTCCGTCGTGGCCCGGCGCGGCCTGGACTGCACGCTCTACCAGCTTGCGGGCGACCAACTGCCCTTCACCAGCCACTGGGAAAGCCTTCGGAAGGCCCGCGAATGGGGTTTCAAGGTTTCGGAGCACATGCGCATCTGCCACAATGCGGCGGAGATCGACGCCTTCATCGCCCACTGGGACGAGGCGCGGCGTTCGCTGCCCTTCCCCACGGACGGCGTAGTCATCAAGGTGAACGACTTCGCCCTGCGGCGTCAGCTGGGCTTCACGGCCAAAGCCCCGAAGTGGGCCGTGGCCTACAAGTTCAAGGCCGAGCAGGCGCTCACACGCCTCGAAAGCGTCTCCTTCCAGGTCGGCCGCACCGGAGCGATCACCCCCGTGGCGAACCTCGACCCGGTGCTGCTCGCCGGCACCACCGTACGGCGCGCCACACTGCACAATGCCGAGCAGATGGCCCTGCTGGACATCCGCCCGGGAGACATGGTCTATGTCGAGAAGGGCGGGGAGATCATTCCCAAGATCACGGGCGTGGAACTGGCGAAACGTCCCGCCGACAGCCGGCCCTTCGAATATATCACGCACTGCCCGGTGTGCCATACGCCGCTGGTGCGTTACGAGGGCGAGGCGAAGCACTACTGCCCCAACCAGAGCGGCTGCCGGCCCCAGATCATCGGACGCATCCTGCACTTCATCCGCCGCAAGGCCCTCGACATCGAGGGGCTGGGCGAGGAGACCGTCGAACTGCTCTACGACAACGGGCTCGTGCACGACATCGCCGACCTTTACGACCTGAAGGCCGAACAGCTGGCACCGCTGCCGCGTCTGGGCGAAAAGTCGGCCGAGAACATCATCCGCTCGATCCGCCGCTCGACCGAGGTACCCTTCCGCCGCGTACTGTTCGGACTGGGCATCCGTTTCGTCGGCGAGACGACGGCCAAATACCTTGCCGACCACTTCCGCTCGCTGGAAGCCGTCATGCAGGCCTCGCGCGAAGAGCTGGTCGAGGCGGACGAAGTGGGCGAAAAGATCGCCGACGCGATTCTCGAATACTTCACCGATGCGGAGAACCGGCGCATCATCGAACGGCTGCACCGTGCCGGCCTGCAGTTCGAGGCTTCGGCCCGCGAACTCGCGTCCGAAGCGCTCGCCGGGCGTAGTTTCGTCGTCTCGGGGCGTTTCTCGCGCAGCCGCGAGGAGATGAAGGAGCTCATCGAGCAACACGGAGGCCGCAACCTCTCGGCCGTCTCGGGCAACGTCGATTTTCTGGTCGCCGGCGAGAAGATGGGCCCCGAGAAGCGGAAGAAGGCCGAGAAGCTGGGCATCCGCATCCTCTCGGAGGAGGAGTTCCTCCGGATGCTCGAAACGGGAGCCGAACCGCAGGTGAAGGCCCCGGCCGCCGAAGTGCCTTCCGCCGCTCCGGCACAACAAACAATCGGGGAATCCGCAGCCGATACGTCGGAGCCCCGCCAGGGAGAACTGTTCTGAACACGAAAACGAAAAACAATGAATACCATGAAACATTCCGCACTGTCCGGCGTAGGCGCCGCCATGATTACCCCCTTCACGCGGGAGGGCCGCGTCGATTACCAGGCGCTGGCCCGCATGATCGACTATGTCATCGAGGGCGGCGTCGATTATATCGTCGCTCTCGGCACGACGGCCGAGACCCCGACCCTCTACATGCCCGAACGGGCCGTGATCGCCATGTTCATCACCAACCAGATCGCCGGCCGCGTGCCGCTGGTCATGGGCTGCGGCGGCAACTCCACCTCGGAGGTGCTCGACCAGCTGCGCGAATTCGACCTGCGCGGCGCCGACGCCATCCTGAGCGTTACGCCCTACTACAACAAGCCTTCGCAGGAGGGTCTCTACCAGCATTTCCGCACCGTTTCGGAGCACTCGCCCCTACCCGTGATCCTCTACAACATCCCCGGCCGCTCGGGCGTGAACATGACCGCCGAGACGACGCTGCGCATCGCCCGCGACTTCCCGAACGTCATCGGCGTAAAGGAGGCTTCGGGCAACATCGACCAGATCCAGCGGATCATCGACGCGCGACCCGACGATTTTCTCGTCCTCTCGGGCGACGACGGCATGACGCTCGAAGTCATGCGCCGCGGCGGCGACGGCGTGATCTCCGTAGCGGCCAACGCCTTCCCGCAGCGTTTCATGGCGTGCGTGAACCGGGCCAAGCAGGGCGATTTCGAGGGTGCCGAAGAGGCCTATGCCTGTCTGGACGAAGCCGTACAGGCGCTCTTCGAGGAGGGGAACCCCGTAGGCGTGAAGACCGCTCTCGCGGAGATGGGCAAGATCCTTCCCACGATGCGTCTGCCGCTGGTCGAGGGTACCGAACGGCTGCATGCGAAGTTCCGCGAACTGATCCGCAAATACGATTTGCGGTAAAATTCCGTTCGTAGGAGAAATACCGATTCACGAAACGATGAGAAGATTTCTGCTGCTTACGCTGCTGCTTCCCGCGCTGGCCGCGGCGAAGGTGCCCGTCGAGGAGGATATCCTCGACAAGATCACCGACACGAACTCGCCCTACTACTACACGGAGCTCAAGATGCGCTACGATACGGGCGACGAGACGCTGACGGACGAGGATTACCACTACCTCTACTACGGCTACGCCTACCAGGACAGCTACAAGCCGCTCAACACCAACCCCGATCTGGACAAGGTGCTGTTGCTCGCTTCGGGGCTCGACCCCGACCGTCCCGAGCCCCAGACGCTCGAGGCACTCATCTCGGCAGGCAACGCCGCGCTGCAGCGCGACCCCTTCAGCCCGAAGCTGCTCAACCTGATGTCCTATGCCTACGGCGCCCTGGGCGACCGGAAGCAGGAGCGCGCCTATGCGAACCGCATGAACGGCGTGGTGCGCACGATCCTCTCCTCGGGAGACGGGTTCACGCAGAAGACCCCGCGCCATATCCTCATGTTCGACCACGCACTCGACGTGCTGACGCTCGAAGGATACAGCTACGGCAAGTCGCGGGTCATCAGCCGCACCGTGGAATTCGTACCTCTCACGGTACCCTACGTCGTCGAGGGCAAGAAACGCCGCGGCTTCTACTTCGACTTCAGCCGCATCTACTGGAACAAACCCGAAGGTTATACCTATAAACGCGACCGTACATGGCAATTCAACAACCTCAAACCCCGCACCTACAAATAATCCGCAGGCTGCTTCTGCTGCTGGCCGCCGCCGTGCTGTTCACAGCCTGCTGCGAGAAGAAGCCGAGCCCCGAGCCGATTCCTTCGGGCACGGTCGAACAGACCCACCTGATGTACATGCCCTGGTCGGACAACCTCACCTCCTACTTCCGCGTCAATATCGACGACATGGCCAGCGTCATTGCCGCCGGGATCGACGACGGGGTCCGCGTTCTTGTCTTCTTCATGGAGAGTTCCTCCACGGGTTCGCTCTTCGAGTTGCAGCGCGCAGGGAGTCAGTGCGTCCGACGCACGATCAAGGAATACGAGGCACCCGTCGACTTCACCACCACAGCCGGCATCGCCTCGATACTCGGCGACGTGAAGGCCGAGGCACCGGCCCGCCGCTACACGATGAGCATCGGATCGCACGGCATGGCCTGGCTTCCCGTAGCCTCGCAGACCAAGGCTCCGGAGCGTTCGTCGCTGCCGCGCCGCAAGGAGTATTGGGAGTATGCCGCACCGGACCGGCCGCTGACCCGCTGGTTCGGCGGGGTGAATGTCGCGAACCGCACCGAAATACAGACCCTGGCCGAAGCCCTTACGCAGGCCGGAATGCACATGGACTACATCCTCTTCGACGACTGCTACATGTCGTCGGTCGAGGTGGCCTACGACCTGCGCCACGTTACGGACTACCTCATCGGCTCGACCTCCGAGATCATGGCCTACGGATTCCCCTATGCGCTGGCCGGGGAACACATGCTCGGAGAGGTGAATTACGAGGGGATCTGCGACGCCTTCCACAACTTCTACAGCAACTACGAATTCCCCTACGGCACGATCGGCGTAACCTGCTGTGCCGAGCTGGACGATCTGGCCGACATCATGCGGCGCATCAACACCTCCTGTACGTTCGACAGCGCACAGGTCGGAGAGCTCCAGCGGCTCGACGGCTACTCGCCGGCGCTCTTCTTCGACATGGGCGACTATGTGCATCACCTCTGCACGGACGCCGCCCTGCTCGATGAGTTCGAACGGCAGCTTGCACGCACCGTACCCTGGCACCGCCATACGGACTACTACTACTCGATGAGCAACGGACGGAACCCGATCTACACCTTCTCGGGAATCACGACCTCCGACCCGAGCGTCGATCCCGAGATCGTAATCGACCGGCAGCAGACCGCCTGGTACCGGGCCACGCACTGACACAGCAGTTCCAAGACACGAGAGCGGCCCCTCCGACGGAAGGGCCGCTCTCTTATATACGCCACGGTGTCGCGCGCTATTCGTACTGTCCGGACTTCAACCGTTCGACCTCCTCGCGCGTCAAGAAGCGCCAGGCGCCCCGCTTGAGGTTCTTTTTCGTAAGACCCGCATAGTAGACGCGGTCGAGTTTGGTTACCGTGTAGCCCAGCGACTCGAAGATTCGGCGCACGATGCGGTTGCGGCCCGAGTGGATCTCGATGCCTACCTCCTGCTTGTTCTCCTTGACGTAGGAGATCTCGTCGGCATATATCTCGCCGTCCTCCAGCGTTACGCCCTCGGCGATACGGTCCATGTCGGCCCGCGTCAGCGGCTTGTCGAGCGACACCTGGTAGATCTTCTTCTTGCGGTACGAGGGGTGCGTGAGCTGCTTGGTCAGGTCGCCGTCGTTGGTGAAGAGCAGCAGCCCGACACTGTTCTTGTCGAGGCGTCCCACGGGATAGATGCGCTCCTCGCAAGCGCCCTTGACCAGATCCATCACCGTCTTGTCGGCATGCGGATCATCGAGCGAGGTAACATATCCCTTGGGCTTGTTCAGCACCAGGTAGACCTTCTTCTCGCCCTGCACGCGGCTGTCGTTGAAACGCACCTCGTCGGTCGGGAGCACCTTCGTGCCCAGTTCCGTAACGATCTTGCCGTTTACCGAAACCACGCCTGCCGTGATGAAGTCGTCGGCCTCGCGGCGCGAGCAGATACCCGACTGGGCCAGGAAACGGTTCAGACGGATCGCGCCCGTCTGACGGGCCGGATCGTATTTCGGATAGGAGGCCGGGCGGGAATCGTCCCGGCGTACGGATGGTTTGCCATAGGGTTTGAAGGTACGCGTCCCGGCACCGTGTTCCCCATAACCGCCGCGGGATGCGGGCTTGCCGCCGCGGGGTTTCTCCCCGTAGGCGGGGCGTTTTGCACCCTCGGAGCGGCTTCCGTAGGACCGCGGGGCGCTGCCCGCCGCATGCGGCTTTCCGCCGCCGTAGGTACGGTGCGTCTGTTCACCCTCCTTCCGGCTGCCGAAGCCTTCGGACGAACGCTCCCGGTCATCGGCATAGCGGCCGTAGCGCACTCGCCCTTCCGACGCACGCTCGGCATGTTCGAACTTCGGACGGTTGTCCGCCGTAAAATGGGGATTGTAGGAGGTACGCTTCGCACGATACTCCTGTGCATGGGGTTGTTCCGAGTCGGCAGCATCACGCTGCGAACGCGGACGACGCTCGACACGCTCCGCCATAGCCTTCACCGTACGGGTGCGCTTGTCGCGTCCGAAGCGCGCCAGTACGGAGGTCGAGTCGTTGTTCTGATCTTTCATCTTCTCTATCGATTAGTTGAAGCCGTCCGTCCGCGGGCCGTCCGTTCCGGATGCGGATCGCAGGAATCCGCCGCATCGCCGGAATGTCGCCGCCCGAACCGTCGGCTTGTCGCCGGCAAAGGTAATCCATTTTTCCGGATTGCCGTACATCCATAAGCCCCATTTGCAGATAAAAGCTTCACAAAGCCATAATATCGCCTCTTTTGCCTTATCTTTGCATCCGTATATGAACATGAACCGCGAAATACTGCGCATCGCGCTCCCGAACATCGTCTCGAACATCACCGTGCCGCTCATGGGTATCGTCTCGACGGCCATCGCCGGGCATTGGGGCGACGATTCGGCGGCAGCCATCGGTGCGCTGGCCATCGGGGTTTCGATCTTCAACTTCATCTACTGGAACTGCTCGTTCGTGCGCATGGGCACGAGCGGGCTCACGGCCCAGGCCTTCGGCGCCGGGAATTTCCGCGAGTGCGCCAACATGCTGGCCCGCGCCCTGGCCGCAGCCGGCGCCATGGGGCTGCTGATGGTTCTGCTGCAGTATCCCGTCGGTGAGATGGCGCTCTGGGCCATGCACGGCAGCGAGATGACCCGCGAATACTTCTACGCCCGCATCTGGGCCGTACCGGCAGGAATCATGCTCTTCGGATTCAACGGCTGGTACACCGGCATGCAGAACGCCCTGTTCCCGATGTGCACGGCCATCACCGTGAACATCATCCACACGCTCTGCAGCCTCTGGTTCGCCTTCGGCATGGACATGGGCATCGTGGGCATCGCCTACGCCTCGGTCATCGCCCAATGGACCGGCGTACTGCTTGCATCGGTACTGCTCATCGCGAAATACCGCCGCATCATCCGACTGATCGACTGGTCCGAAGTGCTCGACCTGCGTCCGCTGAAGACCTACTTCATCATCAACCGCGACATCATTCTCCGCACGTTCTGCATCGTGGCGGTCTACACCTTCTTCACCGGCTCCTCGGCGCGTCTGGGCAACCAGGAGCTGCTGGCCGTAAATGCCCTGCTGCTCGAGCTCTTCACGATGTTCTCCTACATGAACGACGGCTTCGCCTATGCCGCCGAAGCGCTGACGGGCCGTTTTATCGGTGCCCGCGACGGAGGTTCGCTGCGCCGCTGCCTGAAGGGGTGCATCGCATGGGGAACGGCCGTATCGGCCGCATTCGTCGTCATCTACATCATCTGGTGGCGCGATCTGGTCGGCCTGTTCATCAGCCCCACGGCAACCAATGCCGCCGCCCTGATCGAAACGGCAGGACAGTACATCGTCTGGATCATTATCATCCCGATCGCCTCGGCCATGCCCTTCATCATGGACGGCATCATGGTCGGAGCCACCGAAACGCGCGTCATGCGCAACTCGATGTTCCTGGCCACAGCGGCCTACTTCGGCATCTATTACGCCCTGCATCCTGCGATCGGGAACAACGCCTTGTGGCTCGCCTTCACGCTCTACATGTTCCTGCGCGGCGTGCTGCAATACTTCATGACCGGACGCCTGCGCGCCATCCACGAGAAGGCCCGCGCCGAAGCGTAGGCACCGAGGCGGGGAGAGGACAGAACGATCGGCGCAAATCCTGCTGCAAAAAGAGACCACGATCAAGGCCGCGGGACACACAGCCGCAAAAGGCACGGCCAGGTCTTGAAACACACAAGAAAAACCCCGGAGGTTCGACCTCCGGGGTTTTGTCTTTCCGGTTGTTCGCGGCGGAATTACTCCTGACCCTGAACCTGCTTGAAGAGTTCGTTGTACTTCGTATACTTGTCCATCATGCCGGCCTCGTCGCGCAAACGGAAGCAGATCGACTTGAGGAGCTCCAGCGTATTGGGATCGTTAGCCTTGATCTCGAGGGCCTTCTCCAGGTAGGGAACCGCCTCCATATAGATGGCGTTCACACCCTTGAGATCCTCGTCGTAGGCGGCCTGGCTGCTGTACTGCTTCTCGTTGATCACCTTGTTGGCCTCGTCGCCCTTGATCGTATAGAAGACTCCCAGGTAGTAGTTGCCTTCATAGAGATCGGGCATGAGCTCCACGACCTTCTTGAACGACTCGATGCTCTGATCGTAATCCTTCAGGGCATAGAAGATACGGCCGCGGCCGAACCACAGATCCACACTCGAGGGATTGACCTCGATGGCCTTGTCGATCAGAGTGATCAGATCGGCCGGATCACCCACCTTGTCGTCGGGCGAGGTATAGAGCTGCACCAGACCGTCGATGATGCGGTCGTTCTTCGGGAACTTCTCGACGCCGGAGAGCAGCATCTGCTTGGCCTTCTCGAGGAACGAACGATCCTTGTCCTTCTGTCCGTAGTAGCAGTGGAAGAGGTAGTAGTAGATGTTACCCTCCTCATCGGCATAACCCATGTCGATTGCCCGGGAGAGATACTCACCGCCCAGCACGAACGACTCGGGGTTGGTCGCACCGTCCACCGTACGCAGATAGCCGGCATAATAGAGCAGCGCGGGATCGGGGTTCCCCTTATAGGCGGGGCAGGACTGGGCCTTGAATGCCAGAATGTAGGAATCGGCAGCCTCTACGAAAGCGCCCGTATCCAGACCGGCATTGCCGACCTGCGAGCAGAAATCGCTGATCTGCTGGAGACCCTCCTTTACCTTCGAAGCGCTCTTGGGATCGAGTTCGTAGGCCTTCTCATAGGATTCGAGCGCCTTCTCGATGGCTCCGTCGTAAATCGACTGGGTCTGCTTCCAGGTCTTCACCTTGCCGCCCTCCATATAGGCCGTATAGAAGGGATATACCCAGGCTTCATACTCCACGCCGTTCACCGTCTCCGTACCTACGGACGTGGGATCGCCGTCAGCCAGTTTGAGCATCGCGCCGTCGAGTCCGGCAAAAAGGCTCTTCGTGGCAGCCACGGCGGCATCGTAATAGGCCTTGCCGCGGGCAATCCAGGTTGCAGCCTTTGCACCCTTCTTGGCATCGACAACGGCTTCGTCGCTCTTCTCGATCTTCGACAGGAGCGCCTCCTTGTTCACCTTCTGGGCCTGCACTGCGGGAACAGCCAGAAGCATTGCGGCCAGAGCCGTCAAAATCGTCTTTTTCATAATCAATAAAAATTTAGTTTAATTGTTCCATTTCTATCACATCGCGGGACCTCCCCCGCGCCGCGCGCCAAAGGCTACTGCTCCGCAGGAGACTCCGGACCGGCAGGTGTTGCAACACCCTCTGCCGCCGACTCCGCGGACTCGATATCTTCATCGGCTCCGGCGGCCGGCACGGCCATCACCGAGGCGATGGCGTCCCCTTCGCGGAGATTGATGATACGCACGCCCTGCGTAGCGCGTCCCGCAAGACGGATCTGCGACACGGCGGTGCGTATGGTGAGTCCCGAACGGTTGATGATCATCAGGTCGTTATCGTCCGTAACGGCCTGGATCGATATGAGTTTGCCTGTCTTTTCGGTAATGTTGATGGTCTTGACACCCTTGCCGCCGCGGTTCGTGATGCGGTACTCATCCAGATCGGTACGCTTTCCGTAACCGTTCTCGCTCAATACCAGCACGTCCTGCTTCGAGTCGGGCTCCACGCAGATCATGCCGACCACCTCGTCCGATTCGTCGATCGAGATGCCGCGCACGCCGGCGCCGACACGTCCGATCGGGCGCACCGTATTTTCGTTGAAGCGGATCGCCTTGCCTTCGCGGGCCGCGATCATCACCTCGGCCTCGCCGCTCGTGAGCTTGGCCTCGATGAGCTGGTCGCCCTCGCGGATCACGATGGCATTGACACCGTTCTGGCGCGGACGCGAGTAGGCTTCGAGCTTCGTCTTCTTGATCGTACCGTCCTTGGTACACATGATGATGAAGTTGTTGTTCACATACTCCGCATCGTCCAGCCGCTTGACGTTGATATAGGCGCGGACCTTGTCCTCGGGCTCGATCTGGATGACGTTCTGAATGGCGCGGCCCTTCGACGAGCGCGTACCCTCGGGAATTTCGTAGACCTTGAGCCAGTAGCAGCGGCCCTTCTCCGTGAAGAAGAGCATCGTATTGTGCATCGAGGCGACGTAGATGTGCTCGATGAAGTCCTCGTCGCGCGTGGCACTGCCCTTGGCACCCACCCCGCCGCGGTTCTGCGTACGGTACTCGGCCAGCGGCGTGCGCTTGATGTATCCCATGTGCGAGATGGTGATGACCATGTCGTCGTCGGCGTAGAAATCCTCGGGATTGAACTCCTCCGAAGCGTAGACAATCTGCGAGCGGCGCTCGTCGCCGTACTTCTCCTTGATCTCCAGCAGCTCGTCCTTGACAATCTGCATCTGCATCGCCACGTTGGCCAGCACTTCCGTGAGATGGGCGATGAGAGCCATCAGCTCGTCGCGCTCGGCAACAAGTTTGCCGTGCTCGAGCCCCGTCAGGGCGCGCAGGCGCATCTCGATGATCGCCGAAGCCTGGATGTCGTCCAGCTCGAAGCGCTCCATCATCGTCTGCTTGGCCTCGTCGGGGGTCTTCGACGAACGGATGATCCGCACGATCTCGTCGATGTTGTCCTGGGCGATCAGCAGGCCCAGCACGATGTGCAGGCGCTCCTCGGCCTTGCGCTTGTCGTAGCGCGTGCGGCGCACCACCACATCGTGGCGGTGGTCGATGAAGTGGCGGATCAGATCGCGCATCGTAAGCAGCTGCGGACGGCCGTTCACCAGCGCGATGTTGTTCACGGCAAACGAGGTCTGCAGCGGCGTATTCTTGAACAGCGTGTTGAGCACCACGCTCGCCACGGCGTCATGTTTCAGGATGATGATGATGCGCAGGCCGTTGCGGTCCGACTCGTCGTTGATGTAGGAGATGCCGTCGATCTTCTTGTCATTGATCATGTCGGCGATCTTCTTGATCATCTCGGCCTTGTTGATCATGTAGGGGATCTCGGTGATCACGATGCACTCGCGACCCGAGGGGGTATGCTCGATTTCGGTCTTGGCGCGCATGACCACGCGGCCGCGGCCCGTGAGCATCGCCTCCTTGACCCCTTCGTACCCGTAGATGATGCCGCCGGTCGGGAAGTCGGGGCCCTTGACGTAGTGCAGCAGTTCCTCACCCGTAATCTCGGGATTATCGACATAGGCGCAGCAGGCATCCACGACCTCCGAGAGGTTGTGCGGGGCCATGTTCGTCGCCATACCCACGGCGATACCGCTCGCGCCGTTCACAATCAGCAGCGGAATCTTCGTCGGCAGCACCGTCGGTTCGGGAATCGTATCGTCGAAGTTGAGCGTCCAATCGACCGTCTCCTTGTCGATGTCGGCCATCACCTCGTCGGTGATCTTCTTCATGCGGGCCTCGGTATAACGCATGGCGGCCGGCGAGTCGCCGTCCATCGATCCGAAGTTACCCTGCCCGTCCACGAGCGGGTAACGCATCGACCACTCCTGGGCCAGGCGGACCATGGCGTCGTAGACCGACGAGTCGCCGTGGGGGTGGAACTTACCGAGTACGTCGCCGACGATACGGGCCGACTTACGGGTGGGTTTGTCCGAGTAGAGGTTGAGCTCGGCGCTCATATCGTAGAGGATGCGTCGGTGTACGGGTTTCAGGCCGTCCCGCACGTCGGGTAGGGCGCGCGACACGATCACCGACATCGAGTAGTCGATGTAGGCCGACTTCATCTGCTCTTCGATATTGATGGGGATGATCCGCCCCACCAAACCGGCATTCTTTTCTTCTTCTGTTAGCATCTATCTCTTATCTCTTCTTTAAAACCTGTTTCCTCGACAGCGCGGGTCGCTGCGACCCGTCGAATAACGAACAAAAATAGTAATTTCTTGCGATCTGACCAACTTTGCCGGGGAAAATCACATGCCCGCGCGCGATATTTTCCGACAAAGCGGCCATTTTCGGCCCTTTTCCGGCGATCTGACGGCCTCAAAAAAATTCCCGACCGAGGGTCGGGAATAAAACACGTCCGCAGAAGCCGCATCGCAACTTCGGACACGGGCACCGGCCGGGTTGCCGCACCTACCGGAAGTCGATGAATTCGTAGCCGTCGCAGGCCTTGCGGTCGAAGGCGCGATAGGTATCGGCATTCGGTTCGATCGCTTCAACGGAGATATCGACCCGCTCGCCGTCGTAGTCATAGGCCAGCGACAGGGGACGCATCGAGGCGGTATCGACTGTGAGCGTTACCTCGCCCGACGCGGCATTGCTCCCGTCCGTCGGGGTCAGCCGGACGCAGGCCTTTCCGTCGCGCTCCCACTCCAGCGTAAAGGCATATTCGCTGTCGAGGAAGTCGAAGGCCCGGACGGGATTGTCCAGGATGTTGCGGCTCGAGCGGTTCACCTCCGAGATCGTAACCTCCCCGCGGCGGTGGTCCACCTCGTAACGGACCTTCCCGTCGGAGAAGACCTCGGCATCGTCGCCCAGGTAGAGGCGGTAGTTTCCGTCGCTGACGGCATAGCCGCCCGCCGTGCGGTAGTCGTCGGCCACGATCTCGAAACGCACCGCATAGCGTTTCATCGTGCGGAATCCGTCCGCGACACGCCCGAGAATCTCCCCGGCACGGTCGGCCGCCGACACATTGCACAGGCCTCCCAGCAGGAGCGCCATGCAGGCCATCACTTTTATCCGTTTCATCGTTGCAATCATGTTTCGGGTATTTTCAAAATCCGTCCGGCACACTCCGCATCCGACCCCGTCAGGAGAGCCCCATCTCCTGGAGCTTCGCCTCGAGCGACGGCAGGTCGTGGTAGAGGATGTCGCGGGGCTTGGCACCCTGCTGGCGTCCGACGATGCCGGCCCGCTCGAGCTGCATCATGATACGTCCCGCACGGTTGAAGCCCACCTCGTAGTTGCGCTGGATCATCGAGGTCGAGATCTGTCCGCCGCTCACCACGTCGCGGGCGATCTCGGCGAAGAGCGAGTCGTATTTCACGGGTGCCGACGCCTCCTCGCTGCCCAGTCCGCCCTCGCCGTTGCTTTCGGGCGTGTAGTCGGGCAGCGTATAGGCCGAAGTATAGCCCTGCTGTTTGGAGATGTAATCGACGATGCGTTCGACCTCCTTCGTCTCGACCAGCGCACACTGGATACGCGTCAGCTCTCCGTCCTTCGAGATAAGCATGTCGCCGCGGCCGATCAGCTGGTCGGCACCCGGACGGTCGAGAATCGTCCGCGAGTCGATCATCTGCATCACACGGAAGGCGATGCGCGCCGGGAAGTTGGCCTTGATCTTGCCCGTGATGACATCGACCGAGGGTCGCTGCGTAGCGATAATCAGGTGGATGCCGATGGCGCGGGCCTTCTGCGCCAGACGCGTTACGGGGGTCTCGACCTCCTTGGCCGTCATGATCAGGTCGGCGAACTCGTCGATCACCACGACGATATAGGGCAGAAAGCGGTGTCCGTGCATCGGATTGAGCCGGCGCGACGTAAATTTCTCGTTATACTCGACGATATTGCGCGTTCCGGCCTTCTTGCAGAGCTCCAGACGGTTGTCCATTTCCACACAGAGCGAGTTGAGCGTATAGACCGCCTTCTTGGGATCGGTGATGATTGCTTCGTCCTCCGACTCCATCTTGGCCAGGAAGTGGCGCTCGATCTTCGCGTAGAGCGAGAATTCGACCATCTTGGGGTCGATCATCACGAACTTGAGCTGCGCAGGGTGCTTGCTGTAGAGCAGCGAGGTGATGATGGCATTCAATCCCACCGACTTGCCCTGTCCGGTAGCTCCGGCAACCAGCAGGTGAGGCATTTTCGTCAGATCGAAAACATAGTTCTCGTTCTGGATCGTGCGGCCGATCACCACCGGCAGCTCGGCCCGCTGCACCTGATCGAAAAAGCGTTTCGAGCGCAGGGCCGAATACATCGACACCACCTGTTTGTTGCGGTTCGGCACCTCGATGCCGATCGTGCCCCGTCCGGGAATCGGCGCGATGATGCGGATGCCCGACTCGGCCTTGAGGCTCTGGGCGATATCGTTCTGCAGACCCTGGATCCGGGAGATCTTCACACCCTGCTTCTGCACGATCTCGTAGAGCGTAACGGTGGGTCCCACCGTCGCCTTGATGCGCTGGATCGGAATTCCGAAATTCTTGAGCGTCTCCTCGATCTTGGTCTTGTTCTCGAAGATCTCCTCGTCGGAAACCTCCGAATCGGAAATATAATCCTCAAGCAGCGTTACGGGAGGTTTGTGGTAGTTCACCAGATCCTTCAGCGGATCATAGCTCTCGGTTGTAATGCGGCGCTCATCGACCAACTGGGCCTCGCGGGCCTCGACCGTAACGACCACCCCTTCCGTCGCTTCTCCGGCTTCCGGTGCGGCAGGATGCTCCTCCCCGTCTTCGGCAACGGAAAACTCCTCGAAAACGGGACGCTCCTCCGCCGGCTCGCGACGCCCCGGAAAACGCCGCTGCGGCTCCGCAGGCTGCTCCTCTCCGGAGTTGGCACCTTCCACGAGAATTTCGGTAAAAGGCCCTTCCGGCCCGGCGGCAGGCCGCGATGGCGCTGCCGGACGGTCCAATTCGACCAGACCGCCGCGTCCCATGACTACACGTCCCTCCGGATGGGAAAGATCCACCTCCGTGAACTCCTCATCATCCGGCAATATTTCGACATCGGACTCCTGCGTTCCGGCAAGCGGCGTCCCATCGGGAGTCAGCTCCACAAAGGGATCCGTCTCCACCGCGGACCGGCGCCGGGCCGGATCGGCAGGTTCATCCGAAGTTCCTGCCGGCTTCGGATCGGCAGGCACCGCCTCGCGATGCACGGCCTCACGCAGCGCGGCGGCATCCATCGGCTCCATCACGGCAGGCTCCTCCTCCGTAACTTTCGACGCAACCGAAGGCCCGGCCGCGACACTTCTTCTCCGCCCGGATTCGGGTTCCGGGTCCGGTTCGGACTCCGCCGCAGCAGGCTCCGTATCGCGGAAGGCCTCGCCGCCAAGCGGCTCGTCTTCGGCCACACGGCCCGAAACCTTGCGGCGGACCGTCTCGACGATCCGCTCGCCGCGGTCCACCATGACGTTGCCCGCCCGGTTTACCTTGTTGATGAAGTTGCGGTTGATAAAGACACCCGTCAGGATCCAGCCGCCCAGGAGCAGGATCAGGGTTCCGAAGACCCCGATATGGCCGTGCAGCCAGGCGGCCGTCTCGATGCCGAAGGTACCGCCCCATCCCGTGGAACAGCACAGGCTCCAGTTATTGCCGAAGGCGAATCCGAGGGTCAGCGACCCGAGAATAAGTATCAGGAAAAGCGAGAGGATCGAATGATTCACGAGCAGCGGCCGCTGCCGGATGATCCGCAGGCCGATGAGCGCTATCATCACGGGAATCAGGATACCGAAAACGCCGAACGAGTCATCCACCAGCATCCGCCCGATCCGGGCACCGACCTCTCCGCAAAGATTCTCGACCTCGTTGCCGAGCAGTTCGCGCTCCTCGGCCGTCTTCTGGAGGATGCTTTGATCGACATCCCAGCTGACGAACGAAAAGAGCACCGAGGCGATGGCGAACAGGCCTCCGAAAAGCAATACCAGACCCGCAATCCAGCGGAAGCTGTCGCCGTTGGATCGCTGGACGCCCTGACGTCGGTTCGGGGAGGTGGAGGAACTGTTTTTGGATGCCATGTCTCTAACGCTTGATATTATCAAGCGAAGTTACGAAATAATTTGCAGAATCAAAAATACAAAGAGAGAAATAACACCGGCGATATGTCATACAACCATGCAGAACAGCATATTATGCCGGTTATAAAAACAAATGCGGAAGTAAAATAAACCGAAAGCGCAAGATATCAACACAATGAATCGCTACACCTCTTCGAAGGCCTTTGCTTCGAGACGCTTCCGGTAGGCCGCATCGGCAAAGGTAAGAAACGTATAGTCGGGCCGATGGTCCGGAGCGGCCCGCAGGCCGTCGCGGTCGAGCAGCTGCACGACCCGCCGTGCAACGGCCGGCGAGGGGTCGATGATCGCCACGCCGCGGCCGGCGACGACACGTTCCATGACCGAACGCAGGAAGGGATAGTGCGTGCATCCGAGCACGATCTGATCGGCCCCCCGGGCCAACATCGGCTCCAGCGCAGTGCGCACGCAGGCCTCGGCTTCGGAGGTTCCCTCGCGGTCCGCTTCGACCAGTTCGACAAAACCCCGGCCGGGAAGCGTCAGCACCTCGATGCCGTCGCCGTATTTGGCCGCCGTACGCCGGAACAGCTCGCCGTCGAGGCTCCGCTCCGTAGCCAGCACCCCCACCACGCCGGTACGGGTTGCCAGACAGGCGGGTTTCACGGCCGGCTCCATCCCCACGATGGGAATCGCAGCGTATTTTTCACGCAGAAAGTCGATCGCCGCAGCCGTCGCCGTATTGCAGGCCACCACGACCAGTTTGCACCCCCCGGCGACCAACCGGCCGACGGATTCGTCGGCCAGGCGGCGTACCTCCTCCCGCGGGCGGGAGCCATAGGGGCAGTTCTTGCCGTCGCCCAGGTAGACAAGCGACTCTCCGGGCAGGGCACGCCGGATCTCGCGCCAGACGGTCAGGCCGCCCAGCCCCGAGTCATAGACTCCGATCGGCGCATTATTGCAAGGATGGTTCATGAAGAGCGTTCAGAATAAGATCGGCAATCTCGTCGTCGGACATCGCACCGCACTCGATTGTCAAGGCAGCCTTTGCATAAAAGGGCTCCCGGGCGGCCATATCGCGCGTCATGAAGGCCACCAGCTCCTCGTCGTTCAAGCCGCGCAGCCGGGGACGCTTCTGCCGCCCGTAAGGACTCAGGCGCCGGGCGATCTGTTCGGGCGTACGGCGCAGATAGACCGTAAGCCCCGCACGGTTCATGCACTCCATGTTGTCGCTCCAGGTCGGAAGGCCTCCACCGGTGGAGATCACCGCATCGCCCCCCTCGCGGATGGCCTCCTCCAGAACATCCCGCTCGATCTCGCGGAAACGGGTCTCTCCCTCATAACGGAATACATCGGCCACGGTAGCCCCTTCGTGCTCCTCGACCCGGGCATCCGTATCGATAAAAGCCGCACCGAGCCGCCGGGCCAGCTTCCGCCCGAGCGTGCTCTTGCCGCAGCCCATATAACCGACGAGAAAAAGCCGTTTCATCTTCAGAAAAGGTTTAGTTGCTCGGGATCAATCAGCTCATCCGCATCGCCTTTCGCACGTTCGATCTCAAACTCGACGCCGCCGGCGACCGTGCCGGTCTGCGGCAGGCCATAGGTTGCGGGCTCCGCTTTCGGCGCCTTCTCCGAAGCGGCCCTGCGGGGCTCTTTCGGTGCTCCGGAATCCGAAGTCTGCGCTCCGTCGGAAGCCACAGCGCCGGCATTGTCGGTCGCAGCCGTCTCCGGAGCGTCGGCCTCCAGCATGTCGTCGAGCAGGGCCTCGTCGGACTCCTCCTCTTCGGGTTCGGGAGGCAGTTCGGGTTCGAGGAAGCGCAGCGCCGCCACCTCGTAGGTCGTCAGACGCTTGCCCTTGGCCCGATGGCTCTTCACCCCGACAAAACTGTCCACATCCAGCAGATCGGCCGGACGCGAAGCATGCGCCCCCTTGTAGGTGATCTCGAGCTGTGAGCCGGGGCATCCCGTAACGCAGACGAAATCGGCGTCCTCGTCAAGGAAGGCCTGCAGGCGGTCGCTCATCTCGGCCGTAAAGCGCTTCATATAGTAATACTGCTGGCTGCGGTCGTAATAGCAGAGATTATAGACCCGGTCGGGATCGTAGCACTCCACAAGCACCGTATCGTCGGGGAAGTGCTGCCCGAGATCGTAACCGGTGATATAGTACTGATTTTTAGAGGTCCACACGATTAACCTGTCGTCGCCCTTGAACTCACCGAGGTACTTGCCGCGACCGTCCGAATTCAGACGCCGCACGTCCTCGTCGAACCAGACGTTCAGGCCGCCGAGCGTCGAGGCGCCCCGCTCCTTGAGAACGATCTTGCTGATGCCGTAGCGCGAGAAGAGGTTGCCCTGGCTCTGGCGCCCCTTGATGGCCAACGTCGAGAAATCGAGATCGACGATGAGCTTTTTCAGGCGCGGACGCGGCTTGAAGTAAACCTTCAGCACCTCGGCCTCACCGTTCGGATTGACAGACATATAGACAATCTCACTGCGCGGTGTTCCCTTCGTGATGTCGTACTCCTTGTCGCGCGTGATGCCCTTGATGGCGCAGCGCTTCATCATCAGCGGGCCGTTCTTGCCGTCGCGGTAGAGCACGTTGTAGATCGTACGTTCGTCGTTGCGCTTGAAGACGCCGATATAGTAGATGCCCTTCTGGAAAAAGGCCTTCTCCGAAACCTTCGTAATGACGTACCGACCCTCCTTCGTGAAGACGATCACATCGTCGATATCCGAGCAGTCGCAGACGAACTCGGCATCCTTCATCGACTTGCCGATGCCGAAGAAGCCCTCGGCGCGGTCCACATAGAGCTTGGCGTTCGTAACGGCCACCTTCGTCGCCTCGATCGAGTCGAACTCGCGGAGCTCGGTGCGGCGTTCGCGGCCCTTGCCGTACTTGTCGCGGATACGCTCGTAGTAAGCCACCGTATAGTCGGTCAGATGGGCCAGGTTGTACTGCGTCGTGCGGATATCCTCCTCAATCTGCCGGATCTCGTTGTCGGCCTTCTCGGTATCGTAGCGCGAAATGCGGATAAACTTCAGCTCGGTGAGCTTCTGCACATCCTCGAGCGTTACTTCACGCCGCAGCTGTTTCTTGAAGGGATCCAATCCTTTATCGACGGCCGCATAGGCCTCCTCGCGGGTCTTGCATCCCTCGATCAGCTGGTAGAGTTTGTGTTCGATGAAGATGCGTTCGAGCGAGGCGGCATGCCATGCCTCCTGCAGCTCTCCGAGGCGGATCTCCAGCTCGCGGCCCAGGAGGTATTTCGTATGTTCGGCCGAGCGGCGGAGGATCTCCTTCACGCCGAGGAAGTGCGGCTTGTCCTCCCAGATGACGCAGGCGTTCGGAGCGATCGACACCTCGCAGTCCGTAAAGGCATAGAGCGCGTCGATGGTCTTGTCCGACGACTCGTCGGGAGCCACCTGGATCACGATCTCCACCTTGTCGGCCGTATTGTCGTCCACCTTGCGGATCTTGATCTTCCCCTTGTCGTTGGCCTTGATGATCGACTCCTTGATCGACTCGGTGGTCGTCGTATAGGGGATTTCCGTGATGGCGAGGGTCCGTTTGTCGATCTTCGAGATCTTCGCACGCACCTTGACCGTACCGCCCCGCAGGCCGTCGTTATAACGGCTTACATCGGCCATGCCGCCCGTCGGGAAATCGGGGTAAAGCTCGAAATCACGCCCCTGAAGGTGCGCGATGGCGGCATTGATCAGCTCGATGAAGTTGTGCGGCAGGATCTTCGACGCGAGGCCCACGGCGATGCCGTCCGAGCCCTGCGCCAGCAGCAACGGGAACTTGATCGGCAGCGTAACGGGTTCATCGTTGCGGCCGTCGTAGGAGCGCATCCACTCGGTGGTCTTGCGGTTGAAGACCACCTCGAGGGCAAATTTCGAAAGGCGTGCCTCGATATATCGGCCCGCGGCGGCATCGTCGCCCGTGAGGATATTGCCCCAGTTGCCCTGGCAGTCGATCAGCAGGTCCTTCTGGCCCAGCTGCACGAGGGCGTCCTTGATCGACGCATCGCCGTGCGGATGGTACTTCATCGTCTCACCGACGATACCCGCAACCTTGTTGTAACGGCCGTCATCCACGCTCTTCATGGCGTGCAGGATACGCCGCTGCACGGGTTTCAGACCGTCCTCGACATGCGGGACGGCGCGTTCCAGAATGACGTACGAGGCGTAATCCAGGAACCAGTTGCGGTACATGCCCGAAAGCTTCCGCACTCCCTCGTCCTGCGTGATCCGATCGTATTTGCCCGGCCTGGCCGCAGGTGCCGCAACGGGATCGCTCCCGGCATCGGGATTCCCGGGAGCAGCCTCCGGTACGCCGGCGGAATCTCCGGGAATCAGGCCTTGCGTATCTTTATCATTATCTGTCATAGTCAGCTGATTTTCAGATCCTGTTCAACCAAATCCTCCTCAATGCGCAGGTTGTCGATGATGAATCCCTGCCGCTCGAAGGTGTTTTTGCCCATGTAGAACTCCAGCAGATCGTGGATCGGATCATCCTTCGTCAGGCGCACGCGGTCCAACCGCATGTTCTCACCGATGAACTCCTTGAACTCCGTGGAGGAGATCTCGCCCAAACCTTTGAAACGCGTGATCTCCGCTCCGGTTCCGCACCGCTCGATGGCCTTCAGACGCTCCTCCTCCGAATAGCAGTAGAAGGTTACCTTCTTGTTGCGGACACGGAAAAGCGGCGTCTGCAGAATGTAAAGGTGTCCCGAACGGATCACGTCGGGGAAGAACTGCAGAAAGAACGATGTGAGCAGCAGGCGGATGTGCATGCCATCGACATCGGCATCGGTGGCGATGATGACCTTGTTGTAGCGCAGGTTCTCCATATCCTCCTCGATATTGAGCGCCGCCTGCAGGAGGTTGAACTCCTCGTTCTCGTAGACCACCTTCTTGGTCAGCCCGTAGCAGTTGAGCGGCTTGCCCCGCAGCGAGAAGACCGCCTGCGTGCGGACGTCGCGCGAGGCGGTGATCGACCCCGAAGCCGAATCGCCCTCCGTGATGAAGATCATCGACTGCTCGGCCAGATCGTTCTTGTCCGTGAAGTGAATCTTGCAGTCGCGCAGCTTGCGGTTGTTGAGCGAAACCTTCTTGGCCGTCTCGCGCGCCTTCTTCTGAATACCCGAAATGGCCTTGCGCTCCTTCTCGTTCTCGACGATCTTCTTCTGCAGCGCCTGCGCCGTCTCGGGATGCTTGTGCAGGTAGTCGTCGAGCTGCTTGCCCAGGAAATCCATGACGAAGTTGCGCATCGAAACACCCGGCTCGATCTCCTTCGAGCCGAGCTTGATCTTCGTCTGCGACTCGAAAACCGGATCGGTTACCTTGACCGAAATGGCCGCAATGATCGATGTACGGACATCCGAGGGATCGTAGTCCTTATGATAAAACTCCTTGATGGTCTTCGCGATAGCCTCCCGAAAAGCCGCCTGGTGCGTACCGCCCTGCGAGGTGTACTGGCCATTGACGAACGAATAGTAGCTCTCGCCGTAACCCGAGCCGTGGGTGATGGCCACCTCGATGTCCTCGCCCGAAAGGTGGATCGGCGCATAGAGCGGATCTTCGGTCATATTCTCGTTGAGCAGGTCCAGCAGGCCGTTTTTCGAGACGTAACTCCGGCCGTTGAGCGTGAACGTCAGGCCCAGATTCAGGTAGGTGTAGTTCTTGACCATCTGCTCGACATACTCCATGTTGTAGGAGTAGGCGCCGAAAATCTCCTCATCGACACGGAAAGAGATGAGCGTACCGTTCTTCTCCCCGACACCGCTCTCCCACCGGTCGCTCTGCTCGAGACCCTGCGAGAAGGTTACCGTTCGCGCCTCGCCGTCGCGGACCGAACGCGCCGTGAAGGCGCTCGAAAGCATGTTCACGGCCTTCACGCCCACGCCGTTCAGACCCACGGTCTTCTTGAAGGCCGTACCGCCGTACTTGCCGCCCGTATTCATCTCCGAAACGGCCGCCGCAAGCGACTTGAGCGGAATGCCGCGGCCGTAGTCGCGGACCGTAACGACGTTATCCTCGACGGTGATGTCGATGCGGTGCCCGGCCCCCATGATGAACTCGTCCACCGAATTATCGACGACCTCCTTGATCAGGACGTAGATGCCGTCGTCAGCCTGCGAGCCATCGCCCAGCTTGCCGATATACATGCCCGGGCGCAGTCGGATATGCTCCCGGGGCGACAGGGTTACGATGGCATCGTCGCCGTAGTTGTTTGCGTTCGTATTGAGTAAATCTGCCATAGTCTATCGTTTGTCGCGGATTTCGGAAAGCGCCGCGCACATCGCATCGTGCACGCGCTCCATGAGCAGGTGCGGGTCCGTCGAGGCAACCTCTGCGGCCGGGACCGGAGGCAGTACGCGGATCGTGATCCGGTTGCGCCAGTTGAACAGGGCATTCCTGCCGATAAGCGTCTTCGTGCCGTCGAGCACCACGGGAAGGATATCCACCCCCGCCTCGCGCGCCAGCGTGAAGGCTCCCGCCTTGAAGCGGTGGATCTCGCCGTCCTTCGAGCGTGTGCCTTCGGGGAAGATCGCCACGGAAGCACCCCGCGCAATCCACATACGGCCTTCGCGCAGAATCTGCTCCATGGCCTCCGCTGCACGACCCCGGTTGATGCAGATATCACCATGCAGGAAGAGGAACTGCCCGAAGAAGGGAACCTTGTAGACCTCGCGTTTCGAAACCCAGCGGAAATTGAGCGGCAGGTAGTAGAGCGTCGGGATATCGATCACCGTATTATGGTTCAGTACGATAACGTAACTTTTACGCCGATCGACATGCTCCAGTCCGATAACCCGCTGCCGCCAGAAGGGCGGAATGGCGAAAAAGATCCGCACAAGAATGCGCGAAAGACCGTGCACCACACGGCGCGAACGGTCGAACGGGGCGCAGAGCACCAGCGCCACGGCCGAAAGAATCATGAAAAAGGTGCACAGCAGCACCAGAAACAGGTAGTAAAGCGCGCTTATCATAGTCGTCCGATAGGGCACACCACGATTCCGCATGCGGTCCGAAGCCGCAGCGGAACCGGATATTCCCGAAAAAATCTTCCTGCAAAGATAGCACTTTTTTCCGGGGATTCCTACCCCGCCGCATTGCGTTTTTTCAACAAAATTTTTACGAAAATAGAGGTCCCGGCCGTCGGATTTTCAGGCAGACACACCGCAATACCGTCGGAAATCGCCGGCATACCGGCTTCGGCCGACGGACAATTCCGATACCGCATTCCAAGGCTCACAGATAAAACCGCCCCTTTTCACGGTATATCGCCTCTCATAACGGGAACAGCATATCCCTGCCCCATTCGCTCCCTGCCATTCGGCCGGATTCCGGAACTTCACGGGTACAACCCGAAAAAGGAGATGTTCGATGTGCGGCAATATATATAGGTATTTAAAAAATTCTCAAAAATTGAGTACTATGTGTTGCATAGTATAGATATTTTTACATATCTTTGTGTCGTCAGATAACAAACAAGACAAACTACAAATAAACACAGAATAGCATGAAAACTTGGATGATTCTTCTCGTAGCGGTGGCCTTCGGGCTCCAAAGTGCATTTGCGGCCCGTCTTTACCCGTCGAAAGGCCGCGTCGTGGATGAGCAGGGGCAGGCAATCGAATATGCCACGGTCGTACTGCTCGACAACGGGGAGCAGGTGGCCGGCATGGCGACCGACCCCGAAGGGCGTTTCTCGCTGAAGGTCCCCACGGGCGACTATACGCTGCAGATCCAGTATCTGGGTTACGAGCCGCTGACGCAGAGCGTACGGGTCGAAGCCGAAAACGATCTGGGCGACTTTACGCTGCATGCGGCGACTACGCAGATCGAAGGGGTCGTGGTGAAGGCGCAGCTCATACGCCGCGAAGCCGACCGTTTCGTCATGGATGTGGCCAACGCCCCGGCGGCCATCGGAAAGGATGGTGCCGAGCTGCTCGAAAGGGCTCCGGGTGTCTGGATGGACAACGAGCGCATATCGATCAACGGCAAGAGCGGCACGAAGGTCTTTGTGAACGACCGCGAACTGCGGCTCGAACCCGAGCAGCTGACGACCTACCTGCGCTCGCTGCGCGCCGAGGAGATTCAGAAAATCGAGGTCATCCCCACAACCGGCGCCGACCACGATGCCGATGCCACGGGCGGCATCATCCGCATCACGCTCCGCAAGCAGCGCGAAAACGGCATGCAGGGCTCCCTTTCGATGCGCACCACGCAGAGCAGCCGGCAGCACGCCTATTACCCGGGCGGCAACATCTCCCTGCACAGCGGGAAATGGGACCTCAACGCCTCGGCATGGGGCAATCTGGGCAGTTCCATCTTTCATGCCGAAGAGCAGACCGCATACACCACGCAGCAGAAGGAACTCCGGGCACACTCCCGACGCGACGACATGGGCCGCAACGGCGGCACAACCGTCGGTGCGTTCTACGAGATCAACGACCGGCACAGCCTCGGCGCCGAATTTTCCTACCTGCACCTCGGCTCCGAGGGCAAGACCGGAACGACGACCGACCTGATGACCCGAAACGACACGAACACCGCAAGCCGGTATGCAAACAACAATATCATCAACGGATACGAAGCAACGTTCAACTATGTCTGGAAAATCGACACGCTCGGTTCGACGTTCAAGGTGCTGGGAGACTACGCCCACCGCAATACGGAAGACGCGAATGACAACCGGAGCCGCATGACGGAAACCGGGCTGCCGGCAGCCGTCGATTCGCTCTACCGCGACCGCACGCGGAGCAGCTACGACGTGGCGGCGCTGACGATCGCCCTCGAAAAGAAGTTCTCGCCCCGCTGGAGCCTCAAGGCCGGAGCCAAATACACGCACAACGAGATGCGCAACAACGCCCTGTACGAATACCTGCACGGGGAGTCGTGGATGCGCAACGAGGCGCAGAGCTTCGAAATCAACTACACGGAGCACATCGCGGCCGCCTACGGCGTCGTGTCGGCCGATCTGGGTCGCTGGAGCCTTGTGGCCGGATTGCGCGGAGAGTACACCCACACCTACGGGCGCAACGGCACGGTCGCGCAGGATTATTTCTCGCTCTTCCCGAACGCCAACCTCTCCTGCAAACTGACGGAAGACGGCGCCTGGTCGCTGGTCGCCCAGTATGCCCGGACCATCGAACGCCCCCGATTCTGGTGCCTCACCCCCCAGCGGATGCAGGTCTCGGACTACACCTATCAGATCGGAAACCCGCTGCTCAACCCCGCCTATGAGCAGGATATCAGCCTGACGCTCGTCATGGCCCACAAATACACTCTCACGGCCGGTGTCCAGCTCGACAAGGACGAGATCAACCAGACGATACGCGCCGACGCGGACGATCCCGACATGCTCGGCTTGCTGTGGGTCAATTTCGACCGGACGAAGTGCTGGTATCTGGCCGCCAACCTCCCCTTCCAGCCTGCGAAATGGATGCAGCTCAACCTCGGCGCCAACTTCATGCGGCGCGGGCAGCGGCTCGACCAGCATGCCCCGGAGACGTTCCGGAACATCGTCTTCCTGAATGCTTCGACCACCTTCTCGCTGCCGGGAAAATGGTACATCGATCTCTCCTACCGCTATCAGGGCCGTCTGGAGGTCGGGAACATCCTGCTCGAACCGATGCAGTTCCTCAATGCGGGCGTGAAGAAGCGTTTCGGCGAACGGTTCACCCTCTCCGTAACGGGATATGCCCTGCTCAACGAGGCGCAGCGGTTCGCCACGACGGGCGATGGATTCGTCCGCGAGGTACGGACCCGACAGCCGTGGACCACGGCGTCGGTACAGGTGGGATTCACCTACAACTTCAAGGCGGGAAAGGCCTTCCGCAAGAAGGCCGTGGAGGCGGCGGCTTCCGAGGAGAAGGGGCGCATGTAGCCCCTATCTCCGATGCCGCAGCCGCGGTACGGGAAGGCGCCGCAGCCAGGCAAGGGTCCAGTGCGGAAGATGCGGATGCGACAGGCGGTAGGCCAAGTGCGACACCGGGGTCGGGATGTGGAGGGATTTGCCGGCGATGATAAGCGTTACGGCTACGAGGATCAGCACGACACCCGTGAGGATGCGCAACGTGAGCTGCTCGTGGAAGACCAGCACCCCGAAAAAGAGGGCCGTAACGGGCTCCAAAGCTCCGAGGATCGCCGTAGGCGTGGAACCGATGCGGCGGATGGCGCCGGCCATCGTAACAAGGGAGATGATCGTGGGGAAGAGGGCCAGCGAAAAGGCGTTGATCCAGAGCAGCGGCGAGGGGATCATCTGCAGGTCGGCGACACCCCGCAGGCGGACCAGATAGACGCTCAAACCGAAAAGCAACGCATAGAAGGTCAGCTTCTCGGTCGGGAGCTCGCACAGCGAGGAGCGGTTCACTCCGACGATGTAGATCGCATAACAGAGCGATGAGAGGAAGACCAGCCCCACCCCGACCAGGCTCAACGTCGCCCCGTCGCCGCTCCGGTAGAGCAGGGCGATGCCCGCGAGGGCCAGCAGGATCGAAAGGACCGTAACGGCCGTGATCCGCTCGCGGAAGCAGACCGCCATGATGACGGCGACCATGACCGGGTAGAGGAAGAGGATCGTCGAGGCGATGCCGGCGTCCATGTAGTTGTAGCTGGCAAAAAGCGTCAGCGACGAGAAGGAGAACAAGAGACCCATGACCGCCAGCGGCAGCAGGTCGCGGCGCGACAGGGCGAACGACTGTCGGCGGACGGCCATCAGCGTTCCCAGCATGATGACAGCCAGCAGATAACGGTAAAAAAGGACCGAATCCGGATCGAGTCCCGCCTCATAGAGCGGCAGCGCGAAGAGCGGATTGAGTCCGTAACTGGCGGCGGCTACGGCTCCCAGCACATAGCCGCGGGTCTTCTCGGAGGGCATTTCAGAACTGCACCTCGGGAGCCTCGTCGGCACCTTCCGAAGCGTCGAAATAGGGCTTCTTCTCGAAGCCGAAGAGTCCGGCGACCAGGTTCGACGGGAAACGGCGCACGGCAACGTTATAACGCTGCGCCGCCGCATTGAAATCCTTGCGGGCGACGGCGATGCGGTTTTCCGTGCCCTCGAGCTGCGCCTGAAGCTCCAGGAAGTTCTGGTTGGCCTTCAGGTCGGGATAGTTCTCCGCCACGGCGATCAGGCGGCCCAGAGCCGAACGCACATCGGCCTGCGCCTGCTGGAAGGCCGCGAGCTTCTCGGGCGTAAGGTCCGAAGCCGAGAGGTTGATCGAGGTGGCCTTCGCACGCGCTTCGGTAACCGCCCCGAGCGTCTCGGACTCATGGGCGGCATAGCCCTTGACCGTATTGACCAGGTTGGGAATGAGGTCCGCACGACGCTGGTACTGCGTCTCGACATTCGACCAGGCATTGTCGAGCCCCTCCTCCTTCGTAACGAGTCCGTTGTAGGTGGTGTAGCAGAAGATCGCAACAAGGGCGACCACACCGATCCAGATCCACTTTTTCATAATCGCTGTTTTTATAATTTGTTTCTTATTACCATTTCGAGCCGGCACCGCCGCCGCCGAAGCTGCCGCCGCCGAAGCCGCCGCCGATGGATCCCCCACCG
>DWWQ01000013.1 GCA_019119615.1 Candidatus Alistipes stercoravium | reverse complement strand
GATCCGCAGCAGGTGGATCTTGTGGCGGAAGCGGAGCGAGAGGTTGCTGTTGAGTCCTTCGACAAGTGCCGGGGCATCGGCAACCGGCTCGGCGACCATCACGTCGAGCGATCCGCCGAACGTGCCGTTCTGCTCGGCGGGGATTTCGTAGGTTACGCGCGTGCCGTCGTATGTCGCGGGCTGCGGCGAGACGGCGCAGTAGGTATAGCTGCCCTGCGCCATTGCCGGGACGGTTCCCGTGAAACGGGCCTCGTCGTAGGTGGCATCGTAGTGCCGCAGTTCGAAAGGCTGCGCTTCGAACGAAGCTGCGCCTCCCGCGTCAAGGGCCCAGAGGGTGATACGGTCGCCCGGGCTCCAGCGGACGGAGATCCCGTCGTCGCCGAGTGCCGTACGGCTTTCGATCCCGATACCTGCCCGTGCGGTGATCTCCACGTTGATGGGGCGTGATTCCGGGGTGCCTTCATTGTAGGGCGTTTGGGTGCATCCGATCGTCAGGATCGAAGCGGCAAGCAGTAGTATCCGGTACTTGTTCCTCATGAGGATGAGCCTATTACCATATTATATAGCATGGCAAAAGTAGCAAACGGGCCTCTCTTTTGAAAAAAGATTCAACGAACTCCGCAATTTTTCCCATGAACTCCTCGTTTTATCCTTTTTTTTCAGAAGCTCCATTTTGCGAAAAAAGCCCGCGAACCGAGATTCGCGGGCATTCTCATGGACGGGTTATACGGTCTTATTCAGCCTCTTTCACATACTTGTCGAGCCAGGTGAAGAACTCGCGGTTCCAGACCATCGAGTTCTGGGGCTTGAAGACCTGGTGCGCCTCGTCCTGGAATTCGACCAGTCGGGCCGGGATGCCGCGCACGCGGGCGGCGGTGAAGGCCTCGAGCGACTGCGTGTAGGGGATGCGGTAGTCGCGTTCGCCGGTGAAGATCAGGATCGGCGTGTCCCAGCGCTCCACGAACTTGTGCGGCGAGTTGGCGTACGAGCGCATCGCCGTGGCGTTCTCCGTGTCCCAGTAGGAGCCTCCGTAGTCGTTGTTCACGAACCACAGCTCCTCGGTCTCGCCGTACATCGAGTCGAAGTCGAAGATGCCGCAGTGGGCGATGAAGGCCTTGAAACGCTTTTCGTGGCATCCGGCGAGGAAGTAGACCGAATAGCCGCCGTACGAGGCGCCGACGCAGCCCATGCGGTCGCGGTCGGCCCACGGCTCGCGGGACACGTCGTCGATGGCCGAGAGGTAGTCGCGGATGTTCTGTCCCGAGTAGTCGCCCGAGATCTGGTCGAGCCATTCCTGGCCGAACGAGGGCAGGCCGCGGCGATTCGGCGCCACGACGATGTAGCCCTGCGCGGCCATCAGCTGGTAGTTCCAGCGGTAGCTCCATCCGTTCGAAACGACGCTCTGGGGCCCGCCCTGGCAGTAGAGCAGCGTGGGGTACTTCTTCGCCGGGTCGAAGTCGGGCGGCAGGATCACCCAGGTAAGCATCTGCTTGCCGTCGGTCGTCTCGACCCAGCGCTTCTGCACCTCGCCCATGCGGATATGGTCGTAGATCGCGCGGTTGATGCCCGAGATCTGCGTCAGCGTGCCGTCCGAGGGATCGACCGTGTAGAATTCCGTGTCGGTGCTGATTGTCGAGAGCTCGGCGACGATCACATCCGAGGCCATCGTGAAGGCCGTGATGTCGTGGTCGCCCCGCGTTACGACCTCCACCTCGCCATCGACCGTCTCCACGCGGCAGATTTGGTGCGTGGCCTCGATCGGAGCGATGAACCAGATGCGGTCGTTGCCCTCCCAGACGACGTTCATGGCGTTGTAGTCGAAGTCCTCCGTCAGGTCGCACATCTCGGCCGTCGCACAGTCGTAGAGGAACAGCCGGCTCTTGTCCGACTCGTTGCCCGCGCGGCGCTGCGAGAGGAAGGCGATCTTCCGGTCGTCGGGCGACCAGACGGGGTATTTGTCATAGCCCGGGAGGTTGTCGGAGAGCGCTTCGATTTTTTCGCCCGTATTGAAATTCGTCGGCTTGCAGATGTTCTGCGTCTTGCCCGAAGCGACGTCGTAGACGAAGATGTCCGAGTCGGTCGATACGGCGTAGGCCGTACCCGTAAGCGGCTTGCAGGTGTAGGCGAGCATCGTCCCGGCATGGTTCCAGGCGATTTCGGCCATGTCGAAATAGGGGGCCAGGGGCACGTCCCAGGCGGCATCCGCCCCGATGATGTCCACGCCCGGCTTCAACCCCTCGGGACCGAAGTCGCCGACGAACAGGTGCATGTGCTCACCCTCGTCCCAGTAGTCCCAGTGGCGGACCATCAGGTCATCGTAGATCCGCGCCTTCGACTTGTCCATATCCTTGTGGATCTCGGACGAGCGGCGGGCGGCAATGGGTATGCGCTGCACATACCACGCCTTGTCGCCGCGGGGGCTGATGCCGAAGCCCTCGACATCGCGGTCGAAGTCCGAGAGCTGGCGCACGTTGCCGCCCGAAGCGTCCATCGCCCAGACCTGCATCGAGCCGCTGCGGTCCGAGAGGAAGTAGATCGTCTTCCCGTCGGCGCTCCAGCGGGCCGCGAGGTTGTTCGACGAGCCGTCCGTGAGGTCTGCGACCTGTTTCGTGTCGAGCGCCTCGGTGTGGAGGGTCGTAACGCCGCGGTTCTCGGCCATCGAATAGTCGGTCTGCTGGTAGAGGAGCGTCCGTCCGTCGGGCGAGAGCGTGGCGCCGCCCGCGCGGCTCATCTTCCACATGACCTCGGGGGTCAGCACGCCGGCGGCGATCTCCGCGTCGGTCAGCGCATTGTCGATCATAAGGGGTTGGGGCCGCTTCTCGCAGGAGCCCAGACCCACAGCTGCAATAGCCATTATCAGGATGATTTTTTTCATTTGCGTACAGGTTTTCCCATTTATCCCTTATTTTTGTGTCTCGTAAAAACCGTTCCGAAGATGACGAATCCTACCGTTTATTTCGCCGACCGCACGCTGCGGTTCCTTGCGGCGGCTCCCGCCGAAGCCGGCTGTGCGGTGGTGGATGCCCGCGAGGGCATTTCCCGCGACAAGATACTCAAAATTCTCGAATCGCACAACTCCGTAGCCGTTGTGGCGGCCGACCCCGGGGCGGCCTTTGCGGCCTTTGCCGCGGAGTTCACCCGTGTGGAGGCGGCCGGCGGGGTGGTCGTGGACGACGCAGGGGCATGGCTCATGATGCGCCGCAACGGTCGCTGGGACCTGCCCAAGGGACATGTCGAGGCCGGGGAGGATTTCGAAAGCTGCGCCGCGCGCGAGATTGCCGAGGAGACGGGTATCCGGGCGCGCGTCGTGCGGCCGCTGTGCGAGACGCTGCACGCCTACTGGTTCCCGCCCACGTCGCGCTGGGAACTCAAGTGCACCCACTGGTTCGAACTGCGGAGCACGGGCGAAGGCACACCGACGCCCCAGTGCGAGGAGGGTATCGAACAGGTTGTGTGGTGCTCGCCCGACGAGGCTGCGGAGCATGTGCGCGAGGCCTTCCCGACGATCCGCCGCGTGGCCGAGGCGATGCTGCGGTAGGGAGCTCTCCTCCCGGGTGCAGGCGGAATCCGCGGCGCAAGTGTGCGATTACTCCCGCTCCAGCCGCCGGTGCACCTCTTCCTTGTATTTGCGGGAGATTTCGATCTCGATACTGCCGATCCGGACCCGGGTCGGACGATACTCTTCGATGCACTCCGTATTGACGATATAGGAGCGGTGGATGCGCAGGAACCGACGGTCGAGCAGCGCTTCCCACTGTGAAATGCGCGTCTTCGTGCGGTAGGCCTCGCCCGAGCGGGTGTGGAGCCACACCTCGCTGTCGTTCGACTCGACGTAGAGCACCTCCGCGGGGTCGAGTGCCACGGGACGGCGGTCGGAGACGAAGCGGAGCGTGCGGTCGTAGGGCCGTCGGGCTTCGAGGCGGCGCTCGATCAGCATCTCCGGGAGGATGCAGGCCGAGAGTACGAGCAGGATGAAGAGCGGATTGAGCAGCAGCCCGGGAATGTTGATCTCGGGGAGCGAGGCGCGGTGCCCGAGGGCGATGGCGAGGTATTCGGTGATGAGAATGGCCAGCGTGAGGTAGACGGCATTGAACACACCCCTCTCCCGATTCTCGAACGTAAGCTGCGGGTAGAAGTAGCGGGCGCCGAGCATCCCGGGCAGGAAGAGCACGGCGAGCAGCACCGCCTGCGAGACGGCATAGCCCATGCTTAGGAAAAGCAGGGCGATGATGGCGGCTGCGGCAAGCCACCAGAGGATCGGAAAGGCGTCTTTCATCACGGATTCGGTTTGTACAAATATAGGTAAAATTCCCGAATGGGACGTCCTAAAATCCGCTCTGCAAGGTCCTCTGGGGCCGAATAACGGGTTTTGACCGCGCAAGAGCGGGTTTCTGCGGGCGGGATTTTTGGCCGCCGGCCGCCGCCCGCACTATCTTTGCCGGTGGGAACGGTCCCGCAGAACCTTAAAAACTTTTTCGCGTATGTTTCAACTCTTTTATGAAGGCGGCTGGCTGGGCATGTCGATCCTGACCGTCGAACTGATCGGTCTGCTGTTTGCCGCCTGGAAGGCCCCGGCCTGGGTCAAGGAGATCGGCCTGCTGGCCCTGATTACCGGTATCGCCTACACCCTGTTTGGCTTCCGCCAGGCAATGCATGCCATACAGCTGGCCGGCGATATCTCTCCCACGTTGTTGGCCGGAGGTGCCCGGGTGGCCTGTATCCCGATCCTCTATGGATTGATGATCTATGTCGTCTCGCTGCTGATCCGCATGTTCCAGAAACCGCGGATCTGAGTGCCGGCGGCCGGACGGGCTTCCTGCCGCGGCAGTCGAGTCTATCGGCGGTCGCGGCAGCTGTGTGTCAGTACTGCGGAGCGCCGTTGAGGGCCCGGGCGATGCCTTCGGCGATCTGGTCCACGGCCGTCTGGAGCTTGCCGCCGATCATCATCTTCATCATCATGTTCAGATCGGTGTGGAGCACCAGGCGCAGGCGCGTGTCGTAGTCCGCGACCTTGTGGAGCTGGATCCAGAAGGCGAAGTCGATCGGCACGCCCCCCTCGTCGCCCACGATCTTCACATGCTTCGGGGCCACGCGCTCCTCCATGCGGAGCTTCACGGTGAAACCCTTGGCCTTGAACGAGCAGTGCTCCTCGTCGGCCTGCCACTCCTCGACGCGGTCGGCCAGCGCGGGGGTGAGGTTGTCGAAGCGGCTGATGACCGCATAGATCTGCTCCGCGGGGCGGAGAATCTGATGTTGCTTGGAGATATATTCCTGCATGTGTCGCGTTGTGTTTTGGTCCGCGCAAAGATACGCAAATTTCCCGGATGCGCAACCGGAGAATTTGCTCCGTCCTGACGCAAAACGGGGGCTTCCTTTTTGAAGGAAGCCCCCGTTGTCTTGTGTGTGTATCGGCCGTTTGAAGACCCTGCGCGCGCCCGGCTACTCGATTTCGAAGGTGCGGGCCGTGTCGCTGTCGGCGGTGATGCGCACGGTCATGACCTCGTCGGGCAGCAGCTGCTCGATCTTCTCGGGCCATTCGACCAGACAGAGGTCGCCCGAATAGAAATACTCCTCGTAACCGAAGTCGTAGGCCTCGCGCACGTCGTCGATGCGGTAGAAGTCGAAATGGTAGATGCGGCGGTTGCCGGGCGCCTTGTACTGATTGACGATGGCGAACGTGGGGCTCGTTACGGTGTCCTCGGAGCCGAGCGCCGCGACGATCTCGCGGATAAGCGTTGTCTTGCCGGCGCCCATGCCGCCGCGGAAGGCGACGACCGTGCGGCGCCCGAGGGCGCGGATGACGGCCTCAGCCACTTCGGGCAGCTCGTCCTGCGATGTGATATGGATTGTTTTCATGCTATCTTTTGGGTTTCAATACGATGTAGGGCACGATCATCTCCTGCATGGAGATGCCGCCGTGCTGGAACGTGTTGCGGTAGTAGCGGATATGGCGGTTCGCGTCGTTGTTGTAGACCAGGAAGTCGCTGTTGTAGGCGAAGATGTAGCTCGAGGTGAGGTTGCTCGACGGCAGCTGGATGTCCTTCGGGTTGAGCACCTCGTAGACCTCGCGGGAGTTGTAGGCCAGGTTGCGGCCCGTCTTGTAGCGCAGGTTCGACGAGGTCTCGCGGTCGCCGGTAACCTTCACGGGGTTGTCCACGCGGATCGTTCCGTGGTCGGAGGTGATGACGACGGTATGCCCCCGCTCGGAGAGGAGCTTGAGGATCGTGTAGAGGTCCGAATGCTCGAACCACGAACGGGTCAGCGAGCGGAACGCCGCGTCGTCCTCCGTCAGTTCGCGGATGATGTCCGTTTCGGTACGGGCGTGCGAGAGGATGTCGAGGAAGTTGTAGACGATCACCGAGAAGTCGGCGTCGTAGACCTTCTGGATGTTGTCCACGAGCTTGCGGCCCTGCTCCGGACGCACGAGCTTGTCGAACGAGAAGCGCCACTGCTTGCCGTTCTGCTGCATGAGCCGTCGCAGAAACTCCTCCTCATACTGGTTCTTGCCGCCCTCCTCGTTGTCGTTGAGCCACTTGTTGGGCATGAGCTTGTCGATGGCCAGGGGCATCAGCCCGGCGAAGATCGCGTTGCGGGCATACTGCGTGGCCGTGGGGAGGATGGCGCAGTAGAAGTCGTCCTGCGCCACGTCGTAGTAGCCGCGCAGCATCGACGAGATGGCGCGCCACTGGTCGTAGCGGAAGTTGTCGATCAGCAGCAGTGTCGTCTTGGGATTCTCGTCCGCCACGGGGAAGATCCAGTTGCGCATGAGCGTGTGCGACATGACGGGCGTGTCGTCCGAGCGGTTGTTGATCCAGTTGTAGTAGTTGCGGCGCACGAACTTGCAGAACTCCTGGTTGGCCTCGGCGCTCTGGTACGAGAGAACCTCCCTGATGCTCTGGTCCGTGGACTCCGAGAGCTCGATCTCCCAGCCGGTGAGACGGCGGTAGATCGAGCACCAGTCCTGGAACGTCTCGGCCATCTGCAGCGAGGCGCTGATGCGTCCGAACTCCGACCGGTAGTCGGCCGTCGTCTGCTCGGTAACGAGCTGCTGCTGGTGCACGTTCTTCTTGATCGACAGCAGCACCTGGTTGGGATTCACGGGCTTGATGAGGTAGTCGGCGATCTTCGAGCCGACGGCCTTGTCCATGATATTCTCCTCCTCGCTCTTGGTTACCATGATGACCGGGGTCGTCGGACGCACCTCCTTGATCTTGGGGAGGGTTTCGAGTCCCGTCATGCCGGGCATCATCTCGTCGAGGATAATCAGGTCGTAGGATCCTTCCGAAGCCATGTCGATGGCGTCGTATCCGTTGTTGCAGGTATCGACTTCGTATCCCTTCTGCCGGAGAAACAGGACATGCGGCTTCAGCAGTTCCACTTCGTCGTCCACCCAGAGTATCTTGACCATAGCGCTGTTACGATTAGGATTTGCAAAAATAGTGATTTTACTCTGTAAACGCAAAAACCGCGCGGTTTATTGGATCGGCCGGCCGTTTTCTTTTGTACGGGACTCAAAGGGTTGGATATTAATGAAATATTTTCGTTTCGGGCGGATGGCTCCTCGGGCTGCGGAGGTGAATTGGCGGGAAATTCCGTTTTTCGACCCGTTTTGCCCGATATTTGTTATCGCATTGTGAACGTGGCGATAAGAAGCCCGAGAAAAAAGTGAAAAAAATGTTGGATTATTGGCGGAAATCTAAATAAAGTGTATATTTGCACTCCGAATTCCACGTTAAACTCTATAAAAACCATATAATTATGACAAAGGCAGATATCGTAAGCGAAATCGCGAAAAGCACGGGAGTTGAGAAAGTGCAGGTGCAGGCTATCGTTGAGGCTTTCATGGAGAGCATCAAGACGTCGCTCACTCAGAATAACAATGTCTATCTTCGTGGCTTCGGCAGCTTCATCGTGAAGAAGCGCGCCCAGAAGGTTGCCCGCAACATCTCGAAGAATACGACGATTACCATTCCCGAACACAATATTCCTGCTTTCAAGCCCGCCAAGAGCTTCGCAGAGAAGGTGAAATAACAAGTCAAGAACCTCTAAAATTTTAGGATTATGCCAAACGGAAAGAAGCATAAGCGGCACAAGATGGCTACCCACAAGCGTAAAAAGCGTCTTCGCAAGAACCGTCATAAGAAAAAGTAGGGTAGCACTTTAGTGCTAACGTTTGGTAAAGCTAAAGGAGCCCTGGCTCTTTTAGCTTTACCTTTTTAAAATCAGGCGGTGAATCTGCACCGCCGGCCGATGCCGGAAGCACCCCGGGTGCATGGATTACGGAAGATTTTGGAGTTATCCGCCCCTCCACCACCAACAGGCGGCCCAATACCCTTTTTTATCGCGCTCCCCGCTCGTTCCGCGGTCCGGAGCGCCGACCACGATACATGAACAGAGAATTAATCATCAACGTTACACCTGCCGAGATAACCATTGCCCTGTGCGAGGACAAGGTGCTCGTCGAGCTCAACAAGGAGCAGTGCCAGACGGGCTTCTCCGTGGGAGACATCTATCTGGGCAAGGTGCGCAAGATCATGCCGGGACTCAACGCGGCATTCGTCAATATAGGACACGAAAAGGACGCCTTTATCCACTACCTCGACCTGGGACCGCAGTTCCCGTCGATGCAGAAACTCGCCGCCTCGCAGCTGCCCGGCAAACGGGGCCTGCGTGCCGAGACCATGAAGCTCGAACCGGCGGTGGAGAAGGGCGGCAAGATCGGCGATTACCTGCAGGTCGGTCAGCAGATCATGGTGCAGGTGGCCAAGGAGGCCATCTCGACCAAGGGGCCGCGCCTGACGGCTGACATATCGCTTGCCGGCCGCAACGTCGTGCTGGTGCCCTTCTCCTCGAAGGTGTTCCTCTCGCAGAAGATCCGTTCGGCCGAGGAGAAGAAGCGGCTGAAGCGCATCGCCGCGGCGGTGCTCCCGAAGAATTTCGGCGTCATCATCCGCACGGCGGCCATGGAGGCCAAGGACGAGGATATCGAACACGACATCCAGACGCAGATCGACCGTTGGCGCAAGACCGTAGCTGCGATCCGCAAGAGTACGGCTCCGGCGCAGCTCATGAGCGAGATGAACCGCGCCAACACGATCATCCGCGACTCGCTCAACGGCTCCTTCTCGCAGATCGCCGTGGACGACGAGGCGCTCTACAACGAGATCCGCAACTACGTCAAGGTGATCGACCCCGAGATGGTGAAGATCGTCAAGCTCTACAAGGGCACGGTCCCCATCTTCGACAACTTCGATATCTCGAAGCAGATCAAGTCGCTGTTTGCCAAGTATGTGTCGCTCAAGCGCGGCGCCTACCTGATCATCGAGCGCACGGAGGCCATGAATGTCATCGACGTCAATTCCGGCAACCGCACGAAGGCCGAGGACAACCAGGAGCAGACGGCCATGGACGTGAACCTGGCCGCCGCGAAGGAGATCGCCCGCCAGCTGCGTCTGCGCGACCTGGGCGGCATCGTCATCATCGACTTCATCGACCTGCACAAGGCGCAGAACAAGCAGGCGCTCTACGACGAGATGGTCAAGCTGATGGCCACCGACAAGGCCAAGCATACGGTGCTGCCGCTGACGAAGTTCGGTCTGATGCAGATCACGCGCCAGCGGGTGCGCCCCGTGGCCGTGGAGAGCGTCTCGGATGTCTGCCCGACCTGCAACGGCACGGGCAAGATCGAGCCTACGGTGCTGTTGGACAAGAAGATCGAGAATCAGATCTCGTTCCTCACCGAGGACCGGGGACACAAATACATCAAGCTGGTCGTAAGCCCCTATGTGGCAGCTTTCCTGCGCAAGGGCTTCTGGTCGCTGCGGCGCCGGTGGGAGTGGAAATACAAAGTGCGGCTGGAGATCGCCGAGGATCAGAGTACGGGTATCATCGAGGTGCACTATCACGACCGCAAGGACAACGACCTGATCGAAAAATAGCCCATGGCAACCTCCCGCGAGCAGATGGCGCAGTTCGCCGCAGGCTCGAAGAACCTCGGCAAGCTGTGCCGCGAATACCGCAACGAGCGCACGACCGTCCATCTCGAAGAGCTGGTCGGCGGGGCGCTTTCGTTTTATGCGGCGGCGGCCGTGGCCCGCACGGGAGGCGTGCATATCTTCGTTGCCGAGGACCGCGACGCTGCAGCCTACCTGCTGAACGACTTCTACAACCTGCTCGACGAGTCGCGCGTCTTCTTCTTCCCTTCGGCCTACAAGCACTCCGCGGCCAACGGGGTCGAGGATGCCCAGGGCGTCGTGCAGCGTACGGCCACGATGCATGCCCTGCGGGCCTTCGACGGCAAGGGTTACCTGGTGGTCTGCACCTGCCCCGAGGCGCTGGCCGAGCGCGTCGTGGATGCCGGGGTGCTGCAGCGGCAAACCATATCGGTCGGTGTCGGCGACCGCATTTCGATCGAGGTGCTCGTGCAGGAGTTGGAAAGCGCCTCCTTCACCCGCGTGGATTTCGTTTACGAGCCCGGGCAGTACTCCGTGCGCGGCGGTATCGTCGATGTCTTCTCCTTCTCGGAGAGCAAACCCTACCGTCTGGATTTCTTCGGCGACGAGGTCGATTCGATCCGGCGGTTCAACATCTCCAGCCAGCTTTCGGCCGACAAGCTCGAACGCGTGGAGATCATCCCCGACATGAATGCCTCGGCGCAGGGCGACGAGCGCGTCTCGCTGCTGCGTTTTGCCGGCGGTGAGGCCGCCTGCTGGTTCTACGATGCCGATTATGTGCTGCGCCGCGTGAACGACGTGCGGCGCAAAACCCTCTCGGACCTGGAGCAGCCCGAGCAGATCGACCGCCTGCTCACGAGCCGCAACTGCCTGCTTGCGGACATGGCCCCGATGCGTATTTTCCTGCTGCGCGACAACCTCCCGGAGCGTCCCGCCACGGCGAAGATTCCCTTCTCGACGGCGCCGCAGCCGAAGTTCAACAAGAACTTCGAACTGCTGGCCGACGATATGATCCGCAACACCCTGCGCGGCTACGAGACCTACATCCTTTCGGAAAACAAGGCGCAGATCGAGCGTCTGGAGAACATCTTCCATCAGATCGGCCGGGGGCAGGCCGTCGTACGCCCGCTTGCGATCACGCTGCACGAGGGTTTCGTGGACAACGACCTGAAGCTGTGCCTCTATACCGACCACCAGATCTTCGACCGCTACCAGCGCTACCGCATCAACGGCGAGATCCGGCGCGACGAGCAGATGACCGTCGCCGAGCTGAACCAGCTGCGCCCGGGCGACTATGTCGTGCATATCGACCACGGCGTGGGGCGTTTCGACGGGCTGGTGAAGATCAACGAGAACGGCAAGGTGCACGAGGCGATCAAGCTGGTCTACAAGGACGGCGACGTGCTCTTCGTGAATGTCCATTCGCTGCACCGCATCTCACGCTACAAGTCCGGCGACGGCGAGCCGCCGAAGATCTACAAGCTGGGCAACGGCGCCTGGCAGAAGCTCAAGAGTGCCACGAAAAAGGCCGTCAAGGACATTTCGCGCCAGCTCATCGCCCTCTATGCCAAGCGCAAGGCCTCGAAGGGTTTTGCCTTCTCGCCGGACAGCTACCTGCAGCACGAGCTCGAGGCGTCTTTCCGCTGGGAGGATACCCCGGACCAGCAGGCCGCGACGGCAGCCGTCAAGCGCGACATGGAGTCCGACCAGCCGATGGACCGCCTGGTCTGCGGCGACGTGGGCTTCGGTAAGACGGAGGTGGCGATCCGCGCCGCCTTCAAGGCCGCGGTGGACGGCAAGCAGGTGGCCGTGCTCGTCCCGACGACGATCCTTGCCCTGCAGCACTACCGCTCCTTCAGCGAGCGGCTGCGCGACTTTCCCGTGCGTGTGGAGTATCTCAACCGGACGAAGTCCGCAAAGGAGGTGCGGCAGATCTGCGAGGAGCTTGCGGCCGGCAAGATCGACATCCTGATCGGCACGCACAAGATGCTGGGCAAGCAGATCCGTTTCCGCGATCTGGGGCTGCTGATTATCGACGAGGAGCAGAAATTCGGCGTGGCGGCCAAAGAGAAGCTCACCGAGATGAGCGTCTCGGTCGATACGCTGACCCTCACGGCGACGCCCATCCCGCGGACGCTGCAGTTCTCGCTCATGGGTTCGCGCGACCTGTCGGTCATCTCCACGCCGCCGCCCAACCGGCAGCCGATCCTCACCGAGTCGCACGTCTTCTCGGAGGAGATCATCCGCGATGCCATCGAAACCGAGTTGGCGCGCGGCGGCCAGGTCTATTTCGTCCACAACCGCGTCGAGGACCTGCTGACCCTCCAGGGGATGATCACACGCCTCTGCCCGAAGGCCCGCGTGGGCGTCGGCCACGGCAAGATGCCCGCCGAACAGCTCGAAAAGCTCATCATGGACTTCATCTACGGGGAGTTCGACGTGCTGCTCTCGACGACGATCGTCGAGAACGGCATCGATATTCCCAACGCCAATACGATCATTGTCGATAACGCCCAGAACTTCGGTTTGAGCGACCTGCACCAGCTGCGCGGCCGTGTCGGCCGTTCGAACCAGAAGGCCTACTGCTACCTGCTTTCGCCGCCCGACGAGCTGCTCACGTCCGATGCCCGGCGCCGCCTGCGGGCCATCGAGGAGTTCTCGGACCTCGGGTCGGGCTTCAACATCGCCATGCAGGACCTCGATATCCGCGGCGCGGGCAACCTGCTCGGCGCCGAACAGAGCGGCTTTATCGCCGACATCGGTTTCGAAACCTATCAGAAGATCATGAACGAGGCGATCGCCGAGCTGCGGGCCGAGGGGCTGCAGGTCCCGGGCCTCGACGCCGGCGAGCAGCAGGTGGTCGAGCGGATGGCCTTCATCGACGACGCCCATATCGAAATCGAGGTCGAGGCGTCGCTGCCGGACGACTACGTCGCCCAGCAGGCCGAGCGTCTGAAGCTCTACCGCGAACTCGACTCGACGAAGGACGAGGCGGCGCTCGAGGCCTTCGAAAGCCGCCTTGCGGACCGTTTCGGACCGCTGCCGCGTGCCGCGAAGGAGTTGTTGAACGTCGTGCGCCTGCGCTGGGAGGCGATCCGCCTCGGCATGGAGCGCGTGAAGGTCAAGAACGGACTCATGATCGTCCACTTCGTGGGCGAGGAGCAGTCGCCCTATTACAAGAGCGAGGTTTTCATGCAGCTGCTGCAGGGGGTTACGCGGCATCCCGACCGTTTCGTGCTCAAGCAGCACAATAATCGGCTGGCGATGACCGTTAGGAATATCAAGGACGTCGAAGAGGCATACAAAACCCTGCGCGAACTATGAACCTTGTTGTGGACATAGGCAATACGCTGGTCAAGTTTGCCGTTTTCGAGCACGGTGAACTGGTGCGCCAACACGTTGTCGAGGAGCCTCGGGAGGAGGATTTCGCCGCGTTGCTGCAGGGCGGACGGGCCGAACGGGCCATCGTGGCCTCCACGCGCGGGGCGATGCCCGCCCTTGTGGAGACGGTTCGCCGGCATACGGACCGTCTGCTGGAGTTCACGCCCGCGACGCCCGTGCCGATCGGAAACGCCTACCGGACACCCGAAACGCTGGGCCGCGACCGGCTGGCCGCCGCCGTGGGAGCCGCGACGCTCTACCCGGGGCGCAATGCGCTGATCGTCGATTTCGGTACGGCGGTAACGCTGGATGTCGTTTCGGCCGAAGGCGTCTTTCTCGGCGGGTGCATTTCGCCCGGCGTAGCCATGCGGTTCCGGGCGCTGCACGAATATACGGCATCGCTGCCGCTGTGCGAAGCGACGGATTGCCAGTCCCTTGTGGGACGTTCGACCGGGGAGGCCATCCGCTTCGGGGTGATGAATGCCCTGACCTTCGAGATCGAAGGCTATATGGCCCGTCTGGAGGCGGAATTTGAGAATTTGTGTGTAATTTTTACCGGAGGAGATGCGAAATTCTTTGCGAAAAGAATTAAAAATACGATATTTGCAAATTGTAATCTCGTCTTTTGCGGATTGAATAGAATTTTAGAGTACAATGCGAGTGAAGAACACCTTGGTTAAACTTCTTGTGGGGGTTGCAGCCTTTTTACCCGTTGCAGCCGGGGCGCAGACGAGCAGCATCAACGCTTTTTCTCCCTATACGATGTACGGCATCGGCGAACAGAATACGCCGGGAACGTTGTCGATGCGTTCGATGGGTGGCGTGGGTGTCGCGATGCGTTCGACGGGAGTGGTCAATCTGCTCAACCCCGCGGCATACAGCTCCATTCCGCAAAAGTCCTTTCTCTTCAGCTTCGGGCTCGAGGGGCAGAACTATTACAATTCGCAGACCGTAGCGGGAGAGTCGAAACATACGGCCTACAATACGTTCAATTTCCACGACATCGCTTTCCAGATGCCCGTTGCCAAGAAACTGGGCCTGGGCTTCAGCCTGACCCCGTACAGTTCGGTGGGTTACCGTACGAAGTACTACCATGAGTACGACCCGTCGGATCCCGTCTGGGGCAATGTCGGCCGCGTGCAGTACACCTACCAGGGCGAAGGCGACGTAACGGAGGTGAAACTGGGCCTGGGCTGGGAGGTCTTCAAGAACTTCTCGATCGGTGTGGCCGCGCAGTACTATTGGGGCGATATCGACCGGAATTTCACGATGACCCCGACGGCCATTACGGGCGAAGGCACCTTCACCTCGTCGGTGGGTATCGATACCTACACCATTTCGAGCGTCAAGGGACAGGTCGGCGTACAGTGGAGCCCCATCATGAACCGCAAGCGGATCCTGACCATCGGGGCCGCGTTCGATATCGGCGGCGATCTGAATCCCGAGGTAACGAAGCGGATCTATATCGGCGACATCTACAGCACCTCGGTCAAGAACGATGAGATGCATCTGCCCATGGTGCTGCCGCGTCAGCTCTCGACGGGCGTCTATTATCAGACGGCCAAGTGGGCGCTCGGCGTGGATTACGTCTATCAGAACTGGGGCGACAGCAATACGGACTTCGAGATGACGGGTGTCAGCGGTTCGGAACGGACCTCCTACAAGGTGGCCTACACCAATACGAGTACCTTCAAGGCGGGTGTGGAGTACACTCCTTCGCGTTACGATGTGCGCAGTTTCCTCAAGCGCTGGTCCTACCGCGCCGGTTTCCGTTACGGATATCATAATCAGACTTTCAACGGAGACCGTCTTGCCCAGTATGCCGTAACCGCCGGATTCGGCATTCCCGTGAAGCTGTGGGCGATTTCGGCGATCGACGTGGGTGTCGAGTACGGACGCCGCGGCTACAACATAGCCGAACGGGCAGGTCTCGTGCGGCAGCAGTATTTCAAGATTGCCGTGGGCTTCTCGCTCTTCGCCGGGGCTCAGGAGAACGGTGAGTACTGGTTCTCGCGCCCGAAATACGATTGACGGATGAATTTCGACAAGACAACAATATTCAACGCACAAAAATTAATCTGACCGATGAAAAACGTTAAATTCTTACTCTCTGCAGCCTGCATGCTCTTTGCGGTTGGTGCAATGGCCCAGCAGGATTTCAGTGGCCCCCAGTATGCGAAGTGGGGCGATACTCCCGAAGAGCGGGAAAAGAATATTCTGAACAGCAACTTCCTCAAGGAGTCCTACGAGAACCGGGACTACGATGCTGCGGCCCGCTACCTGCGCGATCTGCTCAAAAACTGCCCGGGTGCTTCCGTAGCCATTTACCAGCGCGGTGCCAATGTTTACAAGCAGAAGATCAACCGCGCCAAGAGCAACGACGAGAAGAATGCCTACGTCGATTCGCTGATGATGATTTACGACATGCGTGCCGAGTATTTCGGCGACAGCGCCAAGCAGGGCCGCGCCTTCATCCTGGACCAGAAGGCCCGCGAATATCTCGCCTTCAGACCCGTTGATCGTGCCGGTATCCGCAAGCTCTTCCGTGAGGCGATCGAGGCCGGCGGCAACAGTGCCGATCCCGAGACCGTGGTGGCCTACTTCTCGAACCTTTGCGACGACTACCGCAATACCGACGAGGTGATGCCCGACGAGGTGCTCGCCGAGTACGAGCGGCTGACCCCCTTCTTCGAGACGCACCCCGAAGCCAAGGAGTTCAAGGATCAGTTCAACGCTGCCTTCGGATTGAGCGGTGCCGCCAGCTGTGAGAACCTCGAGCGTCTGTTCAGCACTCGCCTGGCCGCCGCTCCCGACGATGAGGCGCTGCTCGAGCAGGCCGTATCGCTGATGTCGCGTGCGAAGTGTACGAGCGACTTCTTCCTGACGACGGCCGAAAAGTATTATGCCGTGAAGCCGTCGGCCAATACGGCGCTGGCGCTGGCCCAGATCTTCCAGGAGAAGCTCGATTATACGAAGGCCATGTCCTATCTGAACGAGGCGCTGGCCGTCGAGAAGGTTGATGCGGAGCGTCAGAAACTCCTCGCGCGCATCGGTCTGGTGGGCCTTGCCGCCAACAATGTTTCCGAAGCCGCCGCCGCCGCACGTCAGGCGCGTGATCTGAATCCCGAGGACGGCGTTCCCTACTTCGTGCTGGCACAGTGCTATGGCCTTTCGGCTGCCGCCTGCGGAGGCTTTGCCGGCCAGGCAACCTTCTGGGCTGCTTACGATACGATGGCAAAGGCTATCGAGCTGCTTCCGAGCGATTCGGAGTACCTCGAGCATGCCAAGAGCGCCCTTTCGACCTTCCGCAACAACTTCCCCAACTCCGAGGAGTGCTTCTTCAACGAGTTGCAGGCCGGAGCACGGTATACGGTTACCTGCGGTACGGCCGCCGGCGTTACCACGACGGTGCGTCCGCGATAAGGCACGGACATCACCGCCGCATATAGATGGCAAAGAACCTGATGAAATATGGCCGGGTAGCACTCTCCCTCGCGGGGAGTGCTATCTTGCTATTCTCCTGCGGAGAGAAGGAGCCCGAGGCGGATGCCCATGCGGAGACGCTGATGACCGAGTACAGCGACAACCTGTCGGTCATCATGTCGCGTAACGGGCGTCGTTCGTATCACTTCACCACGCCGCTGCTCGAAGGCTACACCCTGGCCCGCGAGCCCTACCGTGAGTTCCGCAAGGGCGTGAAGATCACGACCTATCAGGACGATTCGCTTACGTCGGTCGATGCCGTGCTGACGGCCAACTATGCCATCTATTACGAGAACCGCGAATTGTGGGAGGCGAAGGGTGATGTCGTGGTCCGGAAATCCGACGGAAAGACCCTCTATACGCAGCAGCTCTTCTGGAACGCCCAGACCGACAAGGTCTATTCGAATGTCGATTCGAAAATCGTGCAGAACAACGGTCGCGATGTCTTTATCGGCGAGGGCTTCGAGTCGGACGCTTCGTTCAAGGAGTGGCGGTTCCGGCGCATGAAGGGGCGTATGGAGGTGGAGATGAAGACCGTGCAGGATTCGACGGCCGTATCTTCGGATGGGACCGCGGCGCAGCAGCCTGCCGATAAATCCCCCGAAGGAGAGACAGCCACCCCGGCAACGAAGCCGCAGCCCGCGGCACCCGACGGTGCGGCTCCCGCGGTGCGCCCGCTTCCTGCCGCGGCAACTCCGGTTCCGACGGCTGTACCTGCCAAGGCGCAGACCGCAGGCCGTGCGACGGTGTCCGCCGAACCGCAGCCGCCTGTTCCTGCGTCCTACGAGGCGCAGGCGGTCGAGGCCGTGGCGGACGATGAAAATCCGACCCCTGAAAATTAGACTCCGATGTTGTCCGTTATTCTACTGATTGCCGCGATGCTGCTGCTCTCCGCCTTTTTCTCGGGCATGGAGATCGCCTTCACGAGCAAAAACCGCCTCAAACTCGAGATAGACCGCAAGCAGAGCCGGATGTTCGACCGGATCGCCGCGGTCTTCGCCCGCAACCCGGGCCAGTATATTACGACGATTCTCGTGGGCAACAACATCGCCCTGGTCGTCTATTCGCTCTCCATGTCGATTCTTCTGCGGCAGGTCTACGGATGGCTGCATTGGGAGGAGCTGGCCGCGAGCGGATCGGTGGCCCTCGATACGATCGTCTCGACGCTCATCATCATCTTTGTCGCCGAGTTCCTGCCCAAGTCGATCTTCAAGAACAATCCGAACTTCTACTACCGGGCGCTGGCTCCGGTGATCTACTTCTTCTACATTCTGCTCTATCCGCTGGCCCGCTTTACGACCTTGCTTTCGCACGGCATCCTGCGCCTGATGGGACGGCGGGTGAAGAATCAGGATACGACGCCGAACTTCAACCGTGAGGACCTTGCCGCCCTGCTCGAGGCGAACAATACGGAGCAGCATGCGGAGCCCGACAACGAGCTGAAACTCTTCCAGAATGCACTGGACTTCGCCGACCTGCGCGTGAGGGACTGCATGGTCCCGCGTATCGATGTCGAGGCGGTGGATATCGGCGACACGACGATCAAGCAGCTGACGCAGCGCTTCGTCGAGTCGAAGTTTTCGCGCATCTTCGTTTGGCGCAAGTCCATCGACAACATCATCGGCTATGTCAATTCGAAGAGCCTCTTCACGCGGCCCGCGCAGATTGCCGACGTGATGATGGAGGTCAATTTCGTTCCCGAGACGATGCCCCTGCAGGCGATGCTCGAGAATTTCATCAAGCACCGTTCGAACATTGCCGTGGTGATCGACGAGTTCGGCGGCACGGCCGGCGTAATCTCGCTGGAGGATGTCCTCGAGCAGATCTTCGGCGAGATCGAGGACGAGCACGACGTCTCGGAACTGGTCGAGAAGCAGGTGGGGGAGAACGAATACGTCCTCTCGTGCCGTCTGGAGGTGAAATATCTCAACGAAAAATACGATCTGGGTATCGAGGAGAGCAAGGAGTACGACACGCTGGCCGGATTCATCATCTACAATTATGAGGGAATCCCGACGACGGGTGAAACGGTTGTCATCGGCTCGCTGCAGCTGCGTATCCTGCGTACGACCCGTTCACGGATCGAGCTGGCGCGGGTGAAGAAGATCTGATCCCGGAACCGGACGGGGCGATTCCCGGAGCGAAATCCCGCCCGGGCGGAGTGTCATGAGTCCCGGGACGTATTTTTCTGCGCTTCTTGTCGTTTTTACAATTAATTTTACTACCTTTGGCTGATCTTTTGAAACAAAACGAATAATTAACAATTTATATGGTAAGTCTAAACAAGTTACGCACCAAGTTCGGCATCGTGCTTTCGATCATTATCGCCCTTGCCCTCTTGGCATTCATTCTCTCTTTGAAAACAGAAATGGGCTTTTCGGGCAACGATCCCAAAGTCGGTGTGATCGACGGAGAGAAGATCCATTATTCGGAGTATTACGATCAGTACGAGAAGATCAAGACGCAGAGCGGCGCTCAGGAGAGCGACGAGCAGCAGGCCGCCATGCTGGCCAATGCCGCCTGGCAGTCGCTGATCTCGAAATATGTGCTGACGCCCGGTTTCGGAAAGTTGGGACTGCGCGTTACGGAGCCCGAGCGTATGGCCATGGCCAGCGGCAAGCAGCCGACGCAGGCCTTCTACAGCGCCTTCTCCGACCCGCGTACGGGTGCCTTTAACGTCGCTGCCGTATCGGAGTTCCTCGCACAGGCCGAGACCAATCCTCAGGCCGCACAGGTGTGGGCCCAGCTTAACGAGCAGGCCCGTACGGAGCGTGAGATCCAGAAGTATTTCGGCCTGGTCAAGGGCGGTGTCTTCGTAAATGCGCTCGAGGTGGAGCGGGGTGTCAAGACCGCAAACGACTCCTTCGCGGGCAAGTGGGCAGGCAAGAAGTATACGGATGTTCCCGATTCGCTCTTCCAGATCACGAGTGCCGACATGAAGGCTTACTACAACAGCCACAAGGACCTCTTCCGTCAGACGCCGTCGCGTACGATCTCCTATGTCGTATTCGAGGTTGCTCCCACGGACGAAGACCTGCTGAAGCTCGAGAAGACTGTCATGGAGGTCGGCCAGGAGTTTGCCGCTACCGAGGAGCTGAAGAATTTCGTGCGCACCAACCGCAACGGCGGTATCGCCGACAACTTCGTCTCGGCAGCCCAGCTTCCCGAGGATGAGGCCGAGGCGCTGGCGGCAGGCAAGACCTATGGTCCCGTGCTGAAGAACAACGAGTGGACGATGGCCCGCGTGCTGGCGGTTAAGGAGGCTCCCGACTCGCTCGGTCTGCGCCATATCGTACTCCCCTATACCGAGGAGAAGCTGGCCGACAGCCTGCTGACGGCGCTGCGCAGCGGCGGTGATTTCGCCCAGGCCGCAGCCCGCTATTCGGTATATGACGCTACGGCCGCCAACGGCGGCGAGGTCGGCGTGATGCCTTTCTCGGCCTTCGTCGGCGAGTTTGCCGAGACGCTCGGCAACGCCAAGGCGGGCGATATCGTGAAGATCGCTTCGGGCGAGACGATCCAGCTCATGCAGGTATATCGCGCCGACAAGCCCTCGAAACATTACCAGATCGCGTCGATCACCTATCCCGTGGAGGCTTCGGCCGATACGCGTCGGAACGTGCATAACAACGCCGGTTCGTTCATGGTCAATGCCAAAGGTTCTTCGGAGGCTTTTGCTGCCGCTGCTTCGGAGGCTGCCGTAACGCCCCGTGTCGCTGTCATCAACCAGGGGGAACGAACCCTGCGTGGTGTGGAAGATTCGCGCGATGTTGTACGCTGGGCCTATGGTGCCGAGCCGGGCGACGTCTCGGAGATCTTCACCGTCGGCAAGGATTATGTGATCGCCATGCTGACCGCTGTCGATAATGAAGACTACGCTTCGATGGAGAAGGTGGAGGCCCAGCTTCGTGCCCAGGTACTCCGCGACAAGAAATACGACTATATCGTCAAGGACCTTGCCGGTTCGACCCTTGCCGAGCAGGCTGCCAGCCTCGGTTCGGAGGTTTCGGATTTCAAGGACGTAACCTTCTCGTCGTTCTACCTCGAGGGTATCGGTTTCGAGCCGCGTGTCGTCGGAACGATCACCTCGTCGGACAAGGGTGTCGTATCGGCTCCCGTGAAGGGTCTTTCGGGTGTCTTCGTCGTTGAGGTGGGGGATATCCAGAATGCCGAGAAGCAGAATGCCGAGGGCGAGAAGGTGCGTGCCCAGGCCATGTATGAGAGCATGGCTCAGCAGTTCTTCCTCCCTGCCATCCAGCAGATGGCCAAGATCGAGGATCTGCGCGGCAAATATTTCTAACGGATTCGTTTGGCCGTGGCCCCAGCGGACCGCGCCGACCGATATGAAACCCCGGAGGCTGAAAAGCGCTCCGGGGTTTTCTTTTTCCTCGCGGATTTCGTATCTTTGATCCATGTGGCGGCATCGGATGTCGGTTCATGCGGAGTCGCCGCGGATGGCAGATTGTCTTACATTTTTTTTCATAATCAGCAGATACCATGAAAAACTTCATTTATCACAACCCCACGAAGCTGATCTTCGGCAAGGGCCAGATTGCCCGTCTCGGAACGCTCATTCCCGCCGATAAGCGGATCATGATTACTTTCGGCGGCGGCAGTGTCAAGCGCAACGGTGTCTACGATCAGGTGGTTGCCGCCCTCGCGGGCCGCGACTTCGTCGAGTTCTGGGGTATCGAACCCAATCCTTCGGTCGAGACGCTGCGGAAGGCTATCGCGCTGGGCAAGGAGCGCAAAGTCGATTTCCTGCTGGCCGTGGGCGGCGGTTCGGTGATCGACGGCACGAAGCTCATCGCTGCGGGCCTGCTCTACGACGGCGATGCCTGGGATATCGTGCGGAAGGGTCGGGCCGAACATACGGTGCCGCTGGCCACCGTGCTGACCATGTCGGCCACAGGCTCCGAGATGAACAGCGGAGCCGTCATCTCGCGTTATGAAACGAAGGAGAAGTTCGCCTTCTACGGCAATTATCCCGTCTTCTCGATCCTCGATCCCGAGACGCTGTTTTCGCTCCCGACGCGGCAGATCGCCTGCGGTCTGTCGGATACCTTTGTCCATGTGCTCGAGCAGTACATGACCACCCCCGGACAGTCGCGCCTGATGGACCGTTGGGCCGAAGGCATCCTCCATACGATCGTGGAGATCGTACCCCGCGCCTTGGCCGAGCCGCGCGACTACGACGTGATGTCGGAGTACATGCTCGGTGCCACGCTGGGGCTGAACGACATGATCGCCATGGGCGTTACGCAGGACTGGGCGACCCACATGATCGGCCACGAACTGACGGCCCTGCACGGGCTGACGCACGGCGCGACGCTGGCGATCGTCATCAACGGCACGCTCAGTACGCTGCGCGAGCAGAAGCGCGGAAAGCTGCTGCAGTACGGCGAACGCATCTGGGGCATTGCGGAGGGCAGCGAAGAGGAGCGGGTCGAACAGACGCTGGCCCGCACCGAGGCCTTCTTCCGCTCGCTGGGCCTTTCAACGCGTCTTTCGGAAGAGGGTATCGGCGAGGAGACGATTGCCGAGATCGAGCGCCGCTTTAACGCCCTGGGCGTGCACTACGGCGAGGCCGGCAATGTGGACGGTGCGATGGCCCGCCGCATTCTGGAGGCCTGCCGGTAGTCTTCCGGAACTCTCTCGGCCTTTTCGGCCATGAAAAAAGCGCCCTCGGACCTCGGGTCCGGGGGCGCTTTGCATGAATGGCTCCGGGAGGATTACTCCTCGAGGAGAATCTCGAGTATCTTGATGGCTGCCGTGGCGATCGGCGTACCGGGGCCGAAGATGGCGGCGGCACCGTCGCGGTAGAGCTCGTCGTAATCCTGGTGAGGAATGACACCGCCGACGATGACGATGATGTCCTCGCGGCCGAGTTTCTTCAGCTCGGCGATCAGCTGCGGCACGAGCGTGAGGTGTCCGGCGGCCAGCGACGAAACGCCGACGATGTGCACGTCGTTCTCGACGGCCTGCTTGGCGGCCTCCTCGGGGGTCTGGAACAGCGGGCCCATATCGACGTCGAAGCCGATGTCGGCATAACCCGTAGCTACGACCTTGGCACCGCGGTCGTGGCCGTCCTGACCCATCTTGGCGATCATGATGCGCGGCTGACGGCCCTCTTTCTTGGCGAATTCGGCGCACAACTCCTTGGCGCGCTCGAACGATTTGTCGTTTTTCACTTCTGACGAATATACACCTGAAATGGAACGGATAACGGCTTTGTAGCGGCCTACGACCACCTCGCAGGCGTCGGAGATCTCACCCAGCGTGGCGCGGACCTTCGCAGCCTCGACGGCCAGCTCGAGCAGGTTGCCCTGCTTGGTCTTCACGCACTCGGTGATGGCCTCGAGCGCCTTCTTCACGGCGGCCTCGTCGCGCGAAGCGCGCAGCTCCTTCAGACGCTTGATCTGGCTCTCGCGTACGGCGGTGTTGTCCACGGCGAGGATGTCGATCGGGGCCTCCTTCTCCAGACGGTATTCGTTCACGCCGATAATCTTCTCGGCGCCCGAGTCGATGCGGGCCTGCTTGCGGGCCGCAGCCTCCTCGATACGCATCTTCGGAATACCCGTCTCGATGGCCTTGGCCATACCGCCGAGCTTCTCGATCTCCTGGATGTGCTCCCAGGCCTTGTGTGCGATCTCGTTGGTGAGCGACTCCACATAGTAGGAACCTGCCCACGGGTCGATCTCCCGGCAGACGTTGGTCTCCTCCTGGATGTAGATCTGCGTGTTGCGGGCGATGCGGGCCGAGAAGTCGGTCGGCAGGGCGATTGCCTCGTCGAGGGCGTTGGTGTGCAGCGACTGGGTGTGTCCCAGAGCGGCGCCCATGGCCTCGATGGCCGTACGGGCCACGTTGTTGAAGGGATCCTGCTCCGTAAGCGACCATCCCGAGGTCTGCGAGTGGGTACGCAGGGCCAGCGACTTGGGGTTCTTCGGGTCGAACTGCTTGACGATCTTGGCCCAGAGCATGCGCGCGGCACGCATCTTGGCGATCTCCATGAAGTGGTTCATGCCGATGGCCCAGAAGAACGACAGACGCGGTGCGAAGGCGTCGATCGACATGCCGGCGTTGATACCTGCGCGGAGGTACTCCAGACCGTCGGCCAGCGTGTAGGCCAGCTCGATGTCGGCCGTGGCGCCTGCCTCCTGCATGTGGTAACCCGAAATGGAGATCGAGTTGAACTTGGGCATGTTCTTCGA